>RFVO01000112.1 GCA_009928005.1 Chitinophagia bacterium | reverse complement strand
GTGGATATTAAAATAATTGGAAATAAAAAAGGAAACCTTAAAATTTCCTTTTTATACTTACTAAATATTAAAACCGTATACTATTAATTCCTACGTCGAATATTTGAGGCACCTGAATTAGAAGACTCTTTTACAGTTGGGTTGCCTTTGTAATTAATATCGCTAGCGCCACTAGCACTTGCTCTTAAAATTTCTGTAACAGTTACACCCACATGACTTGCACCAGAGGCTCTTAAAATTGCACCCTTTGCAGTTAAATTATATAATTTCGCATCACTTGCTCCAGATACTTCTAAAGCTAAATCATCTACACTACCTGCTAATTCAATATTAGAAGCACCAGATCCATCAATATCAATACTATTTGCTATTACTTCTCCTTTATAATCTGAAGCGCCCGTTAATTGATACATTAAAGTACCTGCCTTTAAATTTCCTCTAAAATCAGAAGCACCTGATAATTTAATTCTCATTTTAGGGGACTCAATGGTATTTATTAAATGGACATTACTTGCACCAGATGCAGTTAATGCATCTATATCTTTAATACTAACATAAGCCTTGGTTTTATAATTACCCCATTTTTTCCAGCTAAACCAAGTTCCTCTTTCACCAAGCCTTATAATTAAAGTTCCTCCTACTACTTCAGTTACAATATGATCTCTGATCTCATCATTACTTGCACTAACGGCCACTTCATTTTTATTAGACTGGGTTAAATACAAATCAATAGCACTAGATACACTAATAGCTGTAAAACTAGGCACCTTTCTTAGTTGGGCATTTTCGTCATAAACTATTGATTTTTTATCCTGTGCATTCACTACAAAGCCCGTAAATAATAACAAGGCAAAAAGAATGTTTTTCATATTAAAGCGTGTTTATTACTTAAAACGTAAATATTATCATAAAGTTACAAAGCATTGTATCATTTTCCTGCCTATTTTTGCATTGTCCTCGGGGTGCTGTAAAAAGCTGAGAAAAAACCCGTTGAACCTGAACAGGGTAATGCCTGCGAAGGGAAGGTCAACGCAAGACGCGCACTTCTCATAGCTATTATTCCTGTTCCCATTATCAATTTTTTGTAAACATGTAAACTTTAGTAATGACTAAGTTATTGGGAACATTTGCCTTTTTATTTATTGTAGCCAATGGTATGGCTCAAACCAAACAGTTGTCTACTCCTAAGAGTAAAGACAGTATTAAAACATTTACTGATAGCATCCGAAACCTTCCTCCTTTGGAAGTAAGGTCGGTGAGGGCTAGTGAAAACAGCCCCTTTGCAATTAGCAACTTGAACAAAACAAGTATTCAACAATTAAATTACGGACAGGATCTTCCTTTTGTATTGCAAAATACGCCTTCTGTGGTGGTGAATTCAGATGCTGGAACAGGCGTGGGCTATACTGGCCTAAGAATTAGAGGCAGTGATGGTACTAGAATTAATGTAACCTTAAATGGTATACCTTATAATGATGCAGAAAGTATGATTACCTATTTTGTAGACCTACCCGATTTTAGCTCTAGTTTAAATAGTGTTCAAATACAAAGAGGTGTGGGTACATCTACGAATGGAGCTGGGGCTTTTGGGGCCAGCATTAATTTAGCTACCAATAATTATAATCCTGAAAAATATTTATCGCTACAATCAAGTGCAGGTTCTTTTAATACTTTAAAAAATACCTTACAACTAGGTACAGGTTTACTCAATAACCATTTTACTATTGATGGTCGTGTAAGTAATATAAGTAGCAATGGGTATATGGACCGAGCTAATTCAAAACTAAAATCGTTTTATGTAAGTAGTACTTATTGGGGTAATAAGTCTTCTTTAAGACTAAATATATTTTCTGGATGGGAAAAAACTTATCAATCATGGTATGGTGTACCCGAGGAATTATTAGCAACCCAAAGAACTTATAACCCAGCAGGTATGGAAAAGCCCGATGCCCCTTATAAGAATCAAACCGATAATTACCAGCAAACACATTATCAACTTTTTTACAATAAAACAATAAACTCAAAACTAAGTTGGAATACTGCTGTATTTCTAACTAGAGGCAAGGGCTATTATGAAGAATATAAAGGCGGTGTTCAATTGTCTGATTATATAATAAACCCTCCTAGTAATTCTATAAACGCCATTAGAATAAACCCTTATGCTATCATAGATTTAGTGAGAAGAAAATGGTTAGACAATAATTTTTATGGACAGATAGCCTCACTTGTGTATGAAGAAGGAAAGAATAAATTTACTTTAGGGGGTGCTTGGAATACTTATGATGGTCTTCATTATGGAAGACTCCCCTATTTACAGTCAATAGGCATACAACCTAATTTTAACTATTATTTTAACAATGCAATAAAAAAAGATGTGAACACATATATAAAATGGAACCATCAAATCACTAATGCTTTAAGCAGTTTTGTAGACATTCAATATAGAAATGTTGCCCATAATATGTTTGGTTTTGATCATACTCCAGATTTAATCATAAAAAGACACTTTAATTTCTTTAACCCCAAGGCAGGTTTGTTTTATAAATCAAAAAATACGAATTATTATACTAGTATAGCTATTGCGCATAAAGAACCCAATAGAGATGATTTTGAAGCGGCCATCAATGAACAACCTAAACAAGAAGTGCTTACAGATATTGAAACTGGCTTTACTACCAAAAAAGGTAATTTTGAATGGGGTGCAAATATTTATTTAATGTACTATAAAGACCAACTTGTGCTTACCGGTAAAATAAATGATATTGGTGCTTATACCAGAACCAATGTACCCAAGAGTAAAAGAATAGGGATTGAACTTGTTGAAAACTGGAAACTGAATTCATTTATGACAAGTGCAGGAAATATTACACTAAGTCAAAATAAAATAGATGCTTTTACTGAATATTTTGACGACTATGATGCTGGAGGACAAGCATTCATTTTACATAAAAATACCGATATCACATTGTCACCTAATTTAACAGCCAATCATACATTAGGTATTAAATTCAATACTAAATGGAATCTAAACTTAGTTAGCAAATACGTTTCTAAACAATACTTAGACAACACCCAAAATGAGGCCAGATTATTAAAAGCTTACTTCTTACAAGACATTCATTTATCACATAATATTATTTCAAAACCTAAATGGTCAATGCTAATTCAATTCTATGCCAATAATGTTTTCAATAAATTATATGAACCCAATGGATATACTTATAGCTATATTTATGGAGGCACAACCACTACTTCCAATAATTACTTCCCAATGGCAGGAAGAAACTATTGGTTAAGTGTAAAAATTGATCTTAAATAGAAAAATTTACATCTTTATTTTCTGGCATCTACCCCTTTGATAAACTTCACTAAACCAGTGAAATAAGTAAACTGATCGTCATACATTGACATATGTGACCCTTTGGGGCAATATAAAAATTGGCCATCTTTTACTAGTTTAGAAAGTTCTTCCATAGCCTTAGGGTCCATGGTATCAAACTCACCGCCTATACTTAAAGTAGGTACTGTAATAGTATTTAAATCGGCTTTGCGATCCCAATTTTTCAATACTGCATCTCCTACTACACCAAATTCAGAAGGACCTTGCATTTTTAAATACAAAGGATAGTTCATTCTAGCAAAAGCACGCTTTACAGGATCAGGCCAATTGGCTGCAGGCATTCTTAAAATATGCTCTGGATAATAATAGTCTGTAATAATTTTTAAATAAGCTGGATTTGTGTAATCGCCCTTGGCTTCAAAGGCGCGAATTGATGCAAGCACTTCTTTAGGTAGTTTAGGCCCTAATACTTCATTTGCATATTTCACATAATCAGGAATTGAAGGCACCATGTTAGATATAATAAGTCCCTTTAAATTTTTCTGATACTTAAGCGCATACTCTGTGGCTAGTATACCACCCCAAGAATGGCCTAATAAAAAGAAATTAGAAGAGTCCATACCTAAGGCCTTTCTTACAGTTTCTACTTCTTCAACAAACCTTGGTAAATTCCATAAACTAGAATCGTTAGGATTATCGGAATAAGCTGAACCTAATTGATCATAGTAATAATATTCAATTTCTGCTTTAGGAAAATAAGAATCAAAACATTCAAAATATTCATGCGTAGAACCCGGGCCTCCATGTAATAATAAAACCTTTATTTTAGGATTATTTCCCACTCTTTTTGTCCAAACATTAAATACGCCTTTACTAGTTGTAATAGGTATTAATTTAACGCCACCAGCAAGCGTATCTTCTCTATTCGTATTGTCGTGGTATGCCGAAGGCTTATTATTATCGAAATTACAAGCGCTAAATATTAGCGTAACCAATAATAATAATGAACTTAATTTTTTCATTTTAAATAATTTAGAAGGTTAAGATACAAATTAAGTATCAGAAATTTATGGAATAAAGCTAATTAGTATCTGATTAGCCCCTACTT
>RFVO01000111.1 GCA_009928005.1 Chitinophagia bacterium | reverse complement strand
GCTAGTGCACAGACTGGTTTAAATTTTCAGGGCGTAGCTAGAACAACGAATAATGTCATTATTGCATCGCAAGACATTACATTAAAATTAAGTATTCTTCAAGGTACTGCCACCGGCATACCTGAATATATTGAAATTAGAAAAGTAAAAACCAATGCACAAGGTTTGTTTACTGCTGTTATTGGCGATGCAGAAACACTTATAACCTTAGGGAACTTTGCAGATATTGATTGGAAGCTTAGTCCTAAGTTTTTAAAAATAGAAATTGACCCATTTGCTGGAAATAATTTTATTAGTATGGGTACCACACAGTTTCAATACGTTGCTTACGCCAAGTTTGCTAACGGTGTGAATGCAGAAAATATAGCAGGTATTGTTCCAGTTGCTCGAGGGGGCACTGGTTCAAATAGCCTGACTACATTAAAATCCAATCTTGCATTAGATAAAGTAAACAATACAGCAGATACCCTTAAGCCTATTAGTAAATTAACGCAGGCAGCTTTAGACCTTAAATTAAATATAGTAGATAGTACTAAGGCCTATGTAACACCGACGCAGTTGGCAAGCTATAATTTTTCAAGTGGGGGAGCTAGCATTGACACCACGGGTTTATCCAACCGCATTAATTTTAAATTGAATATTACAGATACTGCTCTATTATTAAGAAAGGCCGATACCGTAAGTTTATCTAACCGCATTAATTTTAAATTGAATATTACAGATACTGCTCTATTATTAAGAAAGGCTGATACTGCTAGCTTGTCAAACAGAATTAATTTAAAATTGAATGTTGCAGATACATCTACTTTATCTAATAGAATTAATTTAAAATTAAATACTACAGATACTGCTAGCTTACTCAGAAAATCTCAAGTAGGTGCTTTTAATGGAGTAGCTAGTTTAGATGCTTCAAAAAAAATTCCTTCCGTTCAAATACCTGCTATTTCATTTTCTTCGGTAGATGTAGTGAATAGTATGGCCGCTATGTTAAGTTTCACTTCTGGAACAGGTTTACCAACCGATAGACTAATAGGAAGTATTGTGGTTAGATTAGATTCAAGCAAGAATTTTGTTTTAGCACAATTACCTGCAAGTAATAGAGAAAATTGGGTTGAACTAGTCAACCCAGACGCTCCAGTAAAAACTGTGAATGGTTTGTATGGCTATGTCGATTTAAGAAAAGCAAATATAACTGATTTGACAAATGTGGATAATACAAGTGATGAAACCAAGCCACTTTCTTTTGCTGCAAGAACTGCCCTTGACTTAAAATTAAATATTGCAGATACAAGTAGTTTATTAAAAAAAGCAGACACTTCATTTTTATTACAAAAAGTAGATACGGCTGCTATCCTAGCCATGTATGCAAAGAAATTTACTAAAGATGTAGTGGTAAATTATGGTGGCGGTAGTTTAGGTAAATATGCAAATGGTACAACCATACCGGCTAAAGGAAAAACACTTGATGATTTTTTATTAGACCTAGTTTCAAAATCTGTCGCTCCCTCTTTTTCTTCTCCATCAGTTTCAATAAGTGCAAGCCCTGCAGCTGGTTCTTATGAAATTGGATATGACCCTGATGTGATAACCTTAAATAGTTCATATACTAAAAATGATGGAGGTAATGCTACAACAACTATATTTTATAAAGACGGTACTGCACTTTCTGCTAATACCAATTCACCTGGTCCTATAACCACTACAGTAAGTTATAGTGTAGCAGTGAACTATGCCGCGGGTACTGCAACAAAAAATGATAATCTAGGTACCCCTTATCCAAATACCATCACAGCTAGTTCAACTTCTGCTAGTTTAAGTTTTTCTTCTTATTCTAAAAGGTATTGGGGAGGAATTAGTTCGCCTTTTGGTTCAACTGCTGATATTAGAACCTTAACATCGGCACCAAGTTCTGATAATGCTGGTGCTAACCAAACCTTTACAGGTAATCTAATACCAACAGGTACTCAAAATGTATTTTTTGCCTATCTAGCAACAAGTCCTGATTTAACCTCCATTATATACAATGGTTTAGAACAAATTGATTCCTATACTAAGTCAATAGTTACAATCACTAATGCACAAGGGTATTCGCAAAACTATAAAGTGTATACATCAAAAGAAACATATAGCTCAACACTGAATGGTGTGTCATTCAGATAAATTTATAAAAATGAAACATAAAATATTTTTAATAGCCTTGATATTGTTTTTTAATTTTAAATTAAATGCACAAACTAAATTAGGTTCTTATGCAACAACCCAGGATGCAAATTCAACATATCCAACACATTTAGACACACTTGGTCAAGGAGGTTTGATGACTGTATCAAGTATAGCTTCAAGAAATTCAATTTTAGTTAGAAGAAGAAAGCAAGGCATGATGGTGTATGTGCAAGCTAATGATTCATTATATAAATTAACTACAGCTGATGTTAGTTTAAATACGGGTTGGGTAGCTATGGGACTTTTAACTCAACAAAAATTAAGCGACTCTTTAAATGCAAGGTTAAAAGCAATTGATACACTAAGTTTATCTGCAAGGATTGATTTAAAAGCCAATGCAGGAACAATTTCTGATGTAACTGTATTACTAGCTGAAAAACTAAAAATAACGGATACTTCTTTATTATTACAAAAAGCAGATACAGCTAGTTTATCCAATAGAATTAATGTAAAAGCCAATACTACAGATTTTAATAGTTTAACTACAACGGTTGGAACAAAGTTTAAAACTACTGACACTTCTTATTTGTTACAAAAAGCAGATACAGTTAGTTTATCCAATAGAATCAATTTAAAATTAGATGTCAATAAAATAGGTGTAAAAAATGGAGTAGCCAGCTTAAATGCAGTAGGGGTGATACCTTCAGATCAAATACCACCTATTTCTTTTTCATCAGTTGATGTAGTGAATAGTCAAGCAGAAATGCTAAGTTTCACCAATGGAATGGGTTTGCCCACAGATAGATTAGTGGGTAGTATAGTAGTTAGGATAGATTCAAGTAAGAATTTTGTTTTAGCTAGACAACCAGCAAGTGTAAGGGCCAACTGGACTGAATTATTAACTCCTGCACCTCCGGTACAATCTGTAAACGGGCATTTAGGTACAGTTAGCGTAACACCACTTGATTTGCATTTAGATAGTGTTGACAATATTAGAGATATAGATAAGCCAGTATCAACCCTTACTTTAAATGCTTTAGCATTAAAATTAAAAATAACGGATACTTCTTATTTATTACAAAAGGCAGACACAATAAGATTATCTAATAGAATTGTTTCAAGTGTGGCATCTATTACTGCTGAAACTACAAGAGCCACAGGTGCCGAGACAACACTTACTAATAAAGTAAATGCAAACACTTCAAGTATAACGAGCAATCTAAATTCAATTGTTAGTCTAAATACCAATGTAAGTGCAAATACTTCAAGCATTACATCACTCAATACAAAAATTAATTCCAATACAGCAAGTATTACCGCCAATACTTCAGATATTTTATTAAGAGCCACTATTTCTTCTCCATCCTTTACAGGAACGCCCACTTCAACAACTGCACCGGCATTAACTAATACCACTCAATTGGCAACTACTGCATTTGTGCGCACTGCTGTGACTAATCTTACAGGATTAAATAATTCTAATTTATCTGGAACTGCAGGCATCACCGATGCTAACTTAGCCACTATATCTACAGCAGGAAAAGTAAGTAATAGTGCAACATCTGCCACTGCATCCAATACTTCTTATACTATTGTAGCAAGAGATGCAGTAGGTGATTTTTCTGCTAATAATATTACAGCAAGTTTAAATGGTACCGCATTATTAGCAACTAATTTGGAAGGAGGAGCTGCAGGATCTATTCCCTATCAAACAGCCAATAATACGACTGGTTTATTAGCCAAAGGAACCAATGGACAGTTTTTACAACTTACAAGTGGAATACCTAGTTGGCAAACATTATCTACTTCAGTCAATGCATCAAGTATTACTGGAACTGTTGCTGTAGCCAATGGAGGAACAGGTCAAACAAGTATTGCAGGCATTCAATCTGCTATAGGTTTAACTGGAGTAAGAGTTGCAATTGGTAGTGATGCAGGTAAAACAGCTCAAGGAAGTCAATCTATTGCAATTGGTTCTAGTGCAGGCACCTTTACACAAAGTGCTTATGCAGTTGCAGTAGGTAGTGGAGCAGGACAAAATAGTCAAGGAATTGGATCGATTGCTATTGGAAGTGTAACAGCACAAACAAATCAGGGAGCATATTCAATTGCCATTGGATCAAATGCTGCACAGAATGGACAAGGAACTCAATCTGTCGCGGTTGGATTTGCTGCAAATAGCGGTGGAAATAATGCTATAGGACTTGGTACCTACTCAAGTGCTGGTGGTAACAATTCAACAGCTATTGGTTATTATGCATCCGCTGGATATGCCAACTCAACTGCCATTGGTTATCAAGCATCAAGTACTGCACCCAATACAATACAATTGGGTGCTGATGGAGTAACTATTGCAGGATCCACCGCTGTCACCAATGTAAAAACAAGTGGAACATTAACTGCAGGTACTGTTACTTATCCAAACA
>RFVO01000012.1 GCA_009928005.1 Chitinophagia bacterium | reverse complement strand
TTGTAATTTAAATTACAATACATATAACCTGTACCTGGCTCATAATTATTATAACATTTTGCATAATTGGGGTTAGTAACAGGGTTAATGGAATCTAATGAAAAATATCCTTGGCTATCGTTAATAGAAGAGCGGTGGGATAATAACATTTTTAAGGTAATTACTTTATCAGGAAATTTTGGATTTCTTAAAGTAAAACCTAATAAATTACTGGCATCATCTTCTAATGAAAGTTTCTTAGCTTCTACTAATTGCATAATAGAAGTAGCAGAAAAAGATTTTGAAATAGAGGCTATTCTGAAAATACAGTCGTCGGTAAGAGGCATATTTGCTTCTATATTTTTTAATCCAAATGAATGAGTATAAATAATTTTATTATTTTTTACTACCGCTACTGAAACACCAACCACATTAGTTTGACTCATTATTGTACGAATACTTTCTTCAACAGCTGCTTCTTGTGCCCTTGCTAAATGGGGCGTTAAAAAATAGATAAAACAGGCTGTAAAAATTAAAATGATCTTCTTTTTTCTCATAGGAATAAAATTTATGAATTAAGTTTGCCACTACTAATATACAAACGTTTTAACTTGAATAAGTATGATTAAAAGTATAGCCATTGATATGGACAATGTTATTGCCGATATTGAGACCCATTTAGTGAATTGGTATGAGAAGCAGTATAATGTAAAGTTAGATAGGACGGCGTTATTAGGTGTTTCTGAAGATGAAGCCTTTCCAGATAAAACAGCTGCTAGACGCTATATTCATACACCCGGGTTTTTTAGAACAGTTCCTGTAATGCCTGGCGCTTTGGAGGCTATTCAAATTTTAAGAAAAAAGTATGAAATATATATTGTGTCTGCGGCCACTGAGTTTCCTTTGTCACTTACTGAAAAACATGCTTGGCTAGCTGAATTCTTTCCATTTATTAGTTGGAAGAACATTATTTTTTGCGGAAGCAAGGCGGTGATTAAAACCGATTATATGATTGATGATCATTGTAAAAATTTAGATTACTGTATAGGTAAACCTATTTTATATCATGCCTCGCATAATGTAAATATTAAACATCATTTTAGAGTTAATAATTGGCAAGAAGTGTTAGCCTACTTTGAAAAAGAAGAACAAAGTGCTTAAATACATTATTCAATGTTAGTTACAAATTAAAAATTATTTTATGAAGAAATGGATGCTTTATCTTAGTTTTCTTTTTTTAATTGTTTTTGAATGCCTAAGAGTATATTTGATTATGCCCATGCCGGGCAGTCAAACATTTAATTCTATTGATGTAGCTTATTTTTTGGGTAGCAATAAGAATAGTATACGTATAGTTTTATATTTAATTATCCTTATACCTTTTATAAAAATTATAAAAGGAAATTCAAATAGGGAAAAAATAGGGTTGAGTTTATTAACCACTTTATATATTGTTATTTTTTATGTTTTCACTTTTATGATGGAAGCAGATAAAATGTTTTTACAACCTACCCATACTTATTTTTATAAAATTGCGGAGAATAAAATACCTATTGATAAGCTAGTCATTGGTGTTAATGAAAATGGACTGCAAAAGGCTTATCCTATTCAATTAATTGGTTATCATCATCAAGTAAGAGATAGTATAGGTCAAACCCCAGTGATGGTTACCTATTGCACGGTATGTAGAACAGGACGCGTATATAGCCCAATGGTGAATGGTAAATTAGAAAATTTCAGATTAGTGGGTATGGATCATTTCAATGCCATGTTTGAAGATGCCACTACTAAAAGTTGGTGGAGGCAATCAAATGGAGAATGTATTGCGGGGCCTTTAAAAGGGTATACTTTAAAAGAAATAAAATCAGAGCAATTAAGTTTGCAAGCTTGGTTTAGAAAATATCCCAATGCAGAAGTACTTCAACCCGATGAAAAATTTGCATCTATATTTGCTAAAATGGATACTTATGATAAAGGAAAATCGAAAAGTAATTTAACTAAAAGAGATACTGCTTCTTGGCAATTTAAATCTTGGGTCTTAGGCATTAGTAATCTAAATGATTCAAAAACCTATGATTGGAACTATTTAGAAAAAAATAAAATCATTCAAGATTCACTACCTTCTTTGCCAATTTTAATTCTTTTAGAAAACGATAGCGCTTCTTTTCATTCATACAACCGTACTATAAATAATATGAGTTTAACGTTTCGTAAAATAAACGATTCTATTATTGATAACTATACTCAATCTATTTGGAATGTGGACGGCCTTTGTATAGATGGAAAATTGAAAGGCTTGTCTTTAAGCCCTATTGCAAGCTATCAAGAGTATCTACATTCATGGGAGTACTTTCATCCTAAGAGTGTTCGCTATTCATCAAGTAAATAGGGCATTTCATAACTTAACTGCTTGATTAGTCGTACCTTCATTACATTATTAAAAAAGTGTATTTTGAAGTTTATCGATTTAGGATTAGATCAGCGTATTTTAGATGGCATTGATGCAATGGGTTATGAGACGGCCACCCCTGTTCAGCAACAAGTAATGGTTCCCATATTAGAAGGTAAGGACATTATTGCAGCGGCTCAAACGGGCACTGGTAAAACTGCTGCCTTTTTATTACCCTTATTACACAGACTACTTACTACAGCTCATACTGCAGGAGATATTAATGCATTAATTATTGTTCCAACCAGAGAACTAGCAATACAAATTGCCGAGAGTATTGAGGGTCTTTCTTATTTCACTGATGTCAGTTCTATTGCAGTATATGGCGGTGGAGATGGAAGTTCCTTTGTTGCAGAAAAAAAGGCACTTACAAGCGGAGTTGATATTGTTGTTTGTACACCAGGAAGAATGATAGCGCATTTAAATATGGGCTATGTGAAACTGAAAGGTTTAAAATATCTTGTTTTAGATGAAGCAGATAGAATGCTTGACATGGGATTTTCTGATGACATTGCAAAAATTATAACTTTTTTACCTTCACAAAGACAAAACTTATTATTCTCAGCCACCATGCCTGCGAAAATGAGAGTGCTTGCCAAGAAAATTTTAGTAAACCCTGTTGAAATTAATATTGCTATATCCAAACCACCGGAACAAATTATTCAAAAAGCATTCATGGTATATGATACACAAAAAGTACCTGTTATTATTGATATGTTAAGTTCAAAAAGATATTCTAAAGTAATTGTATTTTGTTCTAAGAAATCGAATGTGAAACAATTGACTTCTAAATTAGTACAAGCTAAATTATCGGCAGCAGAAATACATTCCGACTTAGATCAAAAAAGTAGAGAGCAATATTTACAAGATTTTAGAAATCAAAAAACAAATATTTTAGTGGCTACCGATATTTTAAGTAGAGGAATAGACATTGATGATATTGATTTGGTCATTAATTATGATGTGCCTAATGATGGCGAAGATTATATTCACAGAATTGGAAGAACTGCTAGGGCGGCTACTTCTGGTACAGCCTTTACTTTAGTGGGAGAAAAAGAGCAAAGTAAGTTTGCAGAAATTGAAGAACTATTAGGTGCGCCTGTTTTAAAAGGAGTGGTGCCTGAAATGTTTGGCCCTACGCCTTCTTATGCACCAAAAAAACAAAGAGCTAATAAGTTTTCAAGAAGAAGATAATAACTATATTCAGATTTATTTCTATTATCGTATAAATATTTTTTATGAAATTAAATAATTCAAGAAGAAATTTTATTTCTAAAGCTGCCGTTATTGCAGGAGGGCAAGTATTATTGGTAAAGCCTTTATTAAGTATGACTCCCTTTGTTAATGGTTTCAATGAAAATTTTACCGTTGGGCAGATAATGGATAAGTTTATTAGTGAAGTGCCCAGCGGAATTTTAAAAGAAACAGTGGATACTTTAAAATCGGGGCATAAAGAAATGGAAGTAAAAGGAATTGTTACTTCTGCTTTTGCAACAATTGAAGTAATTAAAAAAACCATTGAAATAGGTGCTAATTTTATTATTGCACATGAGCCCACTTTTTATAATCATTTAGACGATACCACTTGGCTTAAGAACGATCCAGTATTTGAATACAAGAATGACTTACTCCAAAAAAATAATATTGCAGTTTGGCGTAATCACGATTATATACATCGTTTATTACCCGATCCTGTAACTTCTAGCTTTCTAGAAAAATTAAATTGGAAACAATATACTACTAAGGCCATTCCATCATTGGCTACAATACCTTTGATGCATTTGGATCAAGTTATTAATTATTTAAAAGAGAAAATAGGAATACAACAAGTTAGATTTATTGGAGATTTACAGCAAGATTGTTCTAAATTATTATTTATGTTAGGTGCTTCTGGTTCTAAAGCGCATTTCAATGGCTTAAGACAAATTAAACCAGATGTACTAATATGTGGTGAAATTTCAGAGTGGGAAACAGCTGAGTATATAAGAGATGCAAGATCAAAGGGCGATAAAGTATCTTTAATAGTACTTGGGCATATTGCAAGCGAAGAATCTGGCTCTGAATTCATGGCAACATGGTTAAAAACTAAGTTTCCTTCTATTAATACTACTTTTATTTCTAGCGGCCCCTCATTATCTTTTTTATAAATTTATTTACAAAAATTAATTTCCTAAATGAAATCAACAATCTCTAATAAGCTACAAGAAAGATGTGAAGGTTTGTGTGAACTATGCAGTACCGAAAAAGCAAGTATCGCTTATGCAGTAAGTCCCAAAGACAATGATAAGATAGAAAATGAAGTTGCTATTTGCAATAACTGTTATTCATTAATAGAAAGTAATGCATCAGGTAATCATTGGCAATGTTTAGCAGGCAGTTTATGGAATACAGAGCCTAGTGTCCAAGCTTTAAGCTATAGAATTTTATATAGCCTAAAAGAAAACGAGTGGGCGAATGAAATTTTAACATCGGTTGAATTAGACGAAGTAGTTATAAACTGGGCCTTAAATGCTTTTCAAAAAGCAGCAATACATGTAGATAGTAATGGGACAGAACTTCAAAATGGCGATACGATTGTTCTAACGCAAGGTTTAAATGTGAAAGGTGCTAACTTCATGGCACCCAAGGGCACCATTGTAAGAAAAATACACTTAGTGCCCAATAATCCTGAACAAATTGAAGGCAAGGTAAATGAGCAAACTATTGTTATTCTTACAAAATTTGTTAGAAAACAGGGCTAAATATAGGCTGTCTTTAAACTTTTTGTAATTATTACTGTCCAAAAATAAAATTAAGAAATTCATGCGCCCTAGGATTTTCTTTGCTTTTTTTCTTCTCTTACTAAGCTTTGTTGTGAATGCTCAACCATTGAGAAAAGCAAATACAAAAAACGATTCTACTAACTTCAGAATTCAAACTAATTATTTAAGTAACTATGTCTATAATGGAAGAGCCGATTCTTTAAAAGCCCCTTATTTCTATACAACTGCTACTTTGAATTTTGCAAGCGGCTTGTATGCAAGTTTCAGCCTCAACTATTTATTGACACCTGGACAATCGGGATATGATTTTTCTGAGCTTGACCTTGGCTATAATTATACACTTGCAGAGAAAGTGTCAGGAGAAATTTATGGATCTAAATACTTTTACTCTACTGGTTCTAACTTAATAAGTGGTAATATTTCAAGTGATCTTGGTTTTACAATTAATTATGATTTAGCTTATTTTAATTTTCATAATTCTTTTGATATTTTCTTTTCTAATAAAGCAGACATACAATTAGTTCCAGGTATTGAAAAAGAAATAATGCTTAGCACAAATAAAGAAAATAAATTTTCCATTACACCTGGACTGTATAGTAGTTTTAGTAGTTTAAATTATTATGAAACTACTATTAATAGAAGGCTAAATCCATTAAAAAATTTTTCAATTAAACAAGTTCCTATAGTTGGCACTTTACAAAGTAGTACCACAGTGGATCAAAAAGGTTTTAAGTTTTTAGATATGGAATTTACCATGCCTTTAAGCTATGATACAAAAAAATGGAATTTCTTATTCATTCCTACTTATGCTATCCCCTTCAATAAAATTTCAACTACTTCAGTGAATACAAGTACCTTAAATGGAGTATCAAAAACAGTTACTATTAATTCAACTCCTTATTCAGAAAATCATTTAGCAAATATTTTCTTTTTTGATTTAGGCATTACTTATAAATTTTAAAAATGAGTTTAAATAAAACCACTAAAATATTATTAATTGCTTCTAGTTTATGGTATTTTGGAGAAGGTTTATTTGGGCCTTTATTTGCTATTTATGCTGAAAAAATTGGAGGTGATTTATTAGACATCACCTGGGCTTGGGCCGCTTACTTAATGGCTACGGGTATTTTTTATGTCATAGTAGGTAAGTATGTAAATAAATCTATTTATAAAAAACAGGTAATGATCTTTGGCTATGGGCTTAATGCTTTGCTAACATTTGGCTATATTTTCGTGCATAATACACATCAACTTTTTTTTATTCAAATTGGCTTAGGTATAGCAGAAGCTTTAAGTGCCCCTATTTGGGACTCTTTATTTGCACACAACTTGGAAGATAGTAGTAATACTTTTCATTGGAGTATTGCTAATGGTCACCCACATTTTGTATCAGGTATTGCCATTGCTGTTGGCGGTTTAATTGCAAATTATATTTCTTTCGAAGCCTTATTTATGACAATGGGTATTATACAAACTATTGCCACTATTATTCAAGCAAGAATATAATTTTAAAAGGTATTTATTCTTGTAAATGATTTTTATTGCCCATTAATATTGCTTTTTGCTTATTAGGATCTAACCATAAAAGTATTTTATCCATATCAGATTCTTGAATAGCCACACAACCTGCTGTAGGGTCATAGTTCGGTGTAGCTAAATGAAAAAAGATAGCACTTCCTTTTCCTTTCAATACAGGATGGGTATTGTATTCAATGACCATGCAATATTTATAATCAATACTAGATAACTTTAAATGCTCGAATGACTTTGCAGTAGTATTACCACGTATATGGGTATTATAATCTGGATGATTAGGATCATCTATCCATTTATCTTCTGCATTAGTTTGTATAAAAGGCAGTTTGGTATTTACACTCGCTTCATAGGTATATAATTGCCCTAAATCAAAAACGCCTGTAGGCGACTTACCATCTCCTTCTATTTTTTCTCCAGGCAAAGCAAAACCTGCTCTTCCAATGCTTGCTTCCACAGGGCCAAATTTGATCTTCCATTTTTTATTGACGAACTCAAGTGCAACCACAAAGGCTTTATTAGAACTATCATTATTATTAATGGCTACCACTAACTGCTCTACATTTTTTAATTTTTCTTTGTTAGCTTTTATTAATTGAATTATTTCTTTTTTATGAATAGAAGTTAACTGTCCAAAGCTGGGCTTAATATTTATGATGCAAAGGCAGAGCAATAGGGTGCTATAAATAAATTTCATTTTCCTTTTTTAAATTTGTGCTGTATCAAAATTGTTGCTTATGTAAAATAAATCAAATTATCCCAATTCACCTTATTTTACTTAACTTACAATTAATTTAATTTTCTTTTTAATAATTTATTTTTAACATCCTCTATGAAATTATATATATTAACATCTGCCTTTTTTTTTGGGATACTTACAAGTTATGCCCAAACTAATACCCCCATTCCTTTTAAAGACGAAATTGATGTATTTGTAAAAAACGACAGCATACAAATGCCAGCTGCAAATAGTATTTTATTTGTAGGTAGTTCTTCTTTTAATTATTGGAAAGACATTCGGAATTATTTTCCTGGTTATCCAATTATTAATAGAGGTTTCGGAGGCTCTAGTTTAACAGATATTATTTACTTTAACCAAGAGACCATATTAAAATACAAGCCAAAACAAATTTATATTTACTGTGGTGAAAATGATATTGCAGCAAGTGACACTATTACCCCTCAAATAGTTTTAGAGAGGTTTAAAACTTTATATAAAATAATTAGAACTAATTTAGGAACCAAAGTGCCTATTATGTATGTTTCCATTAAACCTAGTGTATCAAGGTGGGCAATGGAAGAAAAGTTTGTGGCTGCTAATACACTTATACGTAATTATATAAATAAGCAAAAGCACACGCAGTTTTTAGATGTACATACTGCTATGTTAGATTCGAGCGGAGAAGTTTTTAAAGATATTTTTATAGCTGACAAATTGCATATGAATGCAAAAGGCTATGCGATATGGCAGAAAATAATAGCGCCAACACTTATGAAAGATTAGGAAGGCTATTGTAATATGAGCAACTACTTCTAACAAGCAAGTTCTAATCAGCTTCCTCTTGAACCGCCAGTTTTAATAGGTTTTTTGTTCGTGCCAGTAGACTTCGTATTAGCCTTGGCTATAAATTGAGAATTACCGGCTTGAAAAGTGGTTTTTGTTCCGGTAGCAGCTTTTTTATCAGCTATTTTCTTGTTAATATGAAATCCCATAATTGCTTATTTATATTATAAAAGTAATTAAATTTTACTAAATAGTCTTTAATTTATACTTAGCTTTTTCTTTGCCTTTTCTTTGCCTTTTCAATTCTATTTAAGACTCAGTCTTTATATAATGAATATTACGCTCCTGTAAGTAATTAATTATATACTGAAAACAAGATTCATTTTTACCTACAAGTTCTGGAGGAAAAACACCTTTTTCTGTAAATAAATTTTCCATTAGTATATTCAAAGCCGCAGTACAGGTATATCCTGTAGTTCTACTCATACTACTTGTTTCAGTTAAGGCATCGTACTCGTCATATAATTCATAATGAATGGTTTTACCTTCACCTTTAATTTCAATAGTCATTAAAGTAAATTCAGCTTCATTAGCACCTAATTTCCATTGATCAAATAATAACGCTGAAGTAAAATCTAATGGAGAAATAGATTGTCCTTTGTATTGAATAGGTTCGGTATTTAAAAATCCTGCTTTAATTAAACTCTTCATTAAATTAATATGTCCCGGGTACCTTAAAGTTTTTTCTTTCATATTGGGTATATGACCCATCGTAAATAAAATACTTCTTAAGCCATCTGTATTAAAGCATTCAAGTGTACCTACTTTATTAAATTCAATAAATTCTGCATCGCTCAATGCCGGCTTGGTAACAATGCAGCTATTTTCAACATAACGCGCCGGTCTTGTATACTCTTCTAAAACATCAATAGGAGAAAATGGAGCCTTGTATTCAAAAGGTTGTGTTCTTTTTTTAGGAAGTCCACCTACCATACATTCAAAACTATTAATTTTCATTTTTTCATTATGATAGCCCAATATTAAATTACTCATACCTGGTGCAACCCCACAATCAACGATGGCTGTTACATTATTTTTCTTTGCTAATTCATTTAATTGTAAAGCGTCTTCTGGGAAAAATGAAATATCTACTACATTTTTTTTAGCGTTAATAACAGCTTCTAAAGTTTTATAGCCCATAAAACCTGGAACAGCAGTAACCACATAATCAAATTTTGCTAATAAGCTAGAATAACTTCCATAATCACTCAAGTCGGCTTGAATGGTGGTAATACTTTTAATTTTATTGGAAAGTATTTGAAGCGATTCTTTACTTACATCAAAAGATGTTACTTGATATTTTTTAGAAAGGTCAATGGCCATGGCTCTTCCCACCATTCCGGCGCCCAAAATTGCTATTTGCATAAAAAAATTATAATTGAGCTGCAAAGTAATCAAAAGACATCTAAACTTTATAAATGATGAGCATAATCATGCAGTTTAATTTAAAAATTTATATTTCTAAATTACTGTAAATCAGACAGTTATTTCAATATAAAAATTAAAGGTCACCTACTATGTAAAAATGCAGAAATCTTCAATTTTAAGTTAAAAATTTTCATAGCTTCAGGATGGTCCAATAGATAGTCATCTATCATTTATCAATTTTTATAAATACAAATACAATGAAAAAAACAAGCGTACTGTTTCTGTTATGCTTATTTAGTTTTTCCACTGCGCTTTTTGCTCAAGAAAAATTAGACCTAACTACTATAGATAAAATTAAAGAAGAAGGCTTAAAGCATTCTCAAATTATGGACATCATGTTTAATTTAACAGATGTAAGTGGTAACAGACTTATGAATTCGCCGGGTTATTTTCGTGCAGCAAATTATGCTAAAGATAAATTAGTATCCATTGGTTTGTCCAATGCGGCCTTGGACGCATATGGTGAATTTGGGAAAGGTTGGGAGTTAGAAAAATCTTATTTAGCAATGACAGCTCCTTATTATAAATCCATCCAAAACTATCCGAAAGCTTGGACAGGCGGCACGAAGGGTTTAAAAAATGCTGAAGTAGTAGCAGTAGCGCTTAAAGATTCTGTGAGTCTTGAACAATACCGCGGTACTTTGAAAGGTAAAATAATTATCATTGATAAATTAGAAGCCTATAAGCAAAGTTTTAAAGCAGACGCTGTTCGTTTTACCGATGATGAGTTAGAGAAAATGGCTAAGGCTGAAGCTATGCAAGCACGTGGTCAAGCTTTAGCTTCTGATACAGCTATGATGAGAAGAATGCAAGCAATGCGTGCAAGTGGTAATGTAGTAAACATATTAAAAGCAATGGCTATTAGTGAAGGAGCAGTGGCCATGCTTACAAGTAATCCTCGTTTTCATGATGGCACTATTTTTTCTCAAGGTGGCGGTGGATATAAAGGAACAGACCCAGAAAACTTCTTAGATATTGCCATTGGTATTGAAGACTACAATACTATTTTAAGATTAGTGAAAGCTGGCACAGCAGTAAAATTTGATGCCGATATTAAAACTAAATTTTATAATAAAGACTTACAAGGGTATAATGTTATTGCAGAAATTCCAGGAACAGACCCTGTATTGAAAGATGAAATTGTTATGATAGGAGCACATTTAGATTCATGGCACACTGGAACTGGCGCGACTGACAATGCTTCAGGTTCTGCAGTAATGATAGAAGCTCTTCGTATTTTAAAAACTGTGGGTATTAATAATAAAAGAACCATTCGTATTGGTTTATGGGGTGGAGAAGAACAAGGTTTAACTGGCTCAAGAGGCTACGTAAAAAAGACTTTTGCAGATCCTGCAACTATGGAATTATTGCCTGCTCATGAAAAATTTTCTTCTTATTTTAATATAGATAATGGTACTGGTAAAGTGCGCGGCATTTATTTACAAAATAATGCAGCTTGTAAAGAAATTTTTGAACAATGGTTTGCGCCATTGAAAGATCTTACTAGTGGTACAATTACCATAAGCAATACAGGTGGAACCGATCACCAAGCTTTTGATGGGGTGGGTTTACCTGGATTCCAATTCATTCAAGATCCTATGGAATATGATACTAGAACACATCATAGCAATATGGATGTACTAGATCATGTAAGTGAAGACGATCTAAAACAAATAGCAACCATTGTTGCCACCTTTGTTTTCGATGCAGCTCAAAGAGATCAAAAACTTCCTCGTAATCCCTTACCTAAGCCAAGACCAGGTGGTATGAGGTATTAGACAAAAACTCTTTTACTTTTTTAAATCAACTATTTATTCATTTAGGTAGTTGATTTTTTTTAAATATAATAACACATTTATGCACTACCATTCATCCATTTTTTTATTTATTACTGTGGTATAAGTTCTAATTTTATGCATGAACAATAGTAATATGCGTATCCTTTTGAAATATATTTTTAGTATTTGTATTTTATGTTTAACCCATTTTGTTAATGCACAAACAAATATTGAGAATACTGATAGCCTCGCTGGCCGATTTATTAGTGATCTAAGAGCAGGGACTACTGAGAAATTAATGGTACACACAAATAAAAATATTTTTGCTGCTGGGGAAGAACTTTGGTTTAAAGCTTATATTATTAATTCATTATCTCATAAGTACTTTTCACATAGTAAAACTTTGTACGTTGATTTAGTGAATGAAAAAGATTCAGCAATTGCTCAATTATTATTAAACATACCAAGTGAAAAAACGGAAGGGTTTATTCGATTGAAAGATTCCTTACCAGAAGGGTATTATTGGTTAAGACTTTATACTGCGACTATTCAACAACATGATACCAATGAAATTTTAGTATCACCTATTTATGTTGTTAATAAAAAATTTCCTTCCACATTAATTACTAGTTCAGCCTCTATAAAAGAAACAAGAATTAGCACAAAAGCTCCTCATTTATTTTTCTATCCAGAAGGGGGAGAAATTATTGCAGGAACTAATGCAACTATTGCCATTAAGGCTTTAGATGAATACGAACGTCCTATTCAAGTGGAAGGCTATATTAATGATAATATTGATAGCTCTGCATTAACATGGTTTAAAACAGATAGCACTACAGGTTTAGGTAAAATATCTTTTTTTGTTTCAAAAGCTAAAAATTATGCAGCTAATGTTAAATGGGAAAATCAGCTCATTAAATCGCCCTTGCCTCAAGTAAATCATTATGCTAGTCAAATTTCAATAAAGGAACAAACGCCTACGAGTCTTAAAGTAGTGGTTTCACAAGGAGATTCATTATATAAAAAAGGGAAACAATCTTATTTATTAGGTATTAATAAAGATAGTCTTTGTTTTGCTAGTGTGGGCGTGGATATGTATGAACTAACTATTGCAAAGTCTAATTTTCCTGCAGGTATTTCAAAACTATTATTGTTTAATGAAGCGCAAGAAGTTGTAAGTGAAAGAACCATTTATATAAGTAAGCCCAAAGAAGAATTATTCATTAGTACCAATAAAGAAAATTATGCGCCTAGAGATAAAGTGGTGCTTACATTATACAAAGGCGACTCTGTTTTACATCCTAATTTTACGGCATTATCAGTGTCCGTCACAGATGATAGTGCAGTGAAAGTAACTAGTGATATTACTGATATTGAAAATACAATATTATTGGAGTCCACAAAAAACTATGATGATTTAGCATTACTAACTCATCCCATGGTGTTTAAAGGAAAAAGTTATAGCAAGCAAACTATGGCCAATAAAATTATAGTTAAACAATCGGAGCTTCCTATTGACACACTTTTTTCAAATATTAAAGGACGCATTCTTAATAGAAAAAAAATACCTGTTGCTAATAGGCTAGTTACTTTATATACTAATAAACAATTTTATTTATTTGATACCGATACCACAAATGCAAATGGGGAATTTAAATTTTCGATTCCTCCTTATTTAGATAGCGTTGCTTTTACATTACAAGTTTCCACCTTAAAAGGGAATAAAGTAGATGAAAAAATTGTCATTGACGTAATATCGCCTTTTCCAAAATTTTCAACGCCCCTTTCTTTAAAAAAGAAGTTTCCTGTTGATAATATAGAGTTCGTTAATAATTTGCGTAATACTAATTTCAAAGATATATACAAGGGCACAGGTAAAGAATGGCTACAATCGGTTTTTGTAAAATCAAGTATTAAGTCAAATACATATAATACTAGCAAAAGAGTAAGTAATTTTTCACAAATACTTACAGGAGAAGCCATACAGAAAATTAATCCTATTGATGCAAGTACAGCAATGTTAATGATACCTGGACTTCATTTAAGAGGTAGCTTCTTAACTTTAGGAGGTGTTACTTCTTTTACAATAAGTGCTAAGGACGAGCCTTTACTTGTTGTCGATGGTGTTATGGTTGCTGGCGGTAATGGTCCACAAACAGATACGAATGAAGGCCAGTCAATGGATTTCCCAGGCAGTCCCGTTATGGCTGAAATGGCTAAAATTTCTCCAGACATTATAGATTTTATTGAAGTTATGAAAGGACCTGAAGCTGCTTATTATGGTTCTAGAGGCGGCAATGGAGTAATTATTATTAATACACAAAGGAAGTCCAATTTCAGTAGCCATTATGAGCAATATGGAACTTTGGTTTACTATCCGGCTTCTTATCATTTAGCACCTGCATTCAGTATGCCAGACTATTCTAATCTGGATATTAAAAAAGCTTCCTTCAAGGATAATAGGTCTACTATTTATTGGAATGGACATTTGTATACTAGTCCCAATGGTAAAGCGCAGGTAGAATTTTACACAGGCGACGTTAATACAAATTACACCATCTCTGTCAGAGGCATAACAGCTAGTGGAGAAATAATTCAGAGAAAGGCAAGTATTAAAAGAAATTAATTAATAAGCTTTTTTTAAAGCTTATTAATCATATGTCCAAGAATATCCTTAAAGGAAAAGCCTTCTGTTAATTTTTCTTTATTTAACTTTTTATTTTCTACTAGGGCCCATAAAATAAATTCTTTCATAAAGTAGGCATCTTCTTTACTAGTATCAGGAGCATACTTTTTCATAAGTGCGTCTAATGGTTTCACTTCGTCTAATACTTTTTTGTATTGTTTCTCATCAAAGTCTTCATATAATTCAAAACCTCCTTCTGCTATAAACCAGTCTAGTAAGTCTGAATAAGCATTTTTTTCATTTTGCTTTTCTAACTTACTAATTTTTGGGAACTGAAATTTAAATAAAGAGCTAATTGCTTTTTCAATTAAAAGAGTAGCAATTACTTCAGCACCTTCTTGCTCACCTTCATAAACAAGTTCTATTTTTCCTGTTATAGCTGGAATAATGCCCATAAAATCGGATAAGCGCACAGCCGTTTTAGTTAATCCATTTTTTAGTGCTCTTCTTTCTGCAGTACTAATTAAATTCTCCATAGCAGAAATAGTCATTCTAGCACTCACACCGCTTTTAGCATCGATGTATTCACTGGCCCTTGCTTCAAAACTAATTTGCTCAATAATGTCTTTAGCTAAACTAGGAACATATACTAGCTCCGATTGTACTTCGCTTATTTTAGCTTCTTGCTCTGTAATTTTTTTAGCCACCGCAATATTTTTAGGATAATGCGTTAAAATTTGTGAGCCTATTCTATCTTTTAAAGGTGTTACAATACTTCCTCTATTGGTATAGTCTTCTGGGTTAGCCGTGAAAATGAATTGAATATCTAAATTCATTCTTAATTTAAAACCTCTAATTTGAATATCACCTTCTTGTAATATATTAAATAAAGCCACTTGTATTCTGGCTTGTAAGTCGGGGAGTTCATTAATGACAAATATGCTTCTATTGGCTCTAGGAATCATACCAAAATGAATTACACGCTCATCGGCATAAGACAATTTTAAATTTGCTGCTTTAATAGGGTCCACATCTCCAATGATATCTGCAATGGTAACATCGGGGGTAGCTAATTTTTCAAAAAACCTTTCATTACGATGTAGCCATTCAATAGGAGTGGCATCGCCTTTCTGCGCAATTAAATCCTTGGCAAATCTTGAAATAGGAGCCAAGGGATCGTCGTTAATTTCAGAACCTGCTACAAAAGGAATATACTCGTCTAGTAGTTGTATCATTAACCTAGCCAATTTCGTTTTGGCCTGACCTCTTAATCCTAATAAATTAATATTGTGTTTAGATAAAATGGCTCTTTCAATTTCTGGAATTACAGTTTCTTCAAAACCATGTATGCCTTCAAAAGCCGGCACCCCTTCTTTTATTTTAAGAATGAGATTATCTCTTAATTCATCTTTAATACTTTTAGTTTGATAGCCTTGTTTTTTTAAATCGCCTATCGTTTTTAAATTATCAATTTTCATATAAATGTGTTTGTACTAATTATTTAAGTTTCTTTTTTCTATTGGTTTCATAATCTTGGAATATCATCTCCCCTAAGCCTTTTAAGCCTGTATAAAAAGCCTTGCCCTGATTGGCTTCAGTAAACTCATTCACAAACCTTTGCAAATAAGGGTCCTGGGCAATCATAAAAGTGGTAATTGGAATATGTAATTTTCTAGCCATCTTGGCTTGGCTATAACATTTATCTACAATATATTGGTCTAGGCCATTACTATTCATATAATAATTTCCATCAGCTTCTTTAATACAACTTGGCTTACCATCGGTAATCATGAATATTTGTTTATTGGTATTTCTTTTTCTTCTTAAAATATCCATGGCTAACTGCAAACCAGCTACAGTATTGGTGTGGTAGGGCCCTACTTTTAAATAAGGTAATTCTTGAATGCTTATGGTCCAGGCATCGTCACCAAATACAAGAATATCAATGGTGTCTTTAGGATAACGTGTTGTAATTAATTCTGCTAAGGCCATGGCCACTTTTTTAGCAGGTGTAATTCTATCTTCTCCATATAAAATCATGCTATGGCTTATATCAATCATAAGCACCGTGCTCATTTGCGATTTTTGTTCTGTCTGTTCTACTATTAAATCGTTTTCTGTTAAATTAAAAGAGTTAATGCCATGATTAATTTGTGCATTCTTAATACTCTCTGTTAAGGAAATATTTTCAATATTATCCCCAAAATTAAATTCTTTAAACTCTCCATTTTTTTCATCGCCTTGGCCCAAGGTTTTTGTTTTATGATTGCCCTTGCCCGCATTTTGTAAATTACCGAAAATATTATTTAGTGCAGTTTGTCGTATAGCTCTTTCTGTTTTAGCAGTAATTTTTGTTTCTCCATCTCCACCACCATCTTTAATCTCTTGTTTAATGTAGCCTTTCTTTTTAAGGTCTTCTATAAAGTCATCAATAGTATACTTCTCGTCTGTTAATTTATATTCTACGTCTAATTCACGCATCCAACTTATGGCCTCATCAAAGTCGCCAGAAGTATGCACTATCAATTCCTTGAATATTTCGAATAATCTATCAAAGGGCGATTGATCTGGAGCTTCGTATGTTTTGAAATGAAATCCTTTCATGATGTTAACTGTGTTACCTAATAAGTGGCTATATTATGAATAAAGCTTACGAATTAGGCGGGTGTAAATTTACTTGTAAAAA
Source organism: Chitinophagia bacterium (assembly GCA_009928005.1). Classification (GTDB taxonomy): domain Bacteria; phylum Bacteroidota; class Bacteroidia; order Chitinophagales; family Chitinophagaceae; genus Sediminibacterium. The sequence continues at coordinate 17,276 of RFVO01000012.1, read as the reverse complement.
ATGAGTTTTTAGCAATTTGTTTAAGGCTTGGATGGAGACATGTTAATATTCAAAAACAATCGATTTCGATTGACTAAGAAACCCTATTTTTGATGCCTAAAACTAATAAAATGGCAACTAAAATTACAATTAACAATAATGGTTCTTTGAAAGTAGAAGGTGATTTCACTATTGAAGATCGTAGTGGAAACAAATACGATTTAGCAGGCAGAGAAGTAATTGGACTTTGTCGATGTGGTTTAAGCAAAAACAAACCTTTTTGTGATGGTGCACATAATGGCAACTTCACACATGAGGCTACTGCTTTCGCCCTTCCTCCTAAAAAAACAGTTTAATACTGAAATAGTAGTTTAATCAATTAAACTAGTTGATTAAACTCGTAATTAACTTTTCAAACTAGCTAAGTCAATTACAAAACGGTATTTTACATCTCCTTTTAACATTCTTGTATAGGCTTCATTAATGCTTTGCATAGGTATTATTTCTATGTCTGATACAATATTGTGCTCAGCGCAATAATCAAGCATCTCCTGTGTTTCTTGCATGCCACCTATACATGAACCAATGACACTTCTTCTATTAGTGACTAATGAAAAAGGTTGCACTTTTGGAGATTCTATTGGAAGGCCTACTACCATTAACTTTCCGTTGGTGGCTAATAAGTTTAAATAAGTCGTAAAATCGTGATTAGCAGAAATAGCATCTAAGATTACATCAAAATAACTATTATATTTTTTCATTGCTTCAGCATCGGTGCTTAATAAAAAATGAGTAGCCCCTAATTTTTTAGCATCGGCTTCTTTGGAAGGAGATGTACTTATTACAGTTACTTCGGCTCCAAAAGAAACAGCAAATTTTACACCCATATGGCCTAATCCACCTAAACCCACAATGCCCACTTTCATTCCTTTTTTAACACCAGCAAAAACTAATGGGGAATAAGTAGTAATTCCAGCACATAATAAAGGCGCCACAGCAGCTAAATCTAATTTTGGTGAAATGTGCAATGTGTAACGCTGGTCAACTACAATTTGTGTTGAATAACCGCCCATAGTAATACCGCTGCCATTTCTTTCTTTAGCATTATAAGTACCTGTCATACCTTCTGCACAGTATTGTTCTAAGCTCTCTTGACAATTTTTACAAGTTCTGCAACTATCTACCATTACGCCCACACCGGCTAAATCACCTATTTTAAACTTACTTACTCCACTGCCCACTGCTGTTACTTTACCAACAATTTCATGGCCTGGTACCATTGGATAGATAGAGCCACCCCATTCGTTTTTGGCTTGGTGTAAGTCGCTATGACAAACGCCACAGTATAAAATTTCTACTTGTACATCGTTTTCGCCTAAGTTTCTTCTGTCGAAAGAATAAGCTTCTAAAGGGGTTGTAGCACTTAATGCTGCGTATGATTTAGTATTGGGCATATTTTTATTTTGAATGCTAAAGTTAAGTAGGTATTTAATGAGAACCTTAGTATTTATTTACTTTTATACAAAAATCTTATATTAAATTTAGGCTACCTTATATTTCAATTAGGTAACCTTATACTTCAAACATCTTAATATTTACCATATCCTATGATTCAACCTAGTACCCTTCAATTTTTAAAAGCACTTAAAAAGAATAATAATAGAGAATGGTTTGAGAAAAACAGACCAAAGTATGAAAATGCTAAACAAGATTATCTAAGATTTGTAACCGAAGTGCTTGATGGAATGAAGTTAAAAGATAAAACGCTTGAATTTTTAGAACCTAAGCAATGTGTTTTTAGAATAAACAGAGATGTTCGATTTAGTAAAAATAAAGACCCCTATAAAACAAATTTTGGGGCAAGCTTTAGTAAGGGTGCAAAAAAAATTGACTGCGCTGGCTATTATTTTCATTTAGAACCTGGGGCTTGTTTCATTGGAGGTGGCTTATGGATGCCTATGGCGCCTGAATTAAAAAAGCTAAGACAAGAAATTGATTATTGTTTTAAAGAATTTAAAGGCATAGTAAATGAAAAAAAATTTAAAACAAATTATGGCAGTTTAACAGAAACTGAAAAATTAGTAAGGCCGCCCAAAGGTTATGAGCAAGACAATCCAGCCATTGAATTTTTGAAATTAAAAAGCTTTGTAGCCACTATGGAAATTAGTGATGCCGATGTTTCAAATAAAAATTTAGTTAAAAAAGTAATAACTTGTTTTGAATCTATGATCCCTCTTATTCATTTTATAAATAAGGCTATTGATTTATAAATGGGGTAGCCCATTTTTTATCTGTATACACTAATGTACCAGATAAAGTTTTCATAAAAGCAATTACAGCGTCTCTTTCTTCTGTTGTTAAATTTAACTGCTGTGTAGCATTATTGATTCTTAACTTTCCATCTAAATTGTTGTTTCTTGGGTTGTTTGGAATATTATTATAATGTGCAAGAACTGCAGCTAAATTATTAAATACGCCATTATGCATCATACGACTATTAATACTGCCATCCGTTTTCAATAAATCTCTTAAAGAAGGGGCTCTTGTATCATTCAATTCAATATCATTACTTCCAATAACTCCTATTACACCATTGTTTCTAGAATTAGGATCAATATCAAATTCAGGAGCATTATGACAAGAATTACAACCCAGTCCTCCTGCAATTCTAATTCCATTAGTATTAAAAACAGGAGGGGTCATGTATAAGTTTTTTCCAGTATTTTCTATAGCGGTGAAATTAGGGAAGGGGTCATTGTCGTTTCTTACTTGAACCCTACCTACATCATATTTTGAATCGAAAGATTGTATACTTCTTACAAATTGAGCTAATGACTCTTGCATTCTTGCTTCAGTAATTACAGTATCTCCGTACACAAATTTGAATAACTCGTTATAATAATTAATTTTTGAAAGCTTAGCTAATAAACTTGCCATATTACCTCTGCCATTTACACCACTAAATCCCATCTCTAGATGATCTTGAATTGGCATAGTTGTTTGTTGCTCTAAACTAGTAGCTCTTTCATTCCAAAAGAATTTAGACTCTGTAGCAAATCTTGCATTAATTAAACGCATGGAATGTCTTACAGTTTGCCCGACTTCTACACCTGCACTTGTTAAACTAGTATCGCTAAAGGCAAAATTTTGTTTATGGCAACTACTACATGAAATAGTATTGGTAGTACTTAAATTTTTATCATAAAATAAAACTCTTCCTAGACTTGCTTTTGCATTAGTTATAATATTGTTACCAGTATTATCTTTATTAATATAATTAGGTACAGCTTGGTTGGCGTAGTTAAGTAAATTTAGTGGATCGATATTGGTTCCAAATGATAATTTAATGGCAGCATAGGGGTCAATGACAGACATAGGAGTTGGGCTAACCACTACTTTAGGTGCAGTTGCTACTGTCGAATTTAATGTAGGTAAGGCAAGGTCGGTTTTTGAACAGCTTATAATTAAGCTTATCATTAGCACAAATGAAATGGTAAGCAAGTTTGATTTTTTCATAATGATAAGTTTAAAGTTATTTTATAAGCTAGCCCTCTATATTTTTGAATAAGACCTCAAACTTTAATAAAGGTTTAAGCCTATGAATTGCTTTTAACTTATTCTTAGGAAATTAATAACCAACACCATTTTTTGAATGAAAGGCTCTATTTTTTAGACTTTTTATTGAGTGCTTTCTCCTTGTTTTGAATAATTCTAAGTTTTACGATAGCCTGTATGAGCTTAGTGGGTAGGGGCTTGTCTGCTGGAAATTGTATAGCACCTTTTGATGTTTTGTAGGGTAATAGTTCTTTTTTGAAAATGACTATGGGGCTTGCGGTAGGAAAGAAGCCATAATGATTTTTAAATGCAGCAAAATACACTAAAATACCTTCTTGTTTAAAGGCAGGCATGCCATAACTAATGAGTTCAGTGGCTTTAGGCGCTGCTTTTTGTATAATGGATCTTATCTTTTCTAAACTTGCTCTTTTTTCAATGGGTTGTGCTGCAATATAATCGTCAATGGTTTCAATTTTTATATTTTTCATCCTACTACTAATTTACATGATTTTTGAATTTAACTTAAACCATGCGCCCCCATTGTATACTTCAATACCAGCATTTTTTAATATGCCTTTAGCCATGCCACTTCTTGCACCACTTTGACATACAGTAATAATGGGTTTACCCATTTTTTTAATACTATTCACTTCTCTTTGAATAATATTTACAGGTATATTTTTAGAACCTTGGATATGGCCATTATCAAATTCTTGTGGGCTTCTTACATCAATTATAATAGCACCTTTTAAAATTAAAGCTTTATAATCTGTGGAAGGTCCAAAAAATGATTTAATGAAACTAAACATGTTTTTTATTTTTATTTTAAAATATATTGTTCTGCTAATTGGGTAAATTTTGCTACTTCTGCTGCTTCCCAATTTTTATCTTTCTGTAAATAACTTGCCATTATACTTGCTACCATGGGTGCAAGCTTTATAGCTAATTTAGCATCTAAAAATAGTAATCTAATTCTCCTGGATAAAATATCTTCTAAGCAAATAGCCATTTCATATTTTAAGGCATACACTATCTGCGCTTTTGTAAATGAATAATTAGAATGTATTTTTTCTGCTAGTGATGCATCCTCTTTTAATATTTCCTGAAATCTATTTTCTTTTTCAAGCTCATCGCCAATTTGAGTATAGGCAGTTTTACATTTTTCTTTATTTAGTTTTCCTATAAAGGCTGCATTGTCAACTGCATCGGCGGCCATTTTTCGATAAGTAGTCCATTTCCCGCCTGTAATAGTAATAAGTCCGCTTGGTGATACACTTAAATGATGCTCTCGTGAAATAAGTGCTGAACTTATATGTGTTTTTTGTTTCACTAGTGGGCGTAAGCCAACATACACAGCATTAATATCGGACCTTGTTATGAGTGTAGTACAGTATCTATTTATATGCTTAATGATAAATTCAATTTCCTCTTCCAATGGCTTTGGTTCAAATGAAATTTCCACAATGGGGGTATCTGTTGTACCCAAAACTACTTTATCATGCCAAGGCACAGCAAATAATACACGGCCATCATCTGTTTTGGGAATCATCATGGCATCTCTGCCTGGGAAAAATTTAGCATCTATTACTAAATGAATTCCTTGTGAAGGGCTTACTAAATCGTGTTCAAATTGATTATCCATTTTAACTATGGCATTGGTAAAAACACCTGTGGCGTTTACAACCACCTTTGTTTTAAGTATATATTTTTTTTCTGACAAAATATCTAAACATTCTACTGCAGTAATTTTCTCATTGGTTTTTATAAAACCCGTTGCCTTGAAATAATTAATTACTGTGGCTCCTTTTTTAATTGCTGTGGCTGCTAATTCAATTGCTAAATGACTGTCGTCAAACTGACCATCGAAATATAAAATTCCTCCCACTAATTTATTTGAATTAATAGAAGGTAGGTGAGCGAGTGTTTCTTTTTTTGATAGTATTTGGGTGTCACCTAGTGATAATTTTCCAGAGAGTAAATCGTATACCTTTAATCCAATGCCAAAAAATATTTTCTCCCACCAGCTAAATACTGGCACAATAAATGTTTGTACCGATGTTAAGTGTGGGGCATTTTTTAATAAATAACCTCTTTCACGAAGGGCCTCTCTTACTAATTTAATGTTCCCTTGTTGTAAATATCTTACACCTCCATGTACTAGCTTGGTAGACCTACTAGAGGTACCCTTGGCAAAATCATGACTTTCAATTAGCAGTGTTTTGTAGTCTCTTAATGATGCATCGAGTGCAGTGCCTAGTCCCGTAGCGCCTCCTCCAATTACAATAATGTCCCAAATAGTATCGGTTGCTAGAGCTAGTAATTGTTCGCTTCGGTTCATACTATTTATTAAAAGAGTGCTACAAAATTACTTATATTTATTAGTATTAAAAATGATCTTATTCATAACCCCAAAATTGGTATCATGAAAAACATAGTAAGCTTATTCATCTGTTTCTTTTTTGCATTACAATTAAATGCTCAAATTCCAGATGGCAAAACAGTAATTAGTTCATTGTATATATATACGCTTGAAACTGGAAAAACAACATTAGTACTTCGTGAAAAAAGACATTTTGAAGCACCCAACTGGTCGCATGATGGGCAGTTTTTATTAATAAATGCATCGGGCATCTTAGAAAAAGTGAGCACTAAGGGGGAGAAATTAGGTGTACTTCCAACTGGCGATATTGTCAATGCCAATAATGACCATGGTTATAGTTTCGACGGCAAGACCTTATTTATATCAAGCAGTATACCTACAATAAAAGAGGGTTCCTCTTTTATTTTTAAAGTTCCAAGTGAAGGAGGAAGTCCTTTGAGACTTACAGCGAATACTCCTTCTTATTGGCATGGTGTTTCTCCAGATGGCAAAACCATTGTTTATTGTGCAGAGCGTGGCGGTAATTATGATGTGTACGCTTTAAGTACTGAGGGCGGTGCAGAAACAAGATTAACAGCAACAGAAGGTTTGGATGATGGTCCTGAATATAGTCCTGATGGAAAATATATTTATATGAATTCTTTTAGAACAGGTAAGATGCAAATTTGGAGAATGCATCCCGATGGATCAAATCCAGAGCAGGTGACTTTTGATAATTATTCTAATTGGTTTGCACATGTTAATCCAAATAATAAAGTAGCTACTATTATAAGTTATATAGAGGACCAAGAGCAGAAGCACCCATTTGGTAAGCAAGTGAAATTAAGACTTGTAAACCTAAAGGATAAAACCATCAAGGACTTAACTGAACCTTTCTTTGGAGGCCAAGGTACTATCAATGTTCCTTCATGGTCACCAGATGGTAAAAAATTCGCCTTTGTTAAATACGAATTAGAAGATAAAAAATAATTAAACAATTAAATAATTTTCATTTCGATAGGATCCCACAAAATTGGTTTGTTTTGTTGTGCACTTAAATTACAAGCAATTGCAGGTGCTGCAGCTCTTAAGCCAAAAGAGGCATCTTCGTATATTTTACTACCTGTTCTTATAGCGTTAAAAAATACAATCATGTGATCTAGTCTATCATCGTAATTAGCAGGTGCTTCAAATTTAATTTCTTTTCCTACATCATATCCACCCTCTGTATCATTATTTTTTAAATTCTTCTTTTTGCTTATTAGAGAAACTGTCAAAAGAATCATAACCACCATAACCAGGCACGGCGCGTCTTTTTAATGTTTTTACTACTAAGCCATTTCCAAAGGATTCTATTACGCCCTCAGTTCCAATTAATTTAATGCCAAATGGGCCTTTGCCTTCCCCATCGGTTAAGTTCACTCTTGTTACTACATGAAATGCAGCATGCTTCTCTGTGGTTTTATAATTCATTACTGCATTTATAATATCAAATGAGTCTCTTCCATCTTTCCATAATTTTAAATCGGCAATACTCATAATTTTTTCAGGACCTACTGCTCCTGTTACTGTATGTATTCCAGTTAGTAAATGCACTATTAAATCACCAGCAGCACCAGTTCCATATGCACCATAATTACGCCATCTAAAAAAGTGTTTTGCTTCAAAAGGAACTTTAGGAGCAGTACCTAAGAAAGTGTCAAAGTCAATAGTTTCAGGGGAAGCATCGGTTGGGATAGAATAATTCCAAGCGCCTCTTGCATCGGAGCGGTCGCAATAAGATTCTACCATGGTTAATTCGCCAATAGCACCCGCTGCTAATAACCTTTTTGCTTCTAGTATACCAACAGAGCTTGCCATCTGACTTCCTACTTGAAAGACTTTGCCTGTTTCTTTTTGTGCATTGATAACACCCCAACCTTGTTCTATTTTTTGTACCATTGGCTTTTCACAATACACATGTTTGCCTGCACGCATTGAGTCAATAGCTATTCTTTGATGCCAATGATCGGGTGTACAAATTAAAACAGCATCCACATCTTTGCGTGCTAAAAGTTCTCTATAATCTTGTGTTGTAAAAATTTGATTACCCCAAGTTTCTTTAGCGCCTTCTAAACGTCCTTTATATAAATCACATACAGCTACTAGTTCAACGCCTGGCACTTTTAAAGCGGTATTGGTATCAAAATGTCCAATAATACCAGAACCAATTAAGCCTATTCTAATTTTATCGTTGGCAGCTACTTTAATTTTTGAATGTAAAGTAGAAGCAGTACTTGTATTTGTGATTCCACTTGCGCTAACGGCATTGCCTACAGCTAATAATGCCATTGAACCTCCAATATTTTTAATAAAATTTCTACGATTATTTCTCATGATTTTGTTGTTTTAAGTGTTTATAAACTCTCTTTTATAAATCTATAAATAAAAGTTTACATTTTGAACAAATTTATTCACGATTACAAAAGTGGAACAATGCTAGTAGCTGACAAATATTTGACAATTGAAGTAAGATATCATAAGCAATTAAACTATCTTTGCGCCATTAATAGCAATCACGTTCTAATCAACTTATTAGCTTATGAAATGGAATTTTATTACATTATCCCTCTTACTTTCTTTCTTTAATTCCTTGGAATTAAATGGGCAGGATAGCACACTAGGTAACCATTCAACGCATAAAAAAAATATTTTCACTTTAGCTTTGTATAAACAACCAGGCTTAGACTCCATGGTTGACTTTGTAGATGGTTTATACCGCGTTCTTAAAGTAAATAAGGTACGCAGCCAAGATGAAAAACAAAATAAAACCCTGTTTACATTTATACCAGGTGTGGAATATAGTTTGGCAACTGGCTTTGCAAGCTCTATTAATGCAAACTTTATTTTACCAGTAAAAAAAATTACTGACAACCATTCCTTTGTCTCTTCTGAATTAAAGTATACTCAAAATAAACAGGTAATTGCGCAAATGGTTTCCAATGTATGGTTAAAGAGTAACGAGTATAATTTAAATACGAATTGGTCCTATTTAAAATTCCCTCAAAAAGATTTTGGATTAGGAAGCAGTAGCGATTTAAAATTATTTGATAATTTAGACTACTCTTATCTTAAATTACATCAATCAATTGTTAAAAGAATTGCCCCTAATTTATATTTTGGGCCTGGCTTAAACATTGACTACCGTTGGAACATAACAGATACGACTACCTTGAATAAACCTTTGGTGGGCTTTACCGAATATGGTTTTACAAAGCAGTCTTCATCTGTTGGACTATTACTTAATTTATTATACGATACTAGAAAACAAGTTTCAAATCCTGCTGCTAATAGTAGTTATTTAAATTTAGTATATAGAGACAATCTTAAATTTTTAGGGAGCGATCAAAACTGGCAGTCAATATTATTGGATTACAGAAAGTATATTTCTTTTCCAATGGGTAGTAAAAATATTTTAGCTTTCTGGTCTTATAATGTTTTTACCATTAAGGGTAAACAACCTTATTTGGATTTACCTTCTACAGCATCAGATACATATACTAATATGGGAAGAGGTTATATACAAGGAAGGTTTAGAGGAGACAAATTTGTTTTTGCCGAATCTGAATATCGTTTTGGTATTACAGAGAATGGATTTTTAGGAGGTGTTGTATTTGCCAATATGCAATCTGTTTCTGAAATGCAAGGCAAACCTTTACATAATTTTTTACCTGGTTATGGAGCAGGTATTCGTATTAAATTAAGTAAGCATTCCAATACCAATGTTGCTATTGATTATGGAATTGGTCAAGGTGGGTCGAAGGGGATATTTATGAATCTGGGCGAAGTGTTCTAATATACAATTGCTCTACCTTGGTGCGTGCCCAAGGTGTTTTACGCAAAAATTTTAGACTAGATTGTATGCTAGGGTTACTATTAAAGCAATTAATAGGAATATGTTGACCAAGGTCCTCCCAACCGAAATATTTCACAAGTTCAGTTACTATATATTCTAAGGTTTTTCCATGTAAAGGATCGTTAGAAGCTTGTTGCATATGCAATATTAAGTAATTTGCTGCTATGCAAGCTCATCGATATTTTATAGTGTATAAGCCTGTGAATATGGTTTCACAATTTGTAAGTACGCACCAGGTGAATTTATTACATCAATTAGACTTCCCTTTCCCAATGGGTACGCATGCAATTGGTAGGTTAGATCAAAATTCAGAAGGTCTTTTATTACTTACTACGAACAAAAAAATTACCAAGCTTTTATTTCAAGGCCCCGTTCCACATAATAGAACCTATTTGGTACAAGTGAAAAATTTAGTTAGTCATGACACCATTGATAAATTAGCAAGCGGTATTGAAATAAGTGCTGTAGATGGAAAAACTTTTAAAACCACTCCTTGCAAGGTTACACTTTTAGAGGAACCTCTTCATTTATCGCCAGTAGAAAAACCTTTGCATAAAAATGTACAAAGTTCTTGGTTGGAAATAACTTTAACAGAAGGCAGGTTTCATCAAGTACGTAAAATGGTGGCTGCAGTAAATCATAAATGTATACGACTTATTAGAACAAGTATTGAGGATATTAAAATTGGATCCATGAGGCCAGGCGATGTAATAGAGTTAAAAGAAAATGATTTTTTTAAACTACTGAAATTAAACGCTTAAAATTTTGCAATAAAACCATATAGCATTTTAGCACAAAGTAATATAACTACTATTCCTAGAATGAGTCTTAATTTATTAGGGTTTGACTTTTGTGCAGTTCGAACACCCCAACCAGTTGTAGAGAATACACCAATTAATACAGGCGCTGCAATAAACATAGAAATATAACCAACTTGCATAGGTAAGACATGCTTCATGACTGACCTCGCGTTAATGCTAAGATAACTTGCACTAATAGGCAGCGCCAACATGGCTACCACCCCAATAGAAATAGAGCTTGCTTTTTTTAAAGGTGTTTTTAATATATCTGTTAATATAGGTATTACAATAATACCTCCACCAAGCCCCGATAAAGAAGATATTAACCCAGCCACTATTCCAATGATAGGGAAATAAGGCTTATTTAAATGATTGTTTGCAATAGGCGGCGGCGGTTGTTTAAAAAACAACATTCTTATAGCTAATATTAGTAAGAGCGTAAAAAAGACTAAATCAAAATCAGATTTATGATACCAGTTACCATTTTTAATAAATTCTGTCATTACAAAAGCTGTAATCATTCCAAATACACTTATAAATAATACTTCTTTTATGTGTAAGTTTTTTACTTTGTATTGTTTATAACTTACACTTAGTCCGGTAAAAGCAGTTATAAAAAATGAATGTGCTATTATAAATTTTACAATTTCTGTTTCTGGAATTTTTAAATAATGAAATAGAATATCAAAAACAGGGATGAGAATAATATTACCTCCTGTACCAATCAATCCTGAATAATAGCCAACAATGGCACCTATAAATAATAAAATAATAAATAAGGTAATCGTCATTTTTTAAAATTAGCCATAATTAAGCATATTTTGAATGAAAAAGTTTAATTTGTTAGGTATTAAAAACCTAGTTTATTTATAATTAACATTCCTATACTATGAAAAAATATTTGCAATTATTTTCTGCAGCTTTTCTATTGCTATTAAACACTCAGTTTACTGCAATTAGCCAAAACATTGATTATGCCAAAGTAGATGCTACTATTAATAACTTAGTTGCTAAAAATAAATTTAGTGGAGTAGTATTAATTGCCGAAAAAGGGAAGATAAAATATGAAAAGGCGAATGGGTTTATTGAATATGTAAATCAAACTCCATTAGAAAACTCTACCTTATTTGAACTAGCTTCTGTAAGCAAACAGTTTACGGCTATGACAATAATGATGCTACATGAGAAAGGTTTATTACAATATGATGAATTAGTAGAGAAGTATATTGACATTCCTTATAAAGGCATTACCATTAGACAATTACTTACGCATACCAGCGGCCTTCCCGATTACCAAGCTATTATGGACGAGCATTGGGATAAATCCAAGGTGGCTAATAATACAGATATCATTGCTTATCTAAACAAATATGCACCTCCTTCTTTATTTGAACCGGGGTCCCAATATTTATATAGTAATACCGGCTTTGTTATACTAGCAAGTATTACAGAAAAAATAAGTGGCCGTGATTTTATTGAATTTTGCACTACAGAAATATTTAATAAGTTAAAAATGAAAAGTACGGCAATAAGAACCTTAGAACAAAAAGCAGCTATTGCTAATTTTGCATTAGGCCATGTTTTTGTACCAGAAAGAAATGCATATATAAGAGCCGATTCTTTTCCTTCTTCTAATTATACTATTTGGTTAGGCAATAGAAAAGGTCCTGGTAGAATTAGCTCAACGGCTGAAGATTTATTAAAATGGGATCAGGCCTTGTACACCAATAAGTTAATTCAGCCAAGTACTTTAGCTGAAGCATTTACGCCCATGAAATTAAGTACTGGTAAAATATCTAACTATGGTTTTGGATGGGAATTAAGACCCCAAGAAAATATTGTTTGGCATAATGGAGACAACCCTGGCTATAAAACAATTATTATACGCTTTTTAGAAAATAGAGCCACACTTATTATTTTATGTAATAATGCCACAGATGAATTTGAAAACCTCACAGCCGACCTTAAAAAAATTATTTTAAATTAAAAAATAGCTTCAAAAATCTTAAAAAACGTTTTCTTGGTAAAATTTATATTCATTCAATTTTAAACATTGAAAAATTAAAAAAGCCTTCCTCTATTATAGAAGAAGGCTTTTTGTATTATAGTACTTATGTATGTTTTTATAGTTTATTTAAACTTTTAAAATTATTAATTAGCAAGTTCTAATTACTATTCATTCAACTTTAATTTTTTAACACTGGCAACTGAATTACAGATGCATCGTGATAAATACGAATAGTTGCTTTTTTAAAGTCGCTATCTTTCGCTTCGTAAATATTCATGAATTGTTGTGGGTTTCTATCCACCAAAGGAAACCAGCTACTTTGAATTTGAATCATCATACGGTGTCCTTTTTTGAAAGTATGTGCTATATCAGGTAAGGTAAATTTAACGGCTGTTGGTTTATTAGGTACAAAGGCTTCTGGCTTTTCAAAACTATTTCTATACTTGCCTCTCATTATTTCTCCTCTTACGAGTTGTTGGTAACCACTCATTAAATAATCCTTCTTGTTGGTCTCGTATTCAAAATTATCTGGGTATACATCAATTAACTTCACTACAAAATCGGCATCAGTACTAGATATGGCCACCATTAGGTCGGCAACTACTGGCCCGCCCAATGTAAGGTCCTCAGTTAATACTGGTGTTTTATATACAAGCACATCGGTTCTTCTTGAAGTAAATTTTTGATCATCATCCATGTATTCTCTGTAATGTCTAGCTGGCTTGCTTTTCATCATATAATTATCAGAAATATAAGGAACTGGTTTAGCAGGATCGCTAATATATTCTTCATAACCAGCTATAGTAGTGGCTTTATTGCCTGCTTTTAAATTTCCATTACTACTCAATAAATAGGATTGCATTTTCATATCAGCCACAGGCCAACTTGGTAATTGTCTCCATTCATTGCTACCTGAGAAAAAGATATTGGCTTCTTTAATTTTCTCTATGCTTCCTTTATTTTTTAAATAATAATTAAAGAAAGGCAGTTCTATATTTTGACCATACCACTCACTAGTATTTGATCCAAATTGTACATTACCTAATTGAGTTCCATCATTGCTTGCCCATTGTCCATGGTACCAAGGCCCCATTACTAATTTATTATTATTCTTTGCTTTAGATTCAATGGCTTTGTATAAATTCCATGCACCAAAACAATCTTCTGCATCATATAAACCACCTACAACTAAAGTGGCAATATTTGGGTTAATGTCTTCTACATGTTTTCTCGTATTTCTTATTTGCCAAAACTCATCGTAATTAGGATGTGCCATTAAATCTTTCCAAAATTTAATACTATCACCCATCAATTTTGTAAAATTAGTGATGGCTCCTGTTTGTAAATAAAAATCGAAATTATCGGGGTTGGTAAAATTAAATCCTTTCGGGCCAACAGTGGTTGGCTTTGGTCTTGGTTTCCCAAATCCAGAATAAAAGGCAAAACCATCAGCAAGCATAAAGGCACCATTGTGGTGAAAGTCGTCTCCAATAAACCATTCTGTTACGGGCGCTTGAGGGCTAACAGCTTTTAATGCTGGATGATTACTAAGTGATGCTAATGTAGCGTAGAAACCAGGATAGGAAATACCAAACACACCCACATTACCATTATTATTATTTACATTTTTTACCATCCAGTCAATGGCGTCGTAAGTATCGGTTGCTTCATCTATTTGGCCTGATTTGTTATTAGGTATATAAGGTCTTACATCTTCAAAAATTCCTTCACTCATCCAACGACCGCGTACATCTTGTATAATAAGAATATAGTTTTCTTTTAAAAAGTATTTTCTGGGAGAGTTCCAATAAGATTTATAAATATTAGCACCATATGGAGCGCAAGAGTAGGGAGTTCTCTCAAATAAAATAGGATGCTTTTCGGTATTGTCCTTAGGGGCATAAATAGTGGTAAATAATTTTGTACCATCACGCATGGGCACCATAAGTTCTGTTTTGGTATAGTTATTAACTACCCATGCAGAATCGATTGTTTGCGCAAAGGCTAAAAAAGGAATAAAAGCGAGTAATAGAGAAAAATACTTTTTCATGAATGTATATTTAGGTAACTAAATATACTAAAATTAATCTTCCACCATATCATATAAATGATGAATGAGCCCGTCTGCCAAGCCAATTTTAGGCACATGCATTTCATTGATATTAGCCCACTTACATATAGCATTATAGATTTTCAAGGCGGGCACAATAACTTCGGCTCTGTCTTCTTTAATGGTATACTGCTTCATTCTTTCTTCTACAGTTAATGGTTCCATTTGTTTATAAATATCTTTTATATCATCATAACTCATTGATTTGCCTGGCTTGGCTCCTGTAATGGCATAAACTTTATTAATATTACCACCCGAACCAATACCAATAATATCTTCATATTTTTTAGAGAGGTCTTTTAGGGTTTCTTTCATTTCCTCCCAAGTGCTATCCTTTACTTTGTTAGTGAGTAAACGAACGGTTCCAATATTAAATGACTTTTGTAGAATTATTTTTCCTTTATGATATAAAGTAAGCTCAGTACTTCCACCCCCTACATCTACATATAAATAACTTTTATTGTTATCTAAAAATTCGGCAATATGGTTTTCATATATAATTTCGGCTTCTAATTCTCCAGTGATTACTTCAATTTCAATACTTGTTTCCGATTTAATTTCTTTGATAATTTCTTTGGCATTTTCTGCATCACGCATGGCACTTGTAGCACAAGCCATATAGTGTTCTACCTCATATACCTTCATCAAATTATTAAAAGACTTAATAGTATTGATAAGCATTTTCTTTTTTTGTCCGCCAATACTTCCTTTTTCAAAAACATCAAAACCCAATCTTACCGGGATTCTTAATAGATTTAATTTATTAAAGGTGACTTCTTTTCCTTTTTTTATGACTTCACAAATAAGTAATCTTGCTGCGTTACTTCCAATATCTATAGCTGCGAGTATCAATTTAGTTCTATTTTTTTCCTATTAAGTAATGGTAGGTTTCTACCTGAGATTTCACTTTTTTTGCCCTTAGGGAAGGTACATAATTATTGTTTAAATCTGTATCTAAAATCCTGGCTTTTTGATTATCTTTTAATTGAATGTTAATAATATCAATTAATTCCCTTTTAATTTTTTCATCCAAAATAGGAACAGCAACTTCTATTCGATGGTCTAAATTTCTTACCATCCAATCGGCACTTGAGATATATACTTTTTCTTTTCCTTTATTATGGAATATCATCACACGCGCATGTTCAAGGTATTGGTCTACTATACTTATAGCATTAATAGGATTTTTTGATTTCTCCATACCTTCTTTTAAAGTAAGTATGCCTCTAATAATTAAGTTCACTTTTACGCCCGCTTTAATAGCTTTGTACAAATGATCTAATAAAATATGATCACTTAAAGAATTAAGTTTTACTATTATATGAGAAGGGTGCCCTTGTTTTGCATACTTTATTTCCTCATTAATTAAATGAATAATACTATTACGCATACTAATGGGAGAAATTAATAAGTGCTTTGTTTTTTCAATTGGTTTATCACCTAATTGCCAATGTGATAAATAATTAAATACTTTATTCACTTCCATTAATAAGGCCTTGTTGGCTGTTAATAAACAATGATCGGCATAAATTCTTGCCGTTTTTTCATTTAAATTACCTGTACTTATAAAACCGTATTGTACTAATTTATTTTGAACCTTTTTTTGAATCACGCATATTTTAGCATGCACTTTAACATTTGGAATACCCACTAATACTTTAACGCCTTCTTCCTCCATTATATTTTTCCATTCTAAATTTGCTTCTTCATCAAATCTTGCTTTTAATTCTAAAAATACAGTTACTTCTTTTCCATTTCTGGCAGCATTTATAAGTGCATTGATAACTTTAGAATTACTAGCTAAGCGGTAAGCTGTAATTTTTATGGATAAAACATCATCATCCATAGCGGCTTCTCTTAACATATCAATTACTGGGTCGAAATTGTGATAAGGGAAATGAAGCATCACATCTTTTTTCAAAATTACTTCCGATACTTGGGTTTTATTTCTAAATGCTGGATGGGGGAAAGGGCTTGGTCTTTCTTGTTTCTCTACTAAAACGTCTGGGAAGTCCATAAAGTGTCTGAAGTTATGAATATGCCCACCCGGAATAATACTGCTTTTGCGCGTAAGATGCAATTTTTGAATTAAGTAGTCTAATAGTTCAGCGTTCATGTCTTTATCATATACAAAACGAACTGGCTTTCCTTTTCTTCTATTTTTTACTCCTTTGGAAATTTTTTCAACAAAATTTAAACCCACTTCTTGGTCTAAATCAATTTCGGCGTCCTTGGTAATTTTAAATACATGAGCGTCAAAATGATTAAATTTAAAATGAGAAAATATAATGGGTAAATTAAACTTAATAATATCTTCTAATAATATAATGGCCTTGGTACCCTTTGAAGAGGGCAATATCACAAAACGACCTATGGATCTAGATGGAATTTCAATTAAGGCAAATTTTTCATGGTAGGCATTTTGTCTACTTCTCATGACAATGGCTAAATACAAACTTTTATCACGTAAATAGGGCAACTCTGGAAGTTTCTCAATCATAAGAGGAATGATGTATGGACGCACCACATCATCAAAGTAATTACGAACAAATATTTTTTGACTAAGATTT
>RFVO01000110.1 GCA_009928005.1 Chitinophagia bacterium | reverse complement strand
GACAGATGAACAAAAAACACTAGTGGTATTAACTAAAATGTATGATAGTGCTTACCAACATCCAGAGTGTCCACCAGACTCTGTTATAGAAGACGATGATATGTTTGATGGATGGATGATAGTACAAAAACGAGAAAACGAAAAAATTAAAAATAAGAACAGAACAGAAAAAATGCTTGAAGGAAAAAACTTAAATAAAGCCGGAGAAGTTTTCATAATGGCAAATTCACAAGAAGAGGCCAATAATATTTACGACTTGAATGAGAGTGCATCTAGACATATTATAAAAGAAAGAGAATCTATAATCAAACAATCACAAGGAATAATAGACGTAGCTCAATTACCAGATATCCAAAGAAATTTAACGACATTATCGAATGAACAATTTAAAAATAGGAAATAAATATGGACGATCTTTACTCTAAAAATTTATTAACCAAAAGATTTCAAACCACAATGATCGGCGCTCTATATGAATTTGAAAAAGTATTTGGATATTTATGGGGTCATGACAAAGATGAAAAAGATTTAACAGAAAAGGAGTTGGATTTTTTGGATCGGTGGGATATGGTTAGAAATCAGATTCTTAATAATGGAAATAATCAATTAAGAAAAACACTATCGGACCTTGCTAAAAATCAAGGTAGAGTTACATATAAATACAGATTTAATACTAATAGAAAAGAGGATGGGTTATGAAAACAAAAACATTTAAGACAATAGTGGATAGTAAAGAAAGAGAAATATTAGTCAGATCCCCTTCCCTACAGGATCAAAAAGAGGCGACTAAAGTATACAATCAAAGTTTTAGTGAAGCCCTAAAGGCTAAGGCTGTTGTGCGAGCTAAGTTGGATGATTTATTGATTGATCAAGGCTTATGGGATAGTATTAAACAGGCTAAATTTACAGAATTACAATCAGAAATTCTAGAAGGTGAACGCAAACTAGCTAAGGGCGGCATATCCCTAACAGCTGCTAGAGATTTAGCTATGTCTATGAGAAAAACACGAGATGATCTAAGAGAGCTAATCAGTGTAAAGACCAATCTGGATACTCATACCGCTGAAGGACAAGCTGATAATGCTAGGTTTAACTACTTGGTTTCAGCTTGTACGGTGTATAATGATACTAAAGAGCAGTATTTTAAGAGCTATGAGGATTATAATAATCGATCAACAGATCCCGTTGCAATTTTAGCTGCTCAAAATTTGGCTAATATGCTTTATGGTCTAGATGATAATTATGAAGAAAAATTACCAGAAAATAAGTTCTTAAAGCAATACAAATTTATTGATAGTAAACTAAGATTAATTAATAAAGAAGGTAAACTTGTTGATGAAAAAGGTAGACTTCTCGATGAGAATGGAAGATTTATCAATGAAAAAGGCGAATTTGTTGATAAAGATGGTAACTTGGTTGATCAGTCAGGAGACTATATTGTTGAATTTAGTCCATTTTTAGACGAGAATGGAAAACCAATTGTTATTGAAGACGAAAAACCAAAGGATAAGGAAGAAGTCGCAGATGTTAAAAACGAAACTAAAGAAGTTATGGAATCTTCAAATAGTGAATCTAAAGAATAATGACTATCAATTAATATCTGATAAATTATCCCCTCAATATCTTTGTGGTATTGTGGGGATTTTTATTTAATGGAGATTTAAACTATTATGGCTAAAGGTTTTAATTTAACGGCACAAATTAATCTAGTTGGCCCAACTAATCTTAAGCCAATTGTAGCTGATATCAAAAGAGAACTTGGTAGTGTAGATACTAGCGTTCAAATAAAGCTGGATGGAAGATCATCTAAATCAATTACTACTGTTACCAAAAGACTACAAGTCTTAAATGATATCCTAGTAACAGCTAAAAATAGCACAGATTCTTTAAATGCCTCACTAGCCTCTTTATCTTCTTCGTTATCTACTATTGGTGGCTCAAGCGGTAAGGTATCTGTTTCAATGAAAAATACAGCATCTTCTACCAGTGAAGTTGCTAAAAACATTAAACAAGCAACTACAGAAATGGAGGAGTTTGGTAAACAATCGGCACTAGCTATCAGACGCTTTGCGGCTTTTAGTGTTGTGAGTACGGCCATATATGGCTTTATTAATGCTATCAATAGTGGTTTTAAATCTTTTATAGCTTTTGATAAAGAATTAGTTAAACTCCAACAGGTTACTGGAAAAGGAGCTACTGGTATTTCGTTCTTAGAAAAAACCATAACCAGCTTATCTACCCAGCTTGGTGTTAGTAGTGACAGTTTATTAACGGTGGCTAGTACTTTAGCCCAAGCTGGCTTAAGTGCTGAAGAAACCAGAATAGCATTAACAGCATTAGCAAAAACAGAACTTGCACCTTCTTTTGATAACTTAACCGATACCACAGAAGGAGCTATTGCTGCTCTTAGACAATTCGAACTTCAAGCTTCTGAACTAGAGGGTGCGCTAGGTAGCATTAATGCTGTAGCCGCTGCATTTGCTGTTGAGTCTAAAGATATTATTTCTGCTATTCAGCGTACTGGTGGTGTTTTTGCTGCTGCTAGTAAAGGTGTTAGCGAAGGTACAGACGCATTAAATGAATTTATAGCTATTTTTACAAGTGTTCGTCAGACCACTCGTGAAAGCGCTGAAACTATTGCTACTGGATTAAGAACAATTTTTACCAGAATTCAAAGAGGCAGCACGATAGAACAACTAAAGAATTTTGGTATAGAACTTACAGATCTAGAAGGTAAATTCGTAGGTCCATTTGAAGCAGTAAGAAGACTTAGTGAAGGTTTGAAATCATTAGACCCAAGAGATTTACGATTTTCTCAAATAGTAGAAGAGCTTGGTGGATTTAGACAAATTGGTAAAGTTATCCCACTTATTCAACAGTTTACTGTTGCTCAAGAAGCATTAAAGATTGCGCAAAAAGGACAAGGAAGCCTAACAGAAGCTCAGATTATTGCTCAAAAAAGTCTAGCAAATCAAGTCGCAAAAGTACGAGAACAATTCTTAGCACTAATTAGAGATGTTGGTAAGAGTAGTGTTTTTCAGGGATTATTCAAGCTAGTAACGGGTTTAACTAGTGGCTTGATTAGTTTAGCTAGTGCTTTTAAACCAATATTACCCATATTAGGTATTATTGGCACTATAAAGGGAGTCAAAGCTATTGGTGAATTTGGTACTGGTTTTTTTGGAGGTTTAAAAAAGGGTGGTGGAGCTAAAGAAGTAGGAACTAGCGTTGGTTCTAGTATTAGTGGAGCTAAAGAAAAAGAAGCAAATGATGTTAGAGCTAAAGCCACAACTGCTATCACTGAAAATACAAATGCTCTAAAAACTCTTACTACCGCTGTTAATTCATTAACTAGTGCTATAAATAGCAGAGGACCAAGTACATTAAAAGATGGTGGAAAAATATTAGGATTTAATAAGGGCGGTATGGTTCCGGGTAATGGCGGTGGAGATACTGTACCAGCATTCTTAGAGGGCGGTGAGATTGTAATAAACAGAAAAGCTGTTCAAAAGTATGGTGCTAGTAATCTATTGGGGATCAATAGATATGCAAAAGGCGGCATATCCAAAGCTGTAGTTTCACGAGTAATAGATGGAGATACGTTAAATGTTGACATAACTCCAAAACCAGACCCATTCAACACTTCTGCTACAAGATTGTTTGGTTTTGATGCATACGAATTAAATAAGGGATCCGATGAAGAAAAAAAACTTGGATTAAAAGCCAAGATATTAGCTGAACAATATTATCCACAAGGTAAGGATGTTACTAATATTTTTACTAAAAAGCATTTAGCTAATACGAAAAGAGATAAATATGGTCGATATTTTTATGATGACAATGAATTTGGTAAGAAATTGATAGATCAAGGTTTAGGAGTACCTTATACTGGTAGTGGTCCAAGAGCGACTAAAGGAATTGAAAAAAAATATGCTGGCGGAATAATTCAAAAATTTATGGCCGGTTCTCCTAAAGGCATTAATGTTCCTAGTGGAAAAGGAAGAGGACAAAAGACTAAAAAGGGTGCTAGAGCCCCAGCTGAGATTCCTAGTGTAGAAAGTTTTGTAAAATGGGCAAAAGGAATATATGATGAATATGATGCTGATCCATCATTAGTAATGGCAACCGATCAATCTGGTATGAGAGCACCACCAGAAATTTTACTTGCTAATAAGATATTATCACAAATAGCTTTTGAAACTGGTGGAGCAGGAATGAGTTTGGGTCAAAGATTTGTAAGAACACCAAAAGAACTTATTACTCCCGAATTACAACAGTTCTTAATTCCTGACCCAACAGACTCCAACGAAACCTGACCCAACAGACTCCAACGAAATGGGTTTTTATGAAGACGTAATAGGAAAATTTGCTAGAGTAAAAGCTAAGTCCGCAAAACAAGTGTCTAAATTAGGTAAAGAGCAAGCATTAAAAGCAGCAGAAGCAAGACTATCAACATACACAAGCGCTGAAAGCGCTATAGCCGAATTTAAAAAGACCGGAGTGCTAAATCTTGATCCAAATATATTATCCTATATTCAACAATCAATAGCTCATCCCGACAATCTTCCACTAGATAAAGACGATATAGAAAGTATTAAAAAGAAACTAACTAAGTCTAATATGGAAGCCTTTTCTGCTTTAGTCGGTTCTGATAAAAAACCAGTAGATGTACAAGGACAAAGAACAAAATTATCAGAAGTTTTTGGATCTATACTAGAAACATACGGTAGTGATGTTGGTAATTTAGAGATTGATAATATTATCAAAGGAATAGGTAATAAAATTCAGGAGAAAAAACTTGGTGGATTAATTCAAAAATTTCCTATGGGT
>RFVO01000109.1 GCA_009928005.1 Chitinophagia bacterium | reverse complement strand
GGCTGATGAAATAAAATACTAACCCTTTAAATGTAACCACATTGACAGAAACCATCATCAATTTAGAAACTGTTAACCCCATTGAATTTTTCGGCGTTAACAACTCCAAGTTCGACATCTTAAAAAAGAAATTTCCCTTACTAAAAATTCTATCAAGAGGTACTCAAATTAAACTTAGCGGCGCTCCAGAACAAATTGATTTAGCCAAAGAAAAAATTGACTTGATCATTCAGTACATGGAACGCAATGGACATTTGAGCGAAAACTATTTTGAACAAATTTTAGGAGGTGATGATGCCGAAACCATTGATAATTTTATCGACAAAAACCCAAACGATGTATTGGTCTTCGGACCTAATGGTAAAACCGTTAGAGCCCGCACAGCCAATCAGAAAAAAATGGTGCAAGCTGCCGATAAAAATGATATCATTTTTGCTATTGGACCCGCGGGTACTGGTAAAACTTATACCGCTGTTGCTTTAGCTGTAAGGGCTTTGAAAAATAAATTAGTAAAGAAAATTATTTTAACAAGACCTGCAGTGGAAGCCGGTGAAAGTTTAGGTTTTTTACCAGGCGATTTAAAAGAAAAAATTGATCCTTATTTAAGACCCTTATATGATGCCTTAGATGATATGATACCTGCCGACAAATTAGGTTATTATATGACTACCCGCACCATTGAAATTGCACCACTTGCCTACATGAGAGGAAGAACCTTAGACAATGCTTTTATTATTTTGGATGAATCTCAAAATGCCAACGACCTTCAAATTAAAATGTTCTTAACGCGTATTGGTGCCAATGCCAAAGCCATCATTACGGGCGACCCTACCCAAGTTGACTTACCTAGAAATCAAAAAAGTGGATTGGAAAAAGCCTCTCGTATTTTACAAAATATTGAAGGCATTGCCCATATTCAATTAGATGAGGAAGATGTGGTAAGACATAAGTTGGTTAAAGCCATCATTAAGGCCTACGATAAGGAAAGAGAGAACGAAACGGAGAACTCTTATCATCGCTAATTCATTAAAAGATAGAAGCTAATTAAATTATAACAAAAACTAATTAGTAAGCCTATTCAAAATACCTCGTTCCAAATTTTTGGACGGGGTATTTTTTTTATTTTAACTGACCCAAAAAATATGTAATTTTATACTAATGTCTTTAGAAAATTTACAACAGTTTACTGTGGGGGTTGAAGAGGAATACATGGTGCTTGACCCTGCAACGAAGGAATTAAAAAGCCATCACCAACAGATTGTGAATGAGGGACAAAAGAAATTTAAAGAAAAGATTAAGGCAGAAATGCATCAGGCAGTGGTGGAAGTTGGCACTGGTATTTGTAAAAATGTAGATGAAGTATTTGAAGAAATACTGGCTTTAAGAACACATGTATCAGAGGTAGCGAATGGACTTGGTTTTAGCATCGGTGCTTCAGGCACCCACCCTTTTAGTTTATGGGAAACACAATTGGTATCGGATCAATCGAGGTACCAAGCCATACTGAATGAATTACAACAAGCTGCAAGAAGTAATTTAATTTTTGGATTACATGTGCATATAGGAATTGAAGATAGAAGCATGGCCATGCAAATTGCCAATACTGCCAGATACTTCTTACCACATATTTATGCATTAAGTACAAATTCTCCTTTTTGGGAAACGCGTAATACAGGATATAAATCTTATAGAAGTAAAGTTTTTGATAAATTTCCAAGAACAGGTATTCCAGATACTTTTGAAAGTATTGAAGCTTATGAAAAGTTTATTCAACTACTTATTAAAACCAATTGTATTGATGATGGTAAAAAAATATGGTGGGACTTACGCGTACACCCAGTTTTCAATACTGTTGAGTTTAGAATATGCGATGTACCAATGACCATTCAGGAAACAATAACAATTGCTGCTTTCTTTCAAGCAATCTGTGCTAAAATATATTCACTGCGTAGACAAAACATTAATTTCATCAATTACCAACGCGCATTAATTAATGAAAATAAATGGAGAGCGAGCCGTTATGGAATTGAAGGAAAATTAATTGACTTTGGTAAAGAAAAAGAAGTTCCTATTCAAGATTTAATTTTGGAATTATTAGACTTTGTTGATTCAGTGGTAGATGAACTTGGTAGCAGAAAACATTTGGAAAAAGTAAAAGATATATTTATAAATGGCACTGGCGCGGACCAACAATTAAAAGTATTCAAAGAAACAGGTAGCTTAATTGAAGTGGTGAAATATATTGAAACAAGCTTTTTAAAAGTATAAGTTTAGTTTAAACTAAATTAGATTTACTCTGCTGCTTTGTAATCAAATAAAGTGGCTGTAAATAAACCTCTTTCTCTCTTTTTAAACACGACATCCCAATTGCCTTTATATCTTAAAATTTTAGGTACAAGTACTCCATTGAAATAAGTCATCTCCACTTCCATTTGTACATTGAAATCATATACGCCTGCCTTATAACTTAAAGAGTAATTTCGACCAAGTACTTCTAATGTCTTTGGATTAAACCAAGTAATCATTTGGTCTACAACCACTCTGTCTTTCTGAAAAAAGCCAAGGTCTTGTTTAGGTTGCACATCAAATACATATACCAACTGGCCATGGTAATCGACATAATCTAATTTATAATCGTACAATTCATGCGCCGACTCATCGTATAAGTCCAACTTATCTCCAATAAAAGGAATACCTGGAATTTTTTTACCCGGATTAAAAAACAACATTTTCAACTGCTCTTTGGCTTTTTCAATACCAGAACCCTTAATCTCTCTCACTTTACCTTTCACTATATTTGTTTCTCCGCAAATAGTGCCCTTAGTAAAAAATAAGCTAGCATATAAAGAGGGCGTTACATAATTATAAGAACCTGCTGCATCTCTTAAATTACCCGTTACTTGCTCCTCTAAAACTTCCATACTTCTGCAATTGTCTTTTCTAGTTTGTTTGGTTTTACTATTTAAAGTAGCTACTACTTTTTCATTCTTATCCTTCATTTGAATAAAATTATAGGAACTATACCCAATTGTGCGCAGCGTTTTAAAGGCTTTATAAAAGCTAGTGTCTTCCTTTATTTTTTGCAAAATGGCTTTATAATCAAAATGGTTACGAACAATAGCGTCGGTTAAAGTAAAGTTTTGACCACCGTCACTAAAAGTAGTGTCTTGCGCATTTAGTTTTGTATTAAATACTATAAAAACAAACAGTAAGCCAATATATTTAAAGCGAGTATATTTAAAGTCATTACATTTTGAAATTGTAAAAAACATATTAAATTATTTAATTTGAATCATTTTATAATCGACCTTAGTATTCCCTTTAGAAATATCGTTTAGTTTTCCTTGTAAAATTTTACGACGAAGTGGCTTTAAATAATCAATGAATAACTTCCCTTCAATATGGTCGTATTCATGTAAAATAATTCTAGCCGTCATGCCTGTAAAAGTTTCTGTGTAGGATTTGAAATTTTCATCCACATAAGACAAGGTAACTGTCTCAGCCCGGGTAATGTCTTCTCTAATTTTAGGAATACTTAAACAACCTTCGTTATATACCCAGTCAGTTCCTCCTGTTTCAAGAACCTTTGCATTAATAAATACCTTTTTAATACCAGGCGCATCTGCATACACTTCATCCTCTTGCTCCCTATTGGCAAAAATTTGAGCACTATCCATTACAAATAAGCGAATGTTCTTATTTACCTGAGGCGCAGCCAAACCTACCCCATTACTTTCATACATGGTTTCCCACATGTCTTCAATTAATAAAGCCAAGCCGGGATAGTCTGCCTCAATAGCAGGACTCACTTTCCTTAAAATAGCTGCACCATAGGCAACAATTGGTAAAATCATATTCTCAACATTGAAAAATCGTAAATGGCTATTTTAGCTGCAAAGTTATCAATAAAAGATGGCTTTACGAACGATTACTAAGATATTCCTGTAATAACATGGTAGCAGCCAATCTGTCAATAGTTTTCTTGTCTCTTCTATCGTTTTTTTTCATGCCCATTTCTACCATGGCCCTCACTGCATTTTTAGAACTATAACGCTCATCCACTGTTTGAATAGGTATGTTGGGGAATTTCTTTCCTAAATCAATTATGGCTTTTTGGACTAAGGGAGTAGCATCGGTGGGTGTATTATCTAAATTGAGTGGCTCTCCTATTAATATAAGTTCTACTGATTCTTTTGAAAAATAATCGGCTAAAAAAGTAAAAAGCTCTTTGGTATCCACGGTGGTAAGTGCTGTTGCAATAATTTGCAATGGATCGGTAACTGCAAGTCCGCATCTTTTTCCACCATAATCGATACAAATAATTCTAGCCAAGGTTATTTAGTTAAAATGAATAAAGTTATTATTAGCAGAGGTTATTTCTATGACCATTGATGTAATTACAAAAATACTAAATACAATACTAGCAATTCCGTTGGCAGTCATAAAAGCAATATTTACTTTACTTAAGTCTGTAGGTTTCACAATACTATGTTGATACAATAGCATACCTACAAAAACAAGAAGCCCTATTAAATAAACAAAGTGAAAACCTCCAATAAAATATGCCGCTATTACAAAAGCTGCAGAAAATACATGCAAAACTCTTGCAATGCCTAATGCTTTATTCAAACCCCAATAGCTTGGTATAGAATACAACGATTGAGATTTATCAAATTCAATATCCTGCAAGGCATAAATAATATCAAAACCACTTACCCAAAAAACTACTGCAAAAGAAAATAGTAAAGGAACTAATGCAAAGCTACCAGTTACAGCTAAATAAGCACCAATGGGTGCTAGAGAAAGTCCTATGCCTAAAACTAAATGACACAAATAAGTAAACCTTTTCGTATAACTATAA
>RFVO01000108.1 GCA_009928005.1 Chitinophagia bacterium | reverse complement strand
TATTATATTAATTGGTTTATTTATATATGTAGCCACTATTGACAAGAAAATTGCAGCTTTAGAAAATAACACTAAAGACTAACTTAAAAATTAAAATCATTTTTATGACTGAAAATAATGAGTATAGTTTCTTTCAAAGTGTTGAAAGAAGTTTTGATAAAGCTTCCAAATTTACGAATTGGGAACAAGGTATATTAGAACAAATTAAAGCTTGTAATAGTATATATAGTATGCGCTTCCCAGTAAAAATGGATGATGGACATATAGAAGTTATTGAAGCTTATCGTGTGCAACACTCACAACACAAGTCGCCATGTAAAGGAGGTATTCGTTTTAGTATGGCAGTGAATCAAGATGAAGTCATGGCACTTGCCGCTTTAATGACTTATAAATGTGCTATTGTGAATGTACCTTTTGGTGGGGCTAAAGGAGGAATTAAAATTAGCCCTAGAGGTTTAAGCACTTATGAACTAGAAAAAATTACAAGAAGATATACTTCAGAATTAGTGAAGAAAAATTTTATAGGCCCAGGTATTGATGTACCAGCACCAGATTATGGAACAGGAGAAAGAGAAATGGCTTGGATAGTTGATACTTATCAGTCCTTAAAGCCAGGAGAAATTGATGCTGCTGGTTGTGTTACCGGTAAACCCATATCATTAGGTGGTGTTAGAGGAAGAAAAGAAGCAACCGGCCTAGGTGTATTTTTTGGTGTAAGAGAAGTTTGTTTAATGGAAGATGTAATGAAAAAGCAAGGCTTAACTGTAGGTATTGAAAATAAAAAAGTTGTGGTACAAGGTTTGGGTAATGTGGGTTATCACTCTGCTAAATTCTTTAGAGAGAATGGAGCATTAGTGGTTTCTATTGCAGAATTTGAAGGAGCTATATATAATGAAGGAGGATTGAATGAAGAAGAAGTATTTCAACACCGTAAAAAAACAGGTAGCATATTAAATTTCCCAGGAGCTACTAATTTAAAGAAAAGTGGTGATGCATTAGAAATAGCATGTGATATTTTAATTCCTGCTGCATTGGAAAATGTGATTGATAAAAACAATGCACCAAATATTAAAGCAAAAATAATTGGAGAGGCAGCAAATGGTCCTTTGACACCAGAAGCCGATGATATATTGGCTGCCAAAGGAATTTTAGTTATTCCAGATATGTACTTAAATGCAGGCGGGGTAACGGTTTCTTATTTTGAGTGGTTGAAAAATTTAAGCCATGTTAGATATGGCCGTTTAGAAAAAAGATTTACTGAAAATGCTAATATTAATATTCTTAATCAAATAGAAGAATTGACAGGTAAAAAAGTAACAGAATCTGAAAAAGAAATTATTGCACATGGTCCAGATGAGATTGATTTAGTGCATAGTGGTTTAGAAGAAACGATGATTAATGCTACCAGGGAAATTATGGATATTTGGAAAGCGAATCCTTCTATTCCCGATATGCGCACTGCAGCCTATGTTTGTGCTATTAATAAAGTGGGAACTTCTTATGCTGAATTAGGGATCTTCCCATAGTAGTTGGAGAGAATAGTTTTAGAATAAAAAATATTTTATATGTAATCGGGGAAATTTTGCAAAGCTTGCAATTTCCCCGATTCTATTTTAGCACCAAGTGTTTCATGCCCATTGCTTATAAATAAATATTGTGCCTTTAAAACTTGTTGGTATTGTAAAATTTGCTCCATGGTTTTTTCATTTAATGCTACTTTTGCTTCTTTACATTCAATAATCATCCAGGGGAGTTCATTTTTATATACAACTATATCAAAACGTTTAGAAAGTTCACCTAATTTAATTTCTTTTTCTACGGCAATTAAACTGGAAGGGTAATGTAAGATTTGAACCAAGTATTGTAATAGGTTTTGTCTTACCCATTCTTCGGGTGTAAGTACCACCCAAGATTTCCTAAAGGGGTCAAATATTTGATCCTTTCCTTTGAGGGCTTTTATTTTAAAAGGGTAGCTTGGATAAGGTAGAACCATCATTTAAATTAAAATTCGTATTTTTATATAATACTTCATCCAAAGATAAGTAGGAGAAACCTTAAAAATCGAATGTATGAAAACAAAAGAAGAAATCGTAGAGAATTGGTTACCAAGGTATACGGGAGCTAGCTTAGACCAATTAGGTCGTTTTGTACTACTTACCAACTTTAGCAATTATGTGAATATGTTTGCAGAAATGCATAAGGTGGAAGTGATTGGTAATGACCGTCCAATGCAGTGCGCTACTGCAGATGGTATTACTATAATAAACTTTGGAATGGGTAGCCCAGGAGCTGCAACTATTATGGATTTATTAACCGCAATTCAACCAGAAGCGGTTTTATTTTTAGGTAAATGTGGTGGACTAAAAAAACGAAATAAAATAGGTGACTTAATATTACCTATTGCAGCTATAAGAGGAGAGGGTACGTCTAACGATTATTTTCCACCAGAAGTTCCAGCCCTACCAGCTTTCGCTTTACAAAAAGCAATTTCCACTACTATTCGTGATAACAATGTAGATTATTGGACAGGCACTGTGTATACAACGAATAGAAGAGTATGGGAACATGATGAAACATTCAAAGAATATCTAACTGATATAAGAGCTTACGCCATTGATATGGAAACTGCTACTATTTTTACAGTTGGCTTTTATAATAAAATTCCTACAGGTGCTTTACTATTAGTAAGTGATTCTCCGATGGTTCCAGAAGGCGTGAAAACAGAAGCTAGCGATACAAAAGTTACTGCTCAATTTGTTAAAAGACATTTAACTATTGGAATTGAATCTTTAAAGCAACTCATTAACAACGGACAAACAGTTCGTCACCTTCAATTCTAAGTCGCATAAAATAAAATTATTAAAATATATTTTATTTGCTTCTATATTATTTTTTATTTATCTTCTCTAAAGTGTTAAAATTAATATTTTAACAGGTCATTAAAACGCCTATTCTTTCCAAAGAAAAGGAAAGAGAATATAGGATAGTGCAATAATCATAATATCAAAGCCACATAATAAAGCTACTAATTGAGGTAGTCCATTTTGCACTACATCTGCAAATGCAATATTGGCAATTTTCATAAGAAGCATTAGCTGGGGAATAATTAAAGGAAAACCAAGAATTGCCATAATTGCAGAAGGTTGCTGTGCTTTAGAAGCAATGGCCGCAAGAAAACTAAATACCAAGCTTAAGCTTATGCCACCGAGGCAACTCAAGCCAAAGAAAAGCAAACTATGTTCTAAAGGATTACCTAATAGTAAAGTAAATAAAAGCAAACTTAATCCACTCATAAAGCACATAAGTAGACTATTATAAATTAATTTAGAAAAGATAAAATGTATTGGGCTTGCAATAGTGTAAAAGTAAAGCATACGTCCTCTGCCTTCTTGTAAAAAACTTCTGGCAACTGTATTAATACAAATAAATAAAAGGGTAATCCAAAATAGACCATTCCATACTTTATCATCGGGCTGGCCCATGGTTAAGTAAATTACAAAAGTAGTGGAGGCGATATATAATAAGATGCCAAAAAAGGTATACTGTTGTCTAAATTCAAGTAGCATATCTTTTTTTAATAAAGTAATAACTGATTTTAAATGTATTTTCATTTTACTTTATTTGCTAAAACAAATATTATTTAGTGGCACAAATACGACATCTTGGTTCATAATTATTTTTTTCTCCCAACACAACAGTTCCTTCTTCATCACTTGTTCTATAAGAAATATTGGCAAGTTGACCACACTTTACACATATGGCATGAAGCTTGGTAATAAAATCGGCAGTTGCTAATAAATTAGGCATGGGTCCAAATGGCTTGCCTAAATAATCCATATCAAGTCCAGCAACAATTACTCTTTTGCCTTGCATCATAAGTTTTTCGCAAACTTCAATTATACCTGTATCAAAAAATTGTGCTTCATCTATTCCAATTACATCGGCTGTTTTAGCAAGTGCTAAAATTTCACTAGCATTTTTTACAGGAATCGATTCAATAGAATTAGCATCGTGGCTTACTACTTTATTGATATCAAAACGAGTATCGGTAGCAGGTTTATAAATAGCAACTTGTAAGTTAGCAATTTTTGCTCTTTTTAATCTTCTAATTAATTCTTCTGTTTTGCCACTAAACATACTGCCGCATACTACTTCTAACCAACCGCGTTTTTCTCCTGTAATATTTTGTTCAATAAACATATATGCTAATTATATTTTTTTAAGATTCTCTCAAAAATAGCCATTCTTAATTTAAAAAATGCTGCTCATTTAAAAATTCAATTGTTTTATTGGTAGCGCCCGCGTGCTCAATGATATATTGAGCCGATAAAGAACAAACTTTGCTATAATCTTTTTCAGCGGCTAACAATAATTGTATTTGTTGTAAAAGTGCCTCTGCATTTTGAACAGCAAATCCGCCACCTGCATTTCTTAAACCAATGGCTTCTCTATATTTATTATCGTTATTGCCCCAAATTACTGGTTTGCCAAATGCAGCTGGTTCTAAAACATTGTGCACGCCATCCTTACCAAAACCACCTCCTACATAAGAAATAAATGAATATTGATATAAGCTTCTTAATAAACCTATTTGGTCTACAATTATTATAGTAGGTAAAGTAAAATGTTGTTTGGAATTATGTAATTCAGAAAGTGTAATGGCTTTTGGGAAATGAGACCTACATTCAGCTATGGAAATAGGGTCCACATGATGTGGTACAATAATCCAATTAAATTTTTCTAAATGACTCGCGGCTTTAGCAAGTACAATATGGTCATTTTCCCAAGTACTACCTGCTATGATAATTTTATTATGACTTAGTTTTTGTATCCACTCAAATTTAGTAACGGTTGAAGCTGTGCTAATAACTCTATCAAACCTGGTATCGCC
>RFVO01000107.1 GCA_009928005.1 Chitinophagia bacterium | reverse complement strand
TGTGCTCTAACCAACTGAGCTAAGGAGGAGTATTACTTTTAAGGGTGGCAAAAATAATAAATTTTAGTTAAGAACAAAACATTAAAACAAAGAAAATGACTGAAAACCAATAAAAAGACCCTCTTGTCTTAACTCTATGGGGTAGGTTTTTAGGAAATAGCCTTCGCCACTTGTATTTCGGCCATTTTTCATATCAAAACAATATCTATGTAATGGACAAACTACCTGGCCCAAAGGGTTGATATAGCCCTGTGCCATGCGACCACTGGCATGAGGACATTTACTTGCAAAAGCTAGGTATCCTTCCTTCCATTTTGCTAGGGTAACCTGCTTGCCTTCTACCTCCAATTCTACCATGTTATTTTCAGCCCAGTTCAAGCTTAATGGCGCATCGGTAATGAATTTCCATTCCAACTTACTCATTAGGTATAATAAACAGTTTTATAAGGGAATCTTATTTGATACATGTCTCTAACTTTATGTAAAATAACAGTTCTTAATTCTTCTATGTTTTGTTTTTCAATGGCGCTAATAAAAACGGCCTGGTTATTGGTAATACCGTTCCACTTATTTTTTAATTCAATGAGTAAATCTTGTTTAACTTCATCCGAAATCCACTCATCAAAATATTTCTCTTTGTATAAATCCATTTTATTGAAAATGGTAATGATAGGTTTATCAAATGCTTTTAATTCTTGTAAGGTTTTATTTACTACACCAATTTGGTCTTCATACTGCGCATGAGAAACATCTACTACATGTAAAAGTACATCGGCCTCTCTTACTTCATCTAATGTGCTTTTAAAACTTTCTACTAAATGATGTGGCAGCTTTCTAATAAAACCAACCGTATCACTTAATAAAAAAGGGGTGTTCTCAAAAACTACTTTACGCGTAGTGGTATCAAGGGTGGCGAACAATTTATTTTCAGCAAACACTTCGCTCTTGCTAACTAAATTCATAATGGTACTCTTACCCACATTAGTATAGCCTACTAATGCCACGCGTATAAACTCTCCTCTTTCTTTTCTTTGTGTGAAGGCTTGCTTATCAATTTCTGTTAAGCGTTTGCGTAGTAATGAAATTTTATCTTTTACAATACGACGGTCGGTTTCAATTTCTGTTTCCCCCGGACCTCTTGATCCAATACCCGCACCTTGTCTTTCCAAATGTGTCCACATACCTTTTAGGCGGGGTAATATATATTGGTATTGTGCTAGCTCCACTTGTACTTTAGCTTGCGCCGTTCTTGCACGCGCTGCAAATATGTCTAAGATTAAATCACTTCTATCAATAACTCTACACTTTACTTCTTTTTCAATATTGGTAATTTGAGAACCCGATAATTCATCATCAAAAATAACTACGTCAATATCTTTCTGTGCAACGTATTGTTTTATTTCTTCAAGCTTTCCCTTACCCACAAAAGTTCTAGAGTCGGGATGCGGTAATCTTTGCTTGAACGATTTTAAAGTTTTAGCGCCTGCAGTCTCCGCTAAAAAAGCTAATTCATCTAAGTATTCATCTACCTGTTCTTCGGTCTGATCTTTCTGTATCACACTCACTAGAACCGACTTCTCTTCCTTCTTAAATATTTTCTTTTTCTCTATCAACTTTATTGTTTTTACAAAGATAGTCTAATCCATTAGGTCCATAAAAAAACCCTCCGTAAAAGAGGGTTTCCTAAATATTATATTAATTACTATAAGCCACTAATAGTGAAGCCTACAGAAAACTTATTCATCACTGGACCAAAACCATCGCGTAAAACACCATTTACTTGATAGCCTAAGTCTAATGAAAATATACCATATCCACCTCTTGCTGTTAATGCAACATCGGTTGCGTTGAAGAAGCGTTTGTTTTCTTCTTTTTGAATGTATGTTTTACCATTAATAGAGGTACCAGTATTACTTATCATATTCTTTCCTTTAGAATAAGATTTTAATAAAGTACCCAACTTAAAGCCTACTGCAGCTTTCCAAGAAGAACCAGGATGTGCTGGGTCACTAAAATATCTTAACTCCACGGGTGCTTCTAAATAAATAGTGGTTACTTTAAATTTAGAAAAATGATTTGAAAGAGAATCGATATGACGAAAGGGTAAAGTATTTGCAATTGATTTTACATCAACATATGTGTGATTGTCAAAGAAAATATTGCTTGTTCCTACTCCAGCTCCAAAGGCAACAGAGTATTTAGGGTTTGTTACAAAAGGTTTGTCGTACATAAAGTACATATTAAAATGACGGCTAAAACCTCCGCCTAATTTAACGCTATCGGGACGGCTAGTCCAAGTATCACTACCAAATTGGAACACAAAATGATCGGCTGGGCGGCCTGTTAGGTCTAATTTTTTACTCCCTGAAGTGGCTGCTGTTTGGGCATTTAAAAACATGCCAAAGAATAAAATAGAAACGACTGATAAAATAACTTTCTTCATCCCGCAAAAATAGCAGAAAAAAAGGGTAGATACCCTTAAAAAAGGTTAAAAATTAGTACTTTTGCCGCCTACATCGAAAGATGCGGGCCTATAGCTCAGTTGGTTAGAGCACCTGACTCATAATCAGGGGGTCCCAGGATCATGCCCTGGTGGGCCCACAGCCGAAAGGCAAGATTTTCAAGGGTTTATGCTGTTATAAGCGTAGACCCTTTTTGTTTGGGGTTTAAATAAGGAAAATTACCCCTTATTCAACTTCTTAATCTCTTTCAAATCAGCAATATCTTGGCTTCTGCCTGAAGCAGTTTTGTTCTCTATAAATTCTTTTAATCCTATATACTTTACTTCAACTCCATTTACATCTACAAGTAATTTATTTGGAAAAGCATCTTCAAATTTCACTCCATCAATGGTATTCAGAATATCAATTCTAAGTGGCGGGTATCCAATTTGTGTTACATAACCCTGTTGCATAAAATCAGATTTTGTTAATTCTAAACTTGCTAATCCGAATTCTTTTATGGCAATTACTAATTTTTCAGCATTCGTTTCTGAGCTATTAATCCAAATATCTAAATCGCCTGTGTGTCTTGGTTTGCCATGAAATGCCAATGCGTATCCGCCAACAACCATATAATCAACTTGGTGTTTATTAAGGAGTTTAACAAAGTCTTCAAAATCTTGGGCTAAAGTCATGCTTTCAATTTTCTTCTTACTACATGCGTTTTATCCATTCTAGTAGTTTTAAGATCTACTGTTTGTGATATTAAAAATGTCACCGCTTCAAGCCTTTTTACCAAAGGTTGTGCTAACCAATAATTCAAATCATTCATTTTTTCATCCAATGACTTAAGTGGTGCTTTATGTAAAACTGGTGCAATATTCATATTGAGAATTGACTATAAAGTTACTTAAAATAAGGCGTTTTTAGGTCCTAAATCCCCGGCCAGGTTCAGGGCCAGGTTTTCACCGAAATCGGGGAAAAAAGTGAGATATGAGAAAAAAAGATCTATTTCAAACTCGTATCCTATTAATTATCAATAAAAGAAAAGGTAAAGAATAATATTTTAAACCCTCAAAAATTAAATCGGGGTCTCCCGAGTCCTCGGGATGAGCCCACAGCCGAAAAGACTGTTTTAGAAGGGTTTATGCTGTTAAAAGCATAGACCCTTTTTAATGAGGATCAAATTTGCCCCAATATTTGCACCACAAATCTAGAAATATGCGAAAGAATCCTAAGCCAATTGCAAGCTTTAGAACTGTTGTATCAAATTATAATACTCAACACTTTTCTTTAATTTATAAAAAGGAAGCGTTTTCATTAATTCTTTAACCTGCTCCTCCTCTACCTCTTTAAAAATTAAAACGGCTCCATTTTTTTCATGTCTTAAAAACAAATGTTCCAAAACGCCTTCTTCTTTCCATTTAGCAACTACTTCTTGTTCTAGCTTTAATATTTCCGGAAAATTACTCGGAATATTTTCCATGTCAAGTGTTAAAATAACTTGTACTCTATTCATTCTATTTATATTTAGTAAAGTAATATTAATGGAAAAACAGCAATAAATGCAGGTATTGAAGTGGTAATTAAATAAAAATATATTTTCTTTGTAAATAATCTTAAATAATTACATCATGCATATATCCATCACAGGTTTAAAGCCAAAAGGCTTATGGGGTTTTATCAAATTTTGGACTTTAGCCATTCCTTCATTTAGTGAAGCAAAATCGGCCAAAGGAAATTTATACAGCGCTGTTAAAAAAATAAACGGCTATCAATGTACTTTAACTGCTTGGGAAAATCGTGAGATGATGTTAGTATTTATGAAAAATGGTGTGCATCTAAAAGCGATGAAATCATTTCATTCCATTGCAACAGGTAGAACTTATGGATACGAATCTGATACTATACCAAATTGGGAAGAGGCTTATTCATTATTAGAAACAAAAGGTAAAAATTATGAATAGCAAAACAACCATAATAAATTCATTAAGAAATTCTGTAGAAAATTTTAACGAGTTAATTTCCAATTTAAATAAAGAGGAGTTTGAAACTAACATAAATAATAAGTGGTCTGCAGGACAGGACTTATTTCATTTAATTAAATTATTAAGAATTTTAAATATTGCTTATTTAATACCAAAACCTTTATTGGGTCTTCTATATGGAATAAATAAAGATGAACAACGTTCTTTTGAGCTTCTTCAATCGAAATATAAAAAAGCTTTAGCAAATGGGGCGAAATCTCCTTCAATATATATTCCAAAGCCAGTTTTATTTGAAAATAAAATTAGTTTACTTGAAAAACATCAATTATTAAATGAAAAATTTATTGAAAAAATAAATAAACATACCGATGCTGAATTAGATAAATTTAAATTACCTCATCCAATTTTAGGAAAAGTAAGTTTAAGAGAATTAGTCCTATTCACAACATTTCATACAATTCATCATTTTGAATTATTAAAATTAAAATTGAATAAGAATTAA
>RFVO01000106.1 GCA_009928005.1 Chitinophagia bacterium | reverse complement strand
TTGCTTTTATAAAAGCAATAAGACCTCCTTTCTTTGCTTCTTCAGGTGCAGGCAGCGGCGGCAGTGGAGGGGCCATAGCTATTTATACTAAAAAAGGTGGCGCAAGTAAATCAAATAATATAAATAGCAAGGGCATGGAGAATATTGTTTTGGGAGGTTATTCAGTTTTTAAAGAGTTCTTTCATCCAGATTATGATAAACCCACTGCCAATTTTGAAGCAGATAACCGCACCACTTTATATTGGAACCCATATGTTTTAACGAATAAAAGA
Organism: Chitinophagia bacterium; assembly: GCA_009928005.1. Lineage (GTDB taxonomy): Bacteria > Bacteroidota > Bacteroidia > Chitinophagales > Chitinophagaceae > Sediminibacterium. Next base: position 4,683 of record RFVO01000106.1, on the reverse strand, counting down.
AGTTCAAGGGTAAGAATTGAATTTTACAATAATGATATAAGTAAGAAGCTACAAATTGTATTAGAAGGAATGAATGCGGATGGTAAATTAGCACGTGTAGTGAAGTATATAGAATAGGGGTATATCAGAATTAGCCAATTTAAACTTTTTTGGACTTTCTATGTTATTATTAATATTAACTATATTATTATGAAATTAGTATACCTATTTATTGCCCTCGGCCTTTTTTTTATTGTATTTCAATCGTTTAGAAGCATTTCGGCTTCTAAAGTGGAAAAGCAAAAATACAGAGTAGTTAAAATTGAAGAGGGCTTTGAGATTCGTTTTTATCCCAAGGCTATGTTTGCAACCATTCAGTCAAGTGGCTCAAATTATAAACAAGTGGCTAATAGTGGTTTCAGAAAATTAGCAGGTTATATTTTTGGTGGTAATGATGAAAGTAAAAGTATTGCTATGACCGCTCCAGTGAGAATGGAGATGGGAGGTAATGGTTCTTCAATGAGTTTTGTGATGCCTGAAAAATATGATGCTTCAACTTTACCTAAACCCAAAGACGCTTCTGTTCAAATTAAGGAATCTAAAGAAAGCTATGAAGCAGTAATTGCCTTTGGAGGATATGCTAATGATGAAAAAATAAAAGAGTATACAGATAAATTAGTAGCTCTTTTAAATAAGAAAAATATTAAAATAATAGGTGGATATAGTTTCTTGGGTTATAATGCCCCTTTTGAATTCTTTGGTCGTAAAAATGAAATATCGATTCCTATTGAATGGAAGGAATAGATGAGTTTAGAAATAAGAATGCGTTAATTAATTATATATTTTTCTATGGCAACATTTTTAGTTGTGGGGGGTTCTTCTGGTATTGGTTTACAAGTAACAAATCAATTAGCACTAGCAGGCCATACAGTACATGCAACCTATAATACAAATACAGAAGTAGCAACTACTAGTAACATACATTATCATGCATTAAATGTATTGGATGAAAATATAAATCTAGATTTTTTACCTGCATCTTTTGAAGGAATTGTTTATTGTCCTGGAGCAATTAGTTTAAGACCCTTTAACCGAATACCTACAGACGATTTTATAAAAGATTATACCTTACAAGTTGTAGGAGCTATTAAAGTAATCCAAGCAGCACTACCTAAATTAAAAGAAAGTAAAAATGGTTCTATTGTTTTATTTTCCACAGTAGCCGTTCAATTAGGTTTAAACTTTCATTCATTAGTGGCAAGTTCAAAAGGGGCCATTGAAGGTTTAACCAAGGCTTTATCTGCTGAGTTAGCACCCACTATCAGAGTGAACTGCATAGCACCATCTTTAACTAATACACCTCTTGCAGCAAGTTTATTAAACTCCGACCAGAAAATGGATGCTAATGCACAAAGGCATCCACTTAAAAGAGTGGGTACTCCAGTAGACATTGCTAATGCGGTAGAATTTTTATTAACCGATAAGTCTAGCTGGGTGACAGGTCAAATTTTATCTATTGACGGAGGTATGAGTACTATTAAATTATAGTCTTTTGCATTTTTAATAGGGTATATTTTTATTTCTTTCTTTCTATTTCTTTATTTAACTCCTCAATATCTACTGGTCTCTCCGTCATATCACCTAAAAGATATCTTGAAAAATAATCGGCTGTTTTCCAAAACCAATATTCGTTCATATCGCCGAAACCATGTCTTTGTGTAGGTAGAATTAACATATCAAAACGCTTATTAGCTTTTATTAAGGCATTGACCACACGAATGGTATTAGAAGGATGTACATTGTTGTCAATTTCACCATGTATAAGTAATAATTTTCCTTTTAAATTTTTTGCAATATCAGGGTTCTTGTCAATCATATAAGAGAAGGTTGTATCCCCTTTATCAGAAATATTTTCTTTTACACCATTGTGTTTCTCACTCCACCATCTATTATAAACACTATTATCATGATTACCTGCATTACTTACAGCTACTTTAAAAATATCAGGGTACACAAACATAGCGGCTGTACTCATAAATCCTCCGCCACTATGGCCATGAATTCCTACTTTATCTCTATCAATAAAACTATACTTATCGGCTAATTGTTCAATAGTTGCTTTTTTATCGGCTAGCCCATAATCTCTTAAATTGCCATAACCATAATTATGATACCATTTGCTACGTGCAGGATGACCACCACGGTTACCTATAGTAACTACCACAAAACCTAATTGAGCTAGTCTGTCAATTCTGTCCATGCCCTTGCTAAAGCTTTTGTTAACCGACTCTGTTTGAGGCCCGGGGTATACATACTCAATTATGGGATATTTTTTAGTACTATCAAAATCAAAAGGTTTATACATGACTCCAAAAATATCAGTAATGCCATCGTCGGCCTTTACTTTGAATGTTTCTGGAAATTTGTACCCTGCAGCAAATAAAGAACTTAGGTCGGCTGTTTCTAAATCCATCAATTTTTTGCCATCAGTTGAATACAAGGTAGATATTGGTGTGGAATTAATGCGAGAACTAGTATTGACAAAATAATTCTTTCTATCGTTCATGCTAAAGCTATGATCGAAATTGCCTGGATTTAATAGTTGTAAACCAGTTCCATCAAGATTTACTTTATACAAGTGCAAGTAGTAGGGGTCTTCTTTCAAATTTCCATTTATATTTTCTTTGCCATTGGCAGAAAAGTATACAATTCTTTTTTCTTCATCAATAGATATAATGTCTTCAATATGCCAAGGCCCTTGTGTAATTTGATTTTTTAATTTTCCTTCTTTGTCATATAAATATAAATGTGCCCAGCCATCGCGCTCACTCCATTCAATAAACTCCTCTGTATTTTTTAGTATACCTGGTTTTTTTATTTCTACATAAGTATTAAGGCTTTCTTCAACCAATGTTTTAACTGCGCCAGTATTAATATCTATAACACATTGGTCAATTTTTTTCAAATCACGACTTGTGCGGGACAAGTATAATTTATCATTGGTGCCTAACCAAATACTTGGTTTATGGTCATCGTCTCTAGTATTTACATTATTGGTTTTACTCCATATAGCTATATCTTGGTCTTTAAATAATGAAACATTTATTTCTTTATATGTATAAGCGGCCATATCTACAATCATTAAATGATCAATAGGGGCTTCTTTCTCACCTGGCATCCAGTATTTATAGGTCTCTAAAGTAGGTCTAGGATCGGCTATACTATTAATAACCCAAAGGTCTTTTACTTTTCTATTGTCAACTTTTGTGATAGCTAAATGCTTACCATCTTCACTCCATAGGGCATAAACTGCCTTTCTTTTATTTTTATTTTTTTCAACATCTACATTGGTTTCACCTCCACCACCATAGGCGCTTTCGCTATGCCAGCTGAAATTTTGTTCGCCATCCTTGGTAATGGCATGTTCTACAATAGTGCTATCGTCTTCATTTTTCAAAGCTTTTTCATAATTGGCTTTATCCATGTAAAACAAATTATAATTTCTTCCAAACACGATGGTTTTTTCATCGGGTGAAATATTTGCCCAGCTAGGTTTTCTTTTTGGTTTTTTAAAACCTACTAATTCATTCAATTGTTCTGTTACTAAGTTATATTCAAAGTAGAACACTTTTTTTATTTTTTCTGACTTTGTCTCTTTTTTACCATCTTCCTCTTTATTTTTTTTAACTTCTTCGTCTTTATTAATTTCAATGCTGCTTTTTACTTCAAACTGAATCCAGTTTTCGTCCTTTATAAATTTGATAGAATCCACAGGTAAATGTTGTCCATCAAATGGATCTTTAATAATATTAGTTAATTCAGCTGCTAATTTATCACGGTTAAACATGGCCTTTTTTTCATTCTTTACAGGATCTACAATGGTCCATTGTTTGCCTTCGCTAGTTTCGAAGGTGTACCAAAATTTATTCGATTGTTTTAACCAGTGTGGGTCTACGGCTAAAGAAAATATCATCTTATCTAATTTCTTAGGCGAGAATCGAGCTGCTAAAGTATAATTTGCTTTTTGTTGACTCATTGCAAAAAGAGGAATCAATAATAGCAGTGTTTGTATGAATTTACGCATGGGATTGTTTTAAGGCTAGTAAATTATGAAATCTACTTTAATCTACCTATTTGAATGCTGTTTTTTTGATGAAAGACGGTTCTATTTATTATAGAAATCCAATTCCCCTTTTTTGTATTAACTTAACTTGTAAATACAAGCTATATGGTGAATGTTATTTGGGTTATTTTAGTACTGTTTGCAATTTGGTTTATTTATGTTTTGGGGGCAGATATTATTAAACATAAAAATAACTTAGAAAAAGTAAGTTGGGTTAAAACTGGCATTATTGGTTTTGTAGTTAATTTTTTTGATGTATTGGGTATTGGTGCTTTTGCACCACAAACGGCCCTATTAAAATTCACGAAGCAAACCTCAGACAAATTCATACCAGGCACCATGAATGTGGCCAATACATTGCCTGTTTTAATTCAAGCCATTATTTTTATTCAAGTTATAGAAGTAGAGCCTATAACTTTAATTGTTATGTTTCTAACGGCGATGGGCGGTGCTATTTTAGGTGCCGATATTATTGGTAAACTTTCTGAAAGAAATATTAGACTAACCATTAGCGTTGCTTTATTAATTACAGCTGGTTTTATGTTTGCTAATAAAATGCAATGGATACATGGAGAAGGAGT
>RFVO01000105.1 GCA_009928005.1 Chitinophagia bacterium | reverse complement strand
ACACTGGTGTACAATTTTTGCTTCATGGCAGCTAACTCTTTTTCTGAATACTTTTTTTGTGCCATTAATTGCATCGAGCTTAACAATGCAATGGTGAATACAAAAAATGTCTTCACTAAAAATAAATGTTTATTCATATTAATAATTTGTATTTAAGTTACAAAAAAAATATTCAGAAAAAGAAATTGCTGCTATGAAGCAAAAATTGTACACCAGTGTGGCAGGTCATGCTAAAGATGTACAAGTTATGGTAGATAAAGTTTTTAGTTTTGGAGAATTAGGTTTTCAAGAATTTGAAACCTCTGCTTATTTAACTAGCGTATTAGAAAAAAATGGATTTAAAGTTGAAAAAAATATTTCTAATGTACCTACTGCCTGGATGGCTAAATGGGGGACAGGTTCTCCAGTTATTGCACTCGGCAGTGATATTGATTGTATTCCAAAAGCTTCTCAAAAACCAGGTGTAGCTTACAAAGACCCCATTGTTGAAGGTGCACCAGGACATGGTGAAGGACATAATTCAGGGCAGGCAGTTATTATATATGCAGCTATTGCGATGAAAGAAATGATGGAGAAAGAAAATATGCCAGGAACCATTATTATTTGGCCTGGTGTTGCTGAAGAGTTAGTAGCTACTAAGGCTTGGTATGTAAGAGATGGTTATTTTAAAAATATTGATGCTTGTATTTTTACACACGTGAGCGGAAGTTTTGGATCTAATTATGGTGACAACGGTGGTAATGGACTAGTAAGTGTGCGTTTTGATTTTAATGGAGAAGCAGCGCATGCAGCTGGTGCACCTTGGCGTGGAAGAAGTGCATTAGATGGTGTAGAATTAATGGATATTGGTTGGAATTTTAAAAGAGAACATTTAAAACCAACTAACCGTTCTCATTATGTAGTAGTAGATGGTGGAGACCAACCTAATGTTGTACCTAGTAAGGCAAGTGTTTGGTATTATTTTAGAGAACGTACTTATGAAGATATCAAGGCCAACTATGAAGCTGGTATTAAAATTGCAGATGGTGCGGCGATGATGTCGGGCACTACAGTGACCCATCAAATTTTAGGTACTGCATGGCCAGGGCATTTTAATAAACCACTAGCCGAAGCCATGTATGCTAATATTAAAAAAGTAGGTATGCCTGTTTGGGATGAGAAAGACATGGAAATGGCAAGAGCAGTGCAAGCCTTAGTAGAAGCACCTAAAAAAGATATGGAAGGTAATCCTATCAATGGTTTAAAGACTACTATTGATACCATTAAAGGATCTGTTCCTTTTTCATGGGGTGGAGGATCAGATGATATTGCAGATATTTCTTGGAATGTTCCCACCATTGTATTGGGTTTCCCTGCTAATATTCCTGGTACAAAGGGACATCATTGGGCTGATGCCATTGCGATGGCAACACCCATTGCCCATAAAGGCGCACTTGCTGGGGCTGAAGCTGCAGCAATGACTTTATTAGATTGTTTTACCAATCCTAAATTAATTCAAGATGCAAAAACATTTCCATTTATTAGTGCCACTGACCCGCCTGCTATTCATTTAAATAAAGAAATCATGCAAAAGTATAGAGAGCAAATGAAACCTTTCTATTATAATGAAGCGAAGTATGGAACTTATTTAGAACAATTAGGAGTGACTTATCCAATGGTTAAAAAACCTTAAAGGCTAATAACTTACTAATTAGAATAGAAAAGTTTCTAAAAAAGTATTCAATTAAAAAGCTCGTCCTAATAATTTAAAATTATTTGGACGAGCTTTTTTTATGCTCAAAATTATTTTTAAAATTCTATTACGCTTTCTTTGCTATTTTTTCTATAGCATATACAAGTTTATCTAAATCTTGCAGGCGTGTATACACATGTGGTGTAATACGCACACAACTAATATTTTCCCATACAATACCTACTGTGTGAATTTTATAGTCATTGAATAAAGCGCTATCTAAAGCACCTGGGGTCATACCATCAATACTTACTCCACAAATGGCACAAGAGTAAGCATCTTTTAAAGAAGTATTAATTTTTACTTTAGGTATATTTTGAACGCGCGTGGCCCAATAATTTTTTAAATAACGAATACGTTCTTCTTTTCTTTTGCTACCAATGGCAGTATGAAAATTAATTGCTTCTCCAATTCCTTGTTCAATAGGAAAGCTTCTAGTACCAAGGGTTTCAAACTTTCTAATATCGGTTCCTTTTGGATTATCGTTACAAACTAGTGGCCAAATTTTTTCAATGTTTTCTTTTTTAATCCATAACATGCCAGATCCAATAGGGGCCGATAAAAATTTATGTAAAGAAGTGCCGAAGTAATCACAACCAAAATCGGGAATAGCAAAATCCATTAATCCAAAACTATGCGCACCATCTACGATGGTTTCAATATTATGCTTTTTCGCTAAATCACATAATTTTTTAACGGGCATAATTTGTCCTACCCAATTCACCATATGGGTGATATGAAATATTTTTGTTTTAGGGGTAATTGCTTTTTCAAATGCACTAACAATTTCTTCCTCATTTTCAATCGGATATTTAAAATTAAGTTGCGTGTATACAATACCTTCTCTAGAAGCTCTCTGTCTCCATGCATTAATCATATTGGGATAGTCTTGCTTAGTACCAATAACTTCATCGCCTGCTTTTAAGTTCAATCCAAAAATGACGGTATTTAATGCCTCTGTTGAATTTCTATTAATGGCAATTTCTTCAGGATCGCAACCTGCTAATTGTGCTAATTTATATCTTAAAGGTTCTCTTCCTTGATCAAGTATGCGCCACATAAAATAAGAAGGCCCTTCATTCGTCATTTTATTAAAACTTTCTACTGCTTCTTGTACGATTCTAGGACTTGGACTTACACCCCCATTATTTAAATTAATTAAAGAAGGGCTCACCGTGTAGCCTTGTTGAATGACCGACCAATAGTCTTCATCCATGGCGACTTCCTTGGGGCTAAGCATTTTCTTTTGCAAATTCATGTGCTCAAATTCAGCAGCATGTGCTTGATTGAATAAACTGTTGGCTGAAAAGGCACCGGCCATCAGCCCTAAGTGTTGGATAAAATTGCGTCTGTTTGCCATAGATGTATTTTGAATAACTAAGTTAACTAAATAATGATATATTTGAAGTATAAAATTTTAGTATATGAAAAGGATCATTATTACTTACAGCTTAACAGTCATTTTGCTTATTTCAAGTATACAATTGTTAGCTCAAACTAAGGTAGACAAACGCTTTGTAGGTATTGAGGCTGAAATTAATAAAATATTAAAAGACAATCATGCAGCAGGTGTAGCCGTGGCGGTGGTAGAAAAAAACAAAGTTATTTTTGCCAAAGGATTTGGGTATCGTGATGTAGAAAATAAAATACCGGTAACGGCGAATACTCAATTTGCCATTGGTTCTTGTACCAAGGCATTTACTGCTTCTGTTTTAGGTATTTTGCAAAAAGAAAAATCGATTGATTTTGATAAGCCTGTAACTACCTATTTACCCGATTTAAAATTTTATACAAGTGATTTAACCAATCATATTACCCTTCGTGATATGATGAGTCATAGAACTGGACTACCTAGACATGATTTGTCATGGTATATAGCACCTGATACAAGAGATAATTTAGTGAAGCGTATTCAATACATGGAGCCATCTGCTGAACTACGACAAACTTGGCAGTATAATAATTTTATGTATTTATTACAAGGTGTGGTGGGCGAAAAATTAACAGGAAAATCTTGGGAGGAAAATGTAGCATCTAAAATATTTTCAAAAATTGGCATGACGAATTCTAATTTTTCTGTAAAAGATTTAGCCAACTATAAAGAACCTGCAATTGGATATAATGTCATCAAGGATTCAGTTATTCATAAAACACCTTATTATGATATAGCAGGTATGGGCCCTGCAGGTAGTATTAATAGTACTGTGATGGATATGTCTCAGTGGTTAAAAGTTTGGATCAATGGAGGTAAATTAGATACGGTGGAAATTATACCAGCATCTTATATTGCTGAAGCCACCAGTTCTCAAATGATAATGGCGCCAGGCACTCCTACTACTGAAAAGCCAGACATTCAATTTAGTACTTATGGTTTTGCTTGGATGATGACTTCCTACAAAGGACATTATAGAGTAGAGCATGGAGGAAATATTGATGGCTTTAGTGCAAGTACTAGTTTTTTCCCATCAGATAGCATTGGTATTGTGGTTTTAGTGAACCAAAATGGTTCAAGTGTTCCTTCTGCTGTCAGAAATACTATTTCAGATAGAGTTTTAGGACTTAAATATTTTGATTGGAATGCAGATTTTTTAAAAGCCAAAGCAAAGGCCAAAGAAAAAGCAAAGGAAGCTGAAAAAGCAAGTACTAGCAATCAAGTAAAGGATACCAAGCCTTCACATGCTTTAGCTGATTATGCTGGGGTGTATTCTAATGACGCTTATGGAAAATTTGAAATTATTTTAAAAGAAGATTCATTGTTTGCTAAATTAAAAAATCAAAATTGGTGGATGGAGCAATTTCATTATGATATCTTCAGGCCCTATGATACTAATGAAGGTATTGACACTGCTAATAAAAGTCCTATTCGTTTTCAATTTAATACAGGCTTAAAAGGAGATATTGAATCGGCCTCTTTATTTAATTTTGAACCAGCTATTCCTACACCTATTAAATTTAAACGAAGCAATACTGCTAAGGATTTGAAGACAGATGATCTTAAAAAATATGTAAGTAGTTTTTCTTTAGCGGGTGCTGATATTAAAACTTATATAAAAGAAAATGTTTTATATGTATCGGTACCAGGTCAACCTGATTATGAATTAGTGCCTGTCGGTAATCATAAATTTGATTTCAAAAAAGTAGCAGGCTATGCTGTTAACTTTGAAATGAATGATAAAGGAGATGTATTATCATTAACCTTTGTGCAACCCAATGGTAATTTTAAGGCTGCAAAAAAATAACTAGTATCTATAATAAGTTCTGTATTAAAAAAAAGGTCCCTCGAATTCGAGGGA
>RFVO01000104.1 GCA_009928005.1 Chitinophagia bacterium | reverse complement strand
ACCCATAGTAATAAAAAAGCCAATTAAATCGCTGCTTAAATTATCTACCCAAGATTTTAAACCTGTTCTTAAAATTATAGCTTCAATAAAAAAACTAGATGATTGACTAAAGTAGTTCATGCCTACTAAAAATAAATAAGCGTAAATAATACCGGGTATTATCATCCACTTCCATAACTTATGTTGAAGAATAAATTGGTGTGCTGAAAAATAGGCACGAATAGCTAAAATGAGTTCTTTAAGCAAATGATATTTTTGTTAAAGGTACGAACTAGTATTAATCTAGAAGGTTTTAGGATTGCATTTTAGTGCCGTAAGCAAGATCGCCTGCATCGCCCAGGCCTGGAATAATATAGCTTTTATCGTTTAGAGTATCGTCTATATCTCCACACCATATAGGTATCTCTTTTCCTAATGCAGCTTGCACTTTCTCAATGCCTTCTTTGCTAGCAATAGCTACCACAATATGTAGTTCTTTGGGTTTGTAAATTTTAGTAAGTGCATGTATGGTTTGTATTAAGGAAGCCCCAGTAGCCAACATGGGGTCGGAAACTATAACAATACGATTGTTTAAATCTGGGCAGCTTAAATATTCAATACTTATTTCAAAACTTCCATTATCATGATGTTTGCGATAGGCTGATATAAAAGCATTATCCGCTTTATCAAAATAGTTTAACATGCCTTGATGCAAAGGTAGTCCAGCTCTTAATATTGTAGCTAGTACAGGTTGCTCATTTAATACTTTTGATTGATGTATTCCCAATGGAGTTTTAGTAGCCTGTATTTTGGAAGGCATTAGCTTACTCATTTCATAAGCAGCTACTTCACCAATTCTTTCTAGGTTTCTTCTAAAACGCATTCTGTCATTTTGAACAGTTACATCTCTTAATTCAGCAATCCAATTGCTTATTAAACTATGTTTTTCGCTTAAATGATGTACCATGGTTTCTATTTTTTTTCAAATCTAAGTTTCTTTTCCTATTTTAAAATAATTTAAAATGATCTCCATCAAAAATACCTTTATCGCTCAATTTTAGATGTGGTATTACCAATAATGCCATAAAACTAAGTGTCATAAAAGGGGAGCCAAGCTTAGAGCCTAAATCTTTTGCCATTAAGTCAATAGCGGTATAGTCAGCGGCTACTTTATAAGGGTCTTCCAAGCTCATGAGCCCTGCTACAGGAAGCCCCATGACTTTAGTTGAAATATCATGCACGCAACTAATACCTCCTTGTTCTTGAATTACTAAATTAATGGCCTGCACTATAGCTGCATCAGAAACACCCACCGCTATTATATTATGACTATCGTGCGCAACGGTGGAAGCGATGGCTCCATTTGTAAAACCGAAGTTTTTAATAAAAGCTATTTTTGGGGGAGCAGAATAGTATCTATTATACACCACCATTTTTAAAATGTCTGATTCAGTATTGGAAATAATTTTATTTCCTTTTAATTTAGGACTCAACCATAATTTATTGGTAATAAGCTGCCCATCGATAGCTTCAATGACAGCAATTAAGCCATTTTCTTGAGGGTATTCATTTAAAGAAATTTGTATATCTGTTTCTTGAATTGTAGCTGCATCAAATTTATTGATGGCTTTCTCTTTTACATCTTTAATAAATGATTTTCCATTCTCTGCTACCAAGCTTCCTTTAATATAAGTTTGCTTTACTTTAAAAGAAATAAGATCTTCCACCACAATAAAATTAGCATCGTCTCCAACTTGCATTTTCCCTGTAGGTAATTTATAATGGTCAACTGGATTTATACAGGCAACTCTTAAAACAAGTAAGGGGTCAATACCCTTTGCTACTGCGCGAGCACATAAACTATTAATATGTCCTTCTAATAAACTGTCAGGGTGTTTATCATCGCTACAAAGCATAATCATAGAAGGGTGGTCTTCAATTAATTCAAACAATGCTTCAAAATTTTTAGCAGCACTACCTTCTCTAATTAAAATTTTCATCCCATGCTGTAATTTATCCAAGGCTTCTTCTATGGTAAAACATTCATGATCGGTACTAATACCTGCTTCAATATACTTTTTGGCATCTTCGCCTCTTAGACCTGGTGCATGCCCATCAATTGGTTTTCCAATTTTATGTGCTGCAGCAATTTTTTTCATGACTTCTTCGTCTTTGAATAAGACACCCGGGAAATTCATCATCTCACTTAAGTAATAAATATCGGGGTTGGATAATAAGCTGCCTACTTGATCACTTTTAAGTGCAGCACCTGCCGTTTCAAAAACTGTGGCAGGTACACAACTAGGTGCGCCAAAGAAAAAATGAAAGGGTACTTTTTTACCATTGTCAATCATATACTGTACGCCTTCCATACCACATACATTGGCAATTTCATGAGGGTCGCTAATGGTTCCAATGGTGCCATGTGTCACAGCTAATCTAGCAAAGGAGCTAGGAATTAGCATACTACTTTCAATGTGTACATGTGCGTCTATAAAGCCAGGTAGTAGATAATGTAGAGTTGATTCAATAGTAGATTCAATAGGCTCAATTGATTGAATAATTCCGTTTTCTACAGAAATAGTTGCTGGGTAGATACGTTTTTTAAGGATATCTACATATTGGCCAGAAATTGAAAAGGAATTGCCCATAGGGTTACTTTGCTATCACAAATTAAACCAATAATTGAACTTAAAGATAAGCGCCCTGTTTTTATTTTTAAGCATCGGGTCGGTAAAGTAGTTATCTGTATAGACTAAGAAGAAGTCACTCATAGGCTTATATCTAAACTGCAAGCGGCTATTGATATTGAAATTATTAGTTTGAGTGTTAAATTGTACAAATGTTGTCCAGAATAATTTGGTATTAAAGTTATATTCCATCTTAGGGGCAATCAAAATCAAATTATTATTTCCATAAATTTTTGGTAATTGAATTTTATCTACTTCTGCGTTCAATGAAAAACTTAAATGGGGTTGGTTTCTCCATATAATACCTGCTCCAACACCTGTAATATTACCATTATAGTATTGCCCTAATGTTAACATTGAATTCCAGCTAAACAATTTACGCATGTCGGAATAGTACATAAAATTGAATTGATTGTATTGATAGGTACCTGAAGGCAGTGGTAAGCCATCACCAGGCTTAGTGGGGTATAATAAATTAAGGTTTGAATTGGTGAAGGTTAATTTCAAACCTGAACTATTTCTATATTCTGTATTTATTTTAAAAGTATTTTCATTTTCACTAAAGCTATTATCTGCATTGAATACTACGAATTCTTCTAATGAAAATTCTATTCTACCAATTTTTCCATTTTTTATAAATAGCCTTTTACTTATATTAGCGTAAGCATCTTTAAAACCCACTCGAATAGTCGTATCTCTTAAAGCATCGTAATTATCAATTCTTTGAACATAACCCATGTCGGTATAATAATTTTTGCCCACATTGCCCATTTGCCCAAAAAAGCGCCAATCTTTAATTGTTCTAGCAACAGAAGCTTCAAAAAATGCATCCTTATTATTAATGGTTGGCTTAATAGATTGATGATAACTAATTTCTGCTTTCTTGGTTCCCTCGTTATTGGCTAGTGACAAAGTCATACCTGCATTTCTTCCATATCGATCCATTGGATTTTTTTTAAGATCTACATCAGATATAAAATTCTCTCTATTTAAAAAATAAGTTTTGAGTAAGGATCTTTGCCAAAATCTTTTTTGAATGGTGAATGCTGAAAAATTTTCTGGTGAATAATTTCCTTTAGCACCTGTTTGAATATTCATCATCCCAATTCTAGTTGATGCATTTAAGTTACCAGAAATTCTTGCTCCGAGCAATATTGGTATGGTATTACCTTGCTTGTCTAAACCAATAGTTCTAGAATAAAATGGACTAATAAAATAATTACCTAAGGCAGAAAATAAATCACCATTTTCTAAAAAAAAGGCTCTTTTTTCTGGTAAGAAAATATTGAAACGAGTTAAGTTAGTTACTTGCTGGTCCACTTCTACTTGAGAAAAATCGGGGTTCACTGTGACATCTAAATTTAATGAAGAGTTTAAAGTAACTTTAGCATCAAATCCTGCATTACCTGAATTTTGGAGTGTTTTACCATTTTCGTCATCAGTGGTGGAATTGCCAGTTATATAAGGTAGAATTATTTTGTTGGTACTAGATTTAGGTGGAGCGGTTGGCCAATTTAAAACACCAGTGTAACCTAAGTCATAGGATTTAAAAATGGGAGGCACTTTAGTCCAACAACTGTATTCATTGCTTTGTAAGTCACCTCTTAAAAAATTAATACCCCAAAATTGTTGCTTGTCATTGTATCGCAATGACTTTAATGGAATGGCTACTTCACCTATCCAATATCCTGCATACATTTTGGTGGCAGCATTCCATTTAGTATCCCAGCTATAAGAAAGTTTTTCTTCTGTATTGGTGGTGAGTTCATCTTCTGATTGCACATTTTTCGATGTCAAAGCAAAAATGAATCCATTAGTTTTTTGCCCCAAAGGATCTAAAACAATAGCTATTCCATCAGAACCTTCATATCCAACATCTCTTTTTAAACTTTTAATAATTTGCTCTTCTTTGGCATAAACTTTAAATGCAAAATAAATATTTTTATCATCATAGGTGGTAAGCACTTCAGTCTGCTGTTTTGGTGCACCCACATTGTTGGGATATTTTTTTGTAAAATCTTTTGCTATTTCTGCCGTTTTCCAAACGGCCTCATCTAAAATTCCATCTAATACAATGGGACTTGAAGTGGGGCGAATGTTTAATTGAAAATTTTTCTGAAATTCTGATATATTTTGAGCTTCAGTATTGTTTTCAAGAAATAGCAGTACTGAAAGCAAAGCAAGCTTTCTGAATGTTTTTATTAAATAGATAAGGCGCTGGTATCGATTTTGCATTAGGGTGCAAATATCCTCTATGTAATTATAACAGCCTTAATAAGTTGTAGATTTTTTTGAAAAAATGTACAAACGGCTAATGCTAAATCTAAAAAGTTAGGGAAGGGAACTTGTTTTATGCCAAAAAACTTGATTATTTCTTGAAGTGGGCCCTATAAATTAAACCAATAATTGAACTTAAAGATAAG
>RFVO01000103.1 GCA_009928005.1 Chitinophagia bacterium | reverse complement strand
TGCCTCTTGTAACATTTGATCCTCAATAGCACTATTAATTCTACTACTTATACTTTCTTGTAGCATTAATCCCATCGATTTTTGAGACCTAAGTATATAATCCGATTTAGTACCTTTTTCAAATTGAGGTAAAATTAAAATATCGGTATATCCTTTTTTAATATAGTTAGTGGTGTCTACATTATCAGGAAAGCTAAAGCTAATTTGATTGGTGTTTTTCAAAGAATTTTTGATAAAGCCATTAGGATCTATCACTGCAATTTTTCTATATTCTACCCCTGAAACAGAGAAATAAATTGATGCTGCTATTAAACCCACTATTAATAAGGGTGTTAAAAAAGTAAGAATTAAAAATCGTTTATTTTTTACCCTACTTGAATATTCTCTTTGTATTATTAACCAAGTTTTATTCATTTTATTTTTTTTTAAATATTTTGAAAGGCTCGCGCACCTGCATGCGTTCCTTCTACTAGTTTAATAAATATTTCATTTAAAGAAGGCAGAACTTCATTAAATCCAATTAATTCAATTTTTTGCTCAATGATATGTTGAAGTACATTGTTTACTGTATAGTCCTCATTAATTTTAATTAAGTACTTAGAGGCTGATTCATTTATAATAGTAAAAATGGCATTGCTATTTACACTTGCACCTGCTTTAATTTCAATGGAGAAATTATTTTCCTTAAACTGTTGCTTTATATCTGCTACAGAGCCATCTAAAATTTTCTTGCCTAAGTTTACTAGTACAATATGATCACAAATTTCTTCCACTTGTTCCATACGGTGAGTACTAAATATAATGGTAGAACCTTTTTTAGCTAGAGCGTAAATTTCATCCTTAATTAAATTGGCATTCAGTGGATCAAGTCCGCTAAAAGGTTCGTCTAAAATAATTAGTTTAGGCTCGTGTAAAACAGTTATGACAAATTGTAATTTCTGGCTCATTCCCTTACTTAAATCTTCTACCTTTTTATTCCACCAGCTTTCCATCTCAAATTTCTTAAACCAATATTTTATTTTTTTAGTAGCTTCTGCCTTTGACATTCCTTTTAACTGTGCTAAGTACAATGCTTGTTCTCCAATTTTCATTTTCTTGTACATGCCTCTTTCTTCTGGCATGTAACCAATTTTTTCAATATCCACCATTGGATTAAATGCAGTGCCTTCTAATAATATATTGCCGCAGTCTGGATAAAATATTCCAGTAATCATTCGAAGTAATGTAGTCTTACCTGCTCCATTAGGTCCTAGTAATCCAAAAATACTTCCTCTTTCAATATCAAAGCTTATGTCGTCTACTGCTTTTTGAGTAGCATAATATTTTTTTAAATTTTGTAGGCTCAATAGGGCATCCATAATAAGTAATTTATACTTCAAATATAAAACCTAATTCACATATCTTTTTTTTATATTAGGAAGAGCGGAAATTTTACTATTTACTATGAAAATTATAAGGAAGAGTGGGAAAAGTTTTGAGTATCTTCGCTTAAAACCTAGTAAATATGTTAAATAAGAAAAGAGTTTTTATTAGCCTTGTATTTATTTTGGCGGTAGGATTGAGTAGTTGGGGTTTTTTAGTACACCGTACTATTCATCAAATTGCTATTTATAGTTTGCCAGAACCTTTGCAATCTTTTATGCATAAAGAAATGAATAATTTAGTTGCTAATTCTACCAGACCAGATATTAGAAGAAACACAGATAAAACAGAAGCCACCAAGCATTTTATTGACCTAGAAGCCTATGGTCCAAATGCGGCTAATAATATGCCTCTTGATTGGGCATCTGCTGTAAAAAAATATAATGAAGATACCTTGCTTAAATATGGTTATGTACCATATGTGATAGTGAATCAATTAGAAAAATTAACCAATGCATTTCGTTCTAAAAATAAAGATAGTATTTTATTTTATGCTGCCGATTTAGGACATTATATTGGAGATGCACATGTGCCTTTACATACCTCATTGAATTATGACGGTCAATTGACTGGACAAAAAGGGTTACATAGTTTATGGGAATCGTTTGTGCCTGAATTAAGAATTGATCAATATCAATTATACAATGCACATAAGGCTACCTATATTAAAAATCCGAGCGAGGCGATATGGATAGATATTAGAACTACTTCAGCTTTAGTACCTGAATTATTAGCGATAGAAAAAGAAGTTTCTATTCAGTTTAAGCCTGAAACAAAATATAAAACAGCTATGCGTTATGGTCGTGAAACAAAAGTTTACACCAAAGAGTTTGCAGAAGCATATGCAAATGGATTAGGACCTACTGTGAATAAGCAATTAATTGCATCTGCTAATATGATTGCCGATTTTTGGTTTACTGCTTGGGTAAATGCAGGTAAGCCTGTTATAGCAACGCGTGAAATATCTCCTAATCTTTCTGCTGAATTAAAATCATTTAAAATGAATCGTTTAGTTCAGGATGATTTATTATTAAGTAAGAAAGAAAAGCCAGAGAATTAGTATTGGGCTAATTGTAATTTTATTTATAATAGTTATAAGATAGAAGCTATTTGTTGTGCAAGCTTTTGTCCATCCATTGCAGCACTTACTATACCTCCTGCATAGCCTGCACCTTCTGCACAAGGGTAAAGGTTTTTAATTTGCGGATGATGTAATGTATCTGATTCTCTTGGAATTCGAACGGGGGAAGAGGTTCGGCTTTCAGTAGCCACTACAATAGCATCATTGGTATAATATCCTTTCATTTTTTTTCCAAAGGCTTTAAAACCTTCTTGTAAAGTACGGTGCACAAAATGGGGTAGTACTTCATTTAAAGGCGCCGAATTTAATCCTGGTAAATAACTAGCATCAGGTAAATTTGAAGAAACTTTATTGGAACAAAAATCTATTAATCTTGCAGCAGGAGCTACTTGTAATCCACCACCTACTTTAAAAGCGGCTTCTTCCACTTCTTTTTGAAAGGCTAATAATAATAGAGGATGATTTTCAGGTAAACTGTTTTTATTTTTCTTTAAATAATTCGCAGCAGAAGGTGCATCTATTTGCACCACCATTCCACTATTGGCAAAGGGGTTATCTCTTTTGCTTGGGCTCCATCCATTTACCACAATTTCTCCAGGAGCAGTGGCTGCTGGTGCAATAATACCACCGGGGCACATACAAAAACTAAAAACCCCTCTTTCACTTACTTGTTCCACTAAACTATAAGATGCAGCTGGAAGGTTAGGGTCCCGCACTAAACAATGATATTGAATTGCATCAATTACAGATTGTGGATGCTCAACCCTGACCCCTAAAGCAAAAGGTTTTGATTCAATACTAATATTTTTTTCAAATAATAATGTAAAAATATCTCGAGCAGAATGGCCAGTAGCTAAAATATAAGCAGATGCTTTCATTCTATCTCCATCGGCCGTAATAATTTCTTGAATGGACTCTTTTTCAATAACAAAATCTACTAATTTTTTTTCAAATAAAACTTTACCACCACTTGCTTCAATTTGTTCTCGCATGGCTGTAATAATATGTGGTAGTTTATTGGTACCAATATGAGGATGTGCTTCGTATAAAATATTTTCATCTGCACCGAACTGGTAAAAAATTTTTAATATTTTATCAATGCTTCCTCTTTTATTACTTCTAGTATATAATTTACCATCGCTATAAGTGCCAGCACCCCCTTCTCCAAAACAATAATTACTCTCCCGATTTACAAAACCTTCTTTATTTAATCTTGCTAAATCACGTCTTCTTGCTCTCACATCTTTACCTCTTTCTATAATAATAGGCCTTAATCCTAATTGAATACATTCAAGGGCTGCAAATAATCCTGCAGGACCCGCACCTATAATAATAACTTCTTTAGCATGGGAAGGAAGGCTTTTAAAAAGAAGGGGTTCGATAATGCGCTTTGAAATTGGTTCGTTTATAAACGCAATAAGCGTTAGGTTCACCCAAATTTGGAGTCTACTTCTAGCGTCTATTGATTTTTTAAGAATTTGGTAGCCTGTAATTGAGCTTTGTTCTTCTCCTGTAATTTGACTTATGGCCTTTAAAAGGCTGGGTCCATTTGCCGATTCAGTTGGGGTTAATCGAACTTGTATTTCTTTTTGCATGGGTTAGGTTTTTATCCTAAAAAAATGCCGCATAAAAATACAGTAGACAAAGCAAGATTTTTAGTCTACTGTTTTAGTATAAAATGCTAATTAGAAGGGTAAATCATCGCCTGATTCGTTGGTAGGAATGTCAAAATAGGTGCTATTTTCAGTAGGGGCTGTACTACCTCCTAAAGCCACAGCTTCCATACGCCAAGCGTCTAAATTGGTGATATAATTGTCCTTACCATCCTTATTCCACTTAGAACCCTTTATATTAAAGAGTACTTTTACGGTGTCTCCTATGTTAAAGCGATCAGGCATGGTGGTACGGTCCTGAACACATTGAAATTTTACATAATTTGTTATTGTTTTACCATTAATATCGTCTGTTTTTTCAATAACAAATTCCCTTGTTTTAAAGGTCTCTTTTCTCTGAATAATTTCGTATTTAGCAATTAATTTGCCTGTTAATTCGTAGCTCATAGTTATAATTATATGAGTAAAGGTAGTATTTAAAGGTCAAATCTAAATAACTGCCTATAAAAGCAAATAAGTATTAGTTTTTTAAGAAAAAAATACTTTAAAAAATAAGTGGATAACTATAGATTTTTAAGAAAAAGGATATATCTTGAACGCCTGATTAAGGGGTATGAAACATGCGATTTATAGGGTTTTGGGTACATGTAAAAAAAACCAAATAAAAAAGTTTTTTTTTCAACAATAAGTCGTCATATTCGCATTCCGGTTTACAATTCCTTAATCTTTTGGGTTCCCTTACGAACTGGTAAATCATTAACTGTTGTTGATTGAGAAGGACCACCTTCATTACCTTTAACAGGTAAATTATTACTATACATGTGAGGAGTTGCAAGAGCCGCCGCCATGGTAACCTCATTTAATACATTGTATTTGTAGGTTATCATTTTAAGAGTGATATGAAAATTACCAGTACCGTAATCAAAACGACTCGTAAAATTTTCTAACATTAATGTGTATCTAACCGCCTTGCCAAAAAAACCT
>RFVO01000102.1 GCA_009928005.1 Chitinophagia bacterium | reverse complement strand
TATTTTGATCGTTATATATTTTACGACAATCTTTACATTGACAACACAATCCAGATTTTTTTCTTTTGTCTTTAGAAAATCTTAAGATAGATTTTTTAATCTTACATTTACTACATATTTTCTTTTTCATTTTTATACGCATAAACAAGACAACCCAAACAACATCAAGGGTAGTTGACAATTGCTTGGGCGTCTGATATAATTCATTGTAAGTTTTTTGAATGTCTACCCACACTCAAATAGTTATACACCAAAATGACCACAAAACCAGATTTAGAATATGATTTATTGAGTAATAAGTTTATAAAAAACAAATGCAAAAATAGTCGTATTTATTCGCAAAATCTATATGCCGCTATGGCAAATAACCAATTTTTTTATGATGATAAAAGGTGGAGTTGTTCTTGGCGATATTCTGGTAGTATAGTAGCAGTTTTAAGGGAGAATAATGAAACATATATTGACTTCTATTGTTCGGGAGTTGCTTCTGATAACAACAATGGTTTCGTATCAGAAGGAACTGTTACTGATGAAATTAAACAAGATTTGTTAACTATGGGCTGGACTATTAAACCATGCTAACATTAACAAGAATAACAGGCAACTACTATGTTTGTGAACATGGTCATTTTGAATATCAAGAACAAGATAATCTTTGGGTTTTTATACCTAATGAAAAACCTTTGAAGAATTTTGATTTGCTCAATATACTTAATCAATTAAATGATCTAAATGAACCATGCTAAATCTAAAAATTCAACCCTATAATAGCGTATGGATAAAAGCAGACTCTCAAGAAGAGTTGGGTTTAACATTTATGCGTTTTCAAGAGCATTATGAAAGCGTGAATCCAAAATTCAGAAATCAAATATTTACATTAGGACAACTAAAGAACTGGTATTCTGAGAAATATGGCGGAAATACTTATCAAGTGGATTGGACTGGCTTTAATTTTCCTAGTAAAGTATTAATTCCTTTTAAGCAGGGGTTGTTTGATCCGCTAACTAACGAGGAAAAGAATTTATTAGACCTATTAAAGTATCGTAATGATAACTTCTATGTTATAGGCGCCCAAAATAATAGTGTGCTTAGACACGAACTAGCACATGCTTTGTATGGTCATAATGGTGAATACAAGAAACAAATAGATAATTTTATTAGTAAGCATAAGAATAAACTGATTAAAGTTTTGAAATATTTAGAACAAAAGGGCTATACTAAAGATGTATTATATGACGAATTACAGGCTTATATTACTGATAATGATGATACTGATATTATCAATCTAACCTGCCCATCTGTTATATCTGGTATAAATAAAATCTACAAAAAGTTTAATGTTTCAAAGGTGAAAAAATGAATGAAGAATTATGTGATGAGGAAAAAAGTTACCATGAATGGGTAGCAAATAATTTGTCTTTTGTTAATCAGAATAAACAGTCTATTAGCATAATGAAAAAGTTATATATGGAAGGATTTGCTGCTGGATTTGATTATCGCTATAAACTTAGAGCAGAGGAAGAACTACAAAAATGACTTGGGATGGAACTTTTAAATATGCTCCTATGAATCCAGATAAGATTAATACTATCATGGAGGCTTACAAACATGAGCAAATATATGAATATATCCAAGAACTATATTCTCTAATACATTATCAAAGAAAAATCATAGATGAACAAAGAACTAAAATTGTGGCCTTACAACATAAAGAGGCGTGGAAAAGATATGATCTTCCAGAAAAAAGTTTTCAAGTAGGTATTGACAAACCACCGAAAGACGGTAATATGAGTTGCTAGGAGGCTATTTTCTATGCTGTGGACCGAAATTAAAAAGTGGGCAAAAACTCATGGCTACGAAGTTTTAAAGGACAAGGGTGACGAAGAAAAAGATGAACCAGTAACATACTACTGGTCTAAAATTGATGATCCTAGTGCTAGTGGAGTTAGTCCAAGCGTTAGCAAACTTGCCAGAGATATTTACAACAATATTACAAATAATGCTTGGGTAGACCATCAAACAGAATACAAGGAAAAATAATGTACGTTAAGTTTATATCTAAACAAGATGAATGGTTTGATACTGGAACAGAAGTATTTGATGGTAGTATTAATGATTATGATAAGCCACTACTTAGAATTAATGTTGATGATTATATCAAAAATTGGCAAAAGAGTGGAATTATACTAGGGTTTGGACTAAGAAATGCACAATGGGATATGGAAGTATGCCCATTAGATGAATTTGAAATATTTTATACAGAGGAACAATATGAGCCAAGTAAAATTAGTTAAGCCTACTCCAGATGCAGAAAAGATTATAGCCTATTGTGCGAGGGTTAGCAATCCAAATCATCAAGATTCAAATAATATCAGCAAATTGCTCAAGTATTGTATTGACCATAAACATTGGAGCATATTTGAAATGGCTACTCTAAATCTTGAGATTAACACTACCAGAGGACTAGCAGCACAAATTTTACGTCATCGTAGTTTTAATTTTCAAGAATTTAGCCAAAGATATGCTGATACTACTTTGCTTAGTGAAGAAATTCCGGTATTTGAATTGCGTCGTCAAGATACTAAGAATAGACAGAATAGTATAGATGATATTCCACCAGAAACAATTTACAAGTGGAATCTACAAATTAGAGAACATTTTGCTAAGAGTAAAGCCATCTATGATGGTATGATTGCTGATGGTATTGCTAAAGAGTGTGCAAGGTTTATACTACCACTAGCAACCCCCACTCGACTTTATATGAGTGGCACATTAAGATCATGGATTACATATATAGCACTAAGAGAAAAGAATGGTACTCAAAAAGAACATATGATAATCGCCAAAGAGTGTAAAAGAATTTTTACTGAACAATTTCCAATTATCAGCGAAGCACTAGGTGGTTTTGATAGAGATTGGAA
Source organism: Chitinophagia bacterium (assembly GCA_009928005.1). Lineage (GTDB taxonomy): Bacteria > Bacteroidota > Bacteroidia > Chitinophagales > Chitinophagaceae > Sediminibacterium. The sequence goes on along the minus strand of RFVO01000102.1, from coordinate 2,238 downwards.
TATCTAACTATAAGGATGGAATAATAATGCTAGTTGATTTTATTTTATGGATGGTTGCTTTTTATCTAAGTTTGAGTTTCGTAATAACTATTTTTGCTGTAACATTTATTCTTAAAACCATGCACGATATTCATAGAAAGAAGTTAAAGTAATGAAAACTTTTAATGTAACAGCACAGGCTTATGACTCTTGTTCATCAACTCCTTATCAAATACTTTTATTGAATGAATTAGTTAAGGCAGATTCTTCAGAAGAAGCAGAGAAAAAATTCTGCCTAGAATTGCTTGTTGATGATATGATAGTTACTAAAATTCTTTCGTCTGAAGAAATTGTTCAAGATGCTGTTTGACTTTGGCCGATACCATTGTATAATGGAAATCAAGGAGATTCTATGACTAGATTGGGCCTCTGTTGTATTAGCCTCAAACTCAAAGAACAAGGCTTTTGTCATCAAACAATGACATACAAGCGTTTTTCATCTTTGCCGCGAGAAGAAGCACTACAGATTCTAGGAGACAGAATCCGCAATAATCTTATGGTAACAGACAAGACCATAGAGTTTTGTGCTGAACATAATTATGTTTATCGTGTAAGCAGCGATATTTTTCCACTAATTACATTTGACGAGGCTAATGTTAGTTTGGAAGATTTGCCCAATCACGATCTTATTCAAGACGAATTTGACAATATTGAGAATACAATTCATAGAACAGGAGTAAGAGTTTCTGCTCATCCTAGTGAATTTAATGTTCTAGCATCAACGAATCAAAAGGCTGTTGATAAAACTATTACAGAACTAAATTTCTACAGTAGTTTCTTTGATAGAATTGGTCTAGAAGCAAACTACAATAATCCCATGAACCTCCATGTACATAACAAAAATGGAACATATTCTGAAATCATTGATAGATTTATGCAAAATTTTGATCGTCTTGATCCTAATTGTAGGACTAGACTCGTTATTGAAAATGATGACAAAGTTAACTGCTGGAATGTAAGAGAACTAATCGAACACTTTAATGCTGCTACTAACATTCCTATCACCTTTGATTATCTTCATCATAAGTGTAATCCTTGTGATATGAACGAACAAGAAGCAATAGAGTCTTGCTATCTTACATGGAAGAACTATCGTCCTCTTTTTCATTATAGCGAAAGCAGGCCCGGAAATAATCCAAGGGCTCATAATGATTATGCTGATACTCCTTTTGATGCTTACGGACTAGAGTTTGATCTTGATATGGAATTGAAAATGAAGGATCTTGCTATAGAAAAATACGAAGAAATTATTAAAGGAGTAGTTGTATGAGTGGCTGGCTAATTGCTTTTACTGGTTGTATTTATGCCTATGTTGCGGCAGAACAGTTATACAAAGGTAATACTGGTATGTTTATTGCATATACGGGTTATGCGTTTGCAAATATAGGTTTGTATATGCTTGCTTCTAAATGAGGAATATTTTATGGAAGAAAATACAAAAAGAAGGGAACCCAAAAAAATAAGGATGCCTCCCCTAGTTGACCGATACAAGGAATATGATAGAATGTACGGTGACGCTCAGGAGCCTACTAACACTAATGAAAATCATACAGAAAACGATTCGCAAAGCATACCAGAACTGGAGTCCTTGTAAGGAAATTCGTTGCTGGCATTATTGTGGGGCTTTTGATGGAACAAAACTAATTTGTTTTACCCAAAACAACCCGATTAAGACTCATGCTGGTGCTTATAGGATAGGCGAAAACTTTAATTTACCCAAATATAAAGAGTTTCCGTTTTTTCATAGCGAGAGTCGTCTTATAGACAAACTTTTAAATAGATACAACTATATAAATCCTAGTTGGAAAATTGTTGTAATGAGAATAAATAGATGTGGTAAAATTCTAGGTAGTAAACCATGTATTAATTGTAGTAAATTATTACAGTCGGTTGAATTAAATGAAATATACTATAGTCTAGATGATGGTAATTTTATGGGTCCAACAGTAGATAAAATTTATCTAGAACCTTTTGACCAGTTATCTTTAGCCCACAACGGCTGAATATTAGAATAATGAAAACACTTTTTCTGCTGACTCGGGTCTGTTAAATCAAAACTAGCACAAGGTTGTATATGATCAAGATGCCAACCAAATTTTCCATAATTATTCCAATTCATTCCTTTTGTCCATAATGATTCTATATAAAGTTTAAAATCTTGTAAACTACAACCCAATAATTCTGATGTCCTATTACTTT
>RFVO01000101.1 GCA_009928005.1 Chitinophagia bacterium | reverse complement strand
TAGTTTTTATCCAGCCGAATACTTTGATAAAAACCATTATGGGCCTTTATTCAGTTTAATAATTGCTCCATTCGCTTTACTTCCTAATTTTATAGGGGCCACTTTATGGGCTATATTGAATGTTTGGATTTTATTTTATGCTGTACATAAATTACCTATCACACATTGGGGTAAGAATATAATTTTATTAATTTCTTTAATTGAAACATTAACATCAATTCAAAATTTACAATTTAATCCAATGTTATGCAGTTGGATAATATTAACATATGTATTTATTAAAGAAGAAAAATTAGGTTTAGCTGCCTTGTTAATTGTGGCAGGCGTTTTTGTAAAACTTTATGGTATTGTAGGACTGCCTTTTATATTTTTTTCAAAGGGTTATAAAAAAATAATTGCTTATTTAATTTTATGGTCAGTGATTTTATTTTGTTTACCTATGTTTATTTCTAGTCCTGAGTTTGTAACAAAATCTTATTTTGACTGGTATCATGTTTTATTAGAAAAAAATATAGAAAATATTTCTTCTTATAAAACCAATGCTATGACTGATATATCTGCTATGGGCTTTGTGAAAAGAGTTAGCGGATTATATTCAATACCTAATTTTTATTTTATTATTCCCGCTGGCATTTTTACGCTTTTACCTTTATACCGCTTTTCAAAATGGAATGAAATTAAGTTTCAGTTATCGTATCTAGCTCAAGTGCTTATAGGTTTGGTTATTTTTAGCACATCTGCTGAATCGCCAACTTATGTTATTGCAGTGGTTGGTTTTGGTATTTGGTATGTATTATTTGCACCCAAACCCCCTCAATGGTTGTTCATTTTATTATTATTTGTATTGGTACTTACTGTTTTTTCTCCTACCGATTTATTTCCCAAGTACTTAAGGGATGAATATGTTATAAAATACTCACTTAAAGCAGTCCCTTGTTTTTTTAGCTGGATATTGATTAGCTATCATTTACTTTTTACTAATTTTGACCAAAATCACCCCCATGCAAAACAAGCTTGAGATAATTTTACCAGCTCATAATGAGCATGGCAATGTAATACCTATTTATAAGGAGATAAAGCAGGCGCTGGAAAAAACGGTATATGATTATACTATTCTATTTGTTGATGACGGCAGTAAAGACAATACCTTATCTCAAATAAAAGAACTTGCAACGCAAGATGCTAAAGTAAAATACATTGAACTTTCAAGAAATTTTGGTCACCAAAATGCGATCAAAGCAGGTTTAGATGCCTCTACAGCAGAAGTGATTATTATGATGGATTGTGATTTGCAACATCCGCCTTATTTAATCAATGAATTATTAAAACAGTATGAACTTGGGTATGATATTGTTCGTACACATAGAGTAGAAAACGATAGTGCTGGCTATTTCAAAAGAAAAACATCTAATTTATTTTATAAAATATTGAATCAGTTATCTGATATCACTCTTGAACAAGGTTCTGCCGACTTTAGATTAATTAGTGGTAAAGCTATTACTCAATTAAAATCCTTTAATGAATTTGAATTATTTTATAGAGGCTTAATTAAATGGATTGGCTTTAAACAAATTAGTATAGAGTATTATCCTGAAGATAGGCTCAATGGCACTACTAAGTATACGTTTAAGAAAATGATAAGCTTTGGTTTAAATGGTTTTACTTCTTTTAGTACCAAGCCTTTATACTTTGCCGCATATCTTGGAATGATTTTTTCTGTTTTATCTGTGATGTATATTCCATATATTATTTATGCATTTTATACGGGAACTGAAGTGCGTGGTTGGGCTTCAGTAATTGTAACCGTTGTCTTTTTTGGAGGCTTGAACCTCATGATATTAGGTATTATAGGTATTTATTTGAGTAAATTATTTTCGCAAAGTAAAAGCAGGCCGCACTATATTATTAAAGAATCAAATTTATGATTCCTAAAATTTTATTAAGTTTTGATGTAGAAGAATTTGATATGCCTTTAGAATATCAATTCAATATTTCAGCAGAAGAACAAATGAGAATAGGTAAATTAGGATTAGAAAAGTTAATGCCTATTTTATCAGACCCTGCTATTCAAACTACTTTGTTTACCACTGCTAATTTTGCAAATCATTATTCCGATAGCATAAAGGCCTTATCAGAAAAACACGAAATAGCTTCTCATACTTTTTATCATTCTAATTATAATACAGAGCATTTAAAATTATCAAGAGAAAGGTTGTCTACCATAATTAATAAAGAGGTAGTGGGTTTAAGAATGCCACGAATGAAGCAAGTTCCTGTTGCAGATATTAAAAGTGCAGGCTATATTTATGATGCCTCTGTTCACCCCACATGGCTACCTGGTAGGTACAATAATTTGCATTTACCTAAAGAAGTTTATAAGGAAGAGGGGTTAATTAGAATACCCGCATCTGTAAGTACTTTTTTAAGAGTACCACTATTTTGGTTGAGTTTTAAAAACTTCCATTATTCAATGTATTTAGCATTAGCGCTTCAGAGCTTAAAAAAAGAAGGCTTTTTGAGCCTATATTTTCATCCATGGGAATTTGTAGATATTCGTGCATTTGGATTGCCCCATTATACCACAAAGGGCTGTCAATCAAGTCTTTTCGAGAAATTAAACTGTTTAATAGGCGATCTCAAAAAACACGGTGAGTTTATTTCGTATAATAATTTTGCAAAAATTTATGCAAAAGATTAAACTTTTTTTCTGAGGGGCTGTCTAATTTTAAAATTAGGCACCATGAAAATTTTTCTATTATTAACCTTATTTTATACAATTGCTTTTTTAAGCAGAAAGGATAATAAAACTAGTGAAATCTAGTTAATTATAAATGTAAATGGCTGTAAGTTCAGCTGTAATATATGCCTAAATACAGGTACTTACTTGTTTAAATTTCGGTAAATTTGAACACTTAGGGATAGCAAAGTCACCATTGCCCTTTGATATAAATTTGCTCTAAAATTTAAACTAAATGAAATTCTTTAATATCTTCTTTTGTTTTGTTTTTATTTTATTTGCAGCAGTACAGTATAACGACCCTGATCCTTATTTATGGATTCCCATTTATTTGTATCCAGCACTACTTTGTTATTTTAAAATAATACAAAAACACATTCATAAGATGGCATACTGGGCTGGTTTTTTAGTATTTGGTATATATGCCATTTATAAAATGTTTGACGCCAATGGCATTATAGATTGGATACAATTTCATAATGCATCTAATATCGCAAGCACTATGAAGGCCGAAAAGCCTTGGATAGAAGAGTCTAGAGAATTTTTTGGTTTAGTAATTATTCTTATTGTGTTGTGTATTAATTACTTTAAAAAAAATACCCATTCATCTACTTCGAAATAAAAAAAATTATCACACAAGTTTATCAAATATCATGCGCACTAATAAAGTTCAATTTGTTATAGTAAAAAAAATTCTTGCTTTACTATTTTTTTGTAATACTATTTTTACTTTTCAATCTAAGGCACAAGTTTTTGATTCTCTTTTAAATATTTACGAAGAGCAATTTCCGCACGAAAAAATACACATTCATTTTGATAGAACAATGTATAATACAGGAGAGACTATATTTTATAAGCTTTATGTATTATCAGGCATGGACTGGACCAGCGTAAGTAAAAATATATATGTAAACTGGTATGATTATAATGGCAATTATATCAAACAAACAGCAGCACCTTTATTTCAGTCTTCTGCAAAAGGTAGTTTTGAGGTGCCTGCCAATTATAAAGGCGATTTTTTAAGAGTCAAAGCCTATACACGCTGGATGTTGAACGATGACAGCGTTTTTTTATATGAAAAAAATATTCCTATTAATGATGGAGTAGTTTTCAAATCTAAATTAATTCCCACTATTAAAACAAGAGTAGATATTTTTCCAGAAGGGGGAAGTTTAGTGGAAGGCCTTTTAAGTAAACTTGCCTTTAAGGCTACTAATAATTATGGAACGCCTGTTTTTATTAAAGGCTTTGTGGTAAATGATAAAAATAAGGTGGTAGATACTTTAAAGGTACAACACGATGGCATGGGCGTATTTAAATTAAGGCCAGTTGCAGGAGAAAAGTATCAATTAAATTGGACCGACGAGAATGGACAAAAAGGAACTAGTCCTATTGTAGCTGCTAGTAAAGAGGGGGTTATTTTAAAAATTAGCATGGACAATGAAAAGGCCTATGCACAAGTAGAAAGAACTATAGATGTACCTTCAGTTTCCTATAAACATATGAGGTTACTAGTACATCAAAATCAGCATTTAATTTATACTGTTGAATTTAAAGGGGAAGAGCGACAAGTACAAAAAGCTGCCCTGCCTATTGATGAACTTCCAACAGGTGTAGTACAATTTTCTTTATTTACTAATGACTGGTTGCCTATAGCGGAAAGAATAGTTTTAGTAAATAACCGTTTACATGAGTACAATGCAAATTTAAATGTGGGTATTGCTAATTTAAATAAAAGAGGCAAAAATGTGCTTGAAATAACAGTAAAAGATACAGCAGCTTCTAATATGTCTATATCTATTACCGATGCCTCCATTGTAATGCCCGAGCAACAAACCATTTATTCCGATTTTCTTTTAAGTAGTGAAATTAAAGGTAAAGTGTATAATGCTGCTTATTATTTTTCAAGCGATGCCGATTCTGTAGCTGCACATTTAGATTTAGTTATGCTAACTAACGGATGGCGTAAATTCGATTGGTCAAAAATTAAAGCTGGTATTTTACCTAACATCAATTATCCAAGAGAAACAGAGTTAATGAAACTAACTGGAAAATTATATGGAGGGACCATTGCAAAATCTTCTGATAATCTGCTATTAAATTTAATTATTCACGGAAAAGATAGTTCAAATAAAATGTTATTTGTGCCCGTAGCAAAAGATGGCAGCTTTGAGGATAAATCGGTTTTTTACTATGACACTTCTAGGGTCTATTATTCATTAAATGGAAAGTCAAAACTAGATAATCAAATAGTAGTGCATTTTGAAAATGGATTATTAAAACAAGAATTTACTAAGATACAAGTGGACCCAACTGGCTATCAGTCTTATACTACTGATAGTTTGGCAAGGGCTAAACTGAATTTATTTTTAGTAGAACAAGAGAAGCAGAGAAAATTATTAGCCTCTACTACATTATCTGAAGTAGTAGTGAAGTCAAAAGTAAAAACACCTGTTCAGTTATTAGAGGAAAAATATGCAAAAGGGCTTTTTGCTGGGGGAGATGGTGTTTCTTTTGATTTAACTAGCGATGGAATAGCCTTAGCAGCTATTGATATATTAACTTATTTGCAAGCCAAAGTACCTGGTTTAAATATTTCAATTGCAGGTTCACAAGCGTCTGCAACTTGGAGAGGATCTAAAACCGATTTTTATGTTAATGAATTTAATACACCTATTGAACAGGTTCAAACAATGAATATTGCTGATATTGCTTTTATAAAAGCAA
>RFVO01000011.1 GCA_009928005.1 Chitinophagia bacterium | reverse complement strand
AAACTCTCCATTGTAAATGTTGTTTGATCTGACTATCAATCTCAAATAAATCCGAAATTAACGTCTGATATAATTCTTGTTGATGCTTAAACCTTTACCTGTATTTTATCAAGAATACAGTTACTATTGTTTCCAAACTTTCAAAGATCTTTTGTGCTTTTTTGCGCCCTATTATTCGTAGGGGGTGCAAAGGTAGGCACATTTATTTTTATAGCCAAACTTTATAATGAAAAATCATAAATAAAATTGGCCATATAATTTCGAAGAGCACCTCTTTTTTAAAGAGGGACGGCAAAGATACAGCTGTTATTTAGTTCCACCAATTATTGGTGAAAGTATTTTAAAGTATTTTGGACTTTATTTTGCTGAAAAATTACCTTGAAGAACAAACCGTTTGGCGAACTTTTATCGTTAACGGGCGGCAAAGATAAGGACCCTTAGCTACTATCCAAATATATTGTATACTATTTTGTATTTTTTTACGTTCAAAGGATTCAAAATCTGTGGATTAGCAGCTCAAACCCAATACTAGTAAGCTTTATAGACTAGTCAATTTTTTTCAAAAAAGGAGGGTATTCTATTAGAGATAAATATAATCCGTGGGCTGGAGTGGAGAAATCGGCCAGCTGTTCGTTATTAGATAAGACAATCTCATGCCATTTTTCTAAGGTAATTTGGCCTCTACCCACCTGTAAAAGTGTACCAACCAGCCCACGAATCATCCCTCTTAAGAAGCGGTTCGACTCAATATGAAAGGTATATCCCTCTTCAGTTATTTCCCATAAAGCCTTTGAAATATGGCATTCAAAGGTATTTACCTGGGTGTTTTTCTTTGAAAAAGTTTCAAAGTGAGTATATTTTAACAAGCTTTTTGTCGCTTCTTGCATCAGTTCCATATTCACTGTAAAAGGATAATACCAGGACCTACCCTCTAAAAAAGGGTTTTTTTGGGTATGTATCTTGTATAAATAGGCTCTTTTAGTAGCATCGAATCTTGCATGTGCATCTGCAGGCACTGCATAAAGGGCTTTAACAGCAATACTTTTAGGCAGCAAGGCATTCAAATTATAAATATGCTTGGATTCAATATTTAAATTGGAATCAAAGTGAAAAAAGTTTTGTATTCCGTGGACACCTGCATCAGTTCTAGAGGCGCCAGTTAATGTAAAGGCCGTTCTAAATATGGTTTCCAGGGCTTTTTCTATTTCTCCTTGTATGGTTTGTTGATTGGCCTGAATTTGAAATCCACCAAACAAACTACCATCATAAGAAACTTCAAGAAAATACCTAGCCATTAATGATTAAATTTTACTGCTAAGCTAGTTATTTTTTTATAAGTAACTTAGATGCTTCAATTAAGCATTAAATACAATGCAAAAAATAGGACAATGAGAAAATTTTTACTTTTTTATTTATTAGCGATTGCTTTTAGCTTAAACGCTACAGCCCAAGACAAGCAAGGCTTTAAAGAAATTGAAGATACTAGTTGGAAAAATATATATCGTGCTATTCCTATTAAAGAAAATGAATTAGTACATACTAAATTAGTAGCAAATTTCGATTACGAAAAGGCACAATTAAATGGAGAAGTTTGGTTGAACCTTCGACCATATTTAAATGCAACTAATACCCTAAGCCTTGATGCAAAAGGAATGGATATTCATCAAGTGGGCTTAATGATAAATAATAAAATTACTTCACTTAAATATGTTTACGACGGACTAATAATTAAAATACAATTAAATAAAACTTATAAGCCTTCTGAAAATTATACTGTCTTTATTAAATATACTGCAAAGCCAAACGAGTTTAAAAGCAAGGGAAGTGAAGCTATAAACGATGCCAAAGGTTTATACTTTATTAACCCATTAGGCAAAGACAGTAGTAAACCTATTCAAATTTGGACCCAAGGAGAAACAGAAGGTACTTCAGTTTGGCTGCCTATTATTGATAAGCCAAATCAAAAAAGTACACAAGAATTTCAATTAACAGTACCGAGTAAATATGTAAGTCTCTCCAATGGCTTATTGACAAAACAAATTAATAACAAAAATGGTACGCGAGTAGATATATGGAAAATGGATCTACCTCATGCCCCCTATTTATTTTTTCTAGCAGTAGGCGATTATAGTATTATAAAAGATAATTACAAAGGCAAGGAAGTAAGTTATTATGTAGAGAAAGAATATGAAAAAGAAGCGAGACAAATTTATGGCAAGACGCCTGCTATGATTGCCTTTTTTGAAGAACTCTTAGGAATTGATTTTCCTTGGGCTAAGTATGCTCAAATTAGTGGTAGAGAATATGTAAGTGGTGCAATGGAAAATACAACAGCTACCATGCATAATGAAATGGTACTGCAAGATGCCCGTGAATTAAAAGATGGTAATATTTGGGAGAGCACTATTGCACATGAATTATTTCATCATTGGTTTGGAGACTATGTTACAGCAGAAAGCTGGAGTAATATTACAGTCAACGAAAGTTTTGCCGATTATAGTCAAACACTTTGGCTAGAACATAGTAATGGAAAAGATGCTGGTGAATATGAAAATTACACAGGCTTAAAATATTATTTGAATAGCCCTGCTGATGCTGAAAAAGATTTAGTTCGTTTTTTTTATAAAGATCACGAAGATGTATTTGATTTAGTGAGTTATCAAAAAGGAGGTAGGGTATTGAATATGTTACGCCACTTGGTAGGTGATAAAGCTTTTTTTGCTTCCTTACATACTTATTTAGAGGATAATAAATTTGGTAGCGGCACAGCTATTAAATTAAAGTTGGCATTTGAAAAAGTAACAGGTAAAGATTTAAACTGGTTTTTTAATCAATGGTATTTTGGCAGCGGACACCCCTATGTGCGCATTGAACAAAAATATTTGCCTACTGAAAAAAAGGTGTTAATTATTCTACAGCAGAATCAACTACAAAATAAAATATTTACTCTTCCTATTGGCATTGATTTATATGTAGCAGGCCAAAGAAATCATTATGAAGTATGGAATAAAAATAGAATTGATAGTTTTTACTTTGATGCAGTTACACAACCAGACAATGTGAATATAGATAATGACAAAACTCTTTTATGGGTGAAAGATGAATCGAAAACGATGAACGAGTATGCCTTTCAATATTTTCATGCAAGAAATTTTGAAGACAGATTAGAAGCCATTAATGAAGCTGCAGAAAATTTAACAGATGCAAAAGCACAGGCAATATTAAAAGCAGCGTTGAAAGATAGTTTTTATGTAATAAGAGCAAGAGCCATTCAAAGCTATAACCCTACTACCTTAGACGAAGAAACAGAAGGTTCATTTGTTCAATTAGCCAATAACGACCCATCTAGCGAAGTGAGAGAACAAGCAATTGATGCTTTAGCAGGTACATATAATGAGGACTATGTCGACCTATTTACTTCCTTAACCAAAGATTCTTCATATATAGTCAGCGGCGCTGCTTTAGACGCACTTGAAAAAATTGACTCTAGCGCAGCATTATCAATTGCCAGCAATTTTTCAAAACAAAAAATAAAAAAGAGATTAAATACTTCGGTTACAGCCATTCTCGCAAAATATGGAGACGAAAGTATCTTTGATTTTATTGCAAAACAATTTGAAATATTAAACGACCAATCTGCTGAGAAATTTTATATGACAGTAGCCTTTGGGCAATTACTGCATAAAGTAAACAACCCTAGTAAATTTAAAAAAGGAATAGATTTAATTGTAAAATTTAGAGAAACTATTCCTCAGGAATATCGAAGCCAAACAGATACTTATTTTAACAGTAAAGTTTTCGGAGAAATTTTAAAAGCAAAGAAAGCTATAGGACAACAAGAGTTAGTGGATATGGTTTTAGCAGTTATTCCAAAAATGTAAAGGCTCTTAATAAAAGATAGAACTCAAACAAAAAGGCCCCGAGCTCGGGACCTTTTTAAAAATCATTAGAGTAAAATAATTAGAGTGTTTATTTATGAATTTTATATTTTATAAAAATTCATAAATAAACTACCATCCACCACTAGCACCACCACCTCCGGAACTTCCACCACCAAAGCCGCCGAAGCCGCCGCCACCACCACCCCAGTCACTGCCACCAGAGCGTCCGCCACCTCCTAATAGTGAACCTAATAACATACCTGTGGCAAAATCGCTAAATCCACTGCCACCAATATTAGAACCACCACCCCCTTTTTTACCAAGTATGGCCACAATAATAAATACTATTAATACAAAAAGTATCAAATTGCTTCCCTTGCCTTTTGATTGTCTTTCTCGCTTCACCTTATATTCACCCACTGCAGCTTTCGCAATGTCATCTGTGGCATTATCAATACCTTCATAATATGCTTGCTGTCTAAATGCAGGCTTAATATCGTTGTCAATAATGCTATTAGCTGTAATGTCTGGTATAGCGCCTTCTAATCCATAACCAACTTCAATTCTTATTTTTTTATCTTGGATAGCAATTAATAATAAAATTCCATTATTGGTTTTCTTATTACCAATACCCCATGTTCTAAAAAGCTTAGTAGCATACTCCTCTATAGGATTACCATCTAATGTAGGAAGTATTACTACTGCAATTTGATTCGAACTCGAATCATCTATAGCAACTAATTTATTTTCCAAGGCTTGCTTTTGCTCAGGGCTCAAAACTCCAGCTAAGTCTGTTACTAAAACAGGGGGATTAGGCTTTTCAATTACATTTTGTCCATTCGCATGTGTAAATGAAAAAAATGTAATTATAAATAAAATAAATAACTTGGTTATTTTCATGAGCACTACTTTCTTGATTATTTGCCTATCATTATTTCATCCGATAATTCATTGGTATCCGAAACGCGATCATAAGGAAAGTGATGCGTAAGCGCTTTACCTATTTCTGCAATAACTAAAGACATGCCCTTTACATAATTTTCTTCTTTAAAATGTGCTGTCATTTCTTGTACTTGGCTAGACCAAAATTCAACGCCCACTTTATCGTAAATGCCTTGATCGGCATAGATGGCTAGCTTTCTATCTTCAACTGCTACATATACTAGAACGCCATTGCGTTCCTTGGTAGCATTCATCTTTTGTTTGAAAAATATTTCTTTAGCCCTAGTTAGTGCATCACCTTTTTTTGTTCTACTTTCTACATGCACACGAATTTCTCCGCTAGTTGTTTTTTCAGCAGCTTGAATAGCCTGGACAAGCATTTGCTTGTCCGAGGTATTCAATAATTTATCTGTACTAGTTTTAAAAAGCGAAAAGGGATTCCACATAATTTTGATTAAAGAGTTATTTAAAGAGATGGGTTAAAATTTAACTTCTGGTGCTTTTGAAGCACCTTCCTCTGCTTTAAATCCTTCTTTTGTTTTAAACCCAAATGCACCAGCTAATAAGTTAATAGGGAATGATCTTGCTTTTTTATTGTAGTCTGCTACAGCTGCATTAAAATCATTTCTAGAAACTTTAATTCTATTTTCTGTTCCTTCTAATTGGGCTTGTAATCCACGGAAAGCTTCATTCGCTTTTAGGTTCGGATAGTTTTCAGACACTACCATTAAACGACCTAATGCTTGAGATAACTGTCCTTGATTAGCTTGGAATTGTTGTAATTTTTCTGGTGTTAAATCCTTGGCGTCTACTTTCATTTGTGTAGCGCTTGCACGAGCAGCAATTACATTTTCTAAAGTAGTTTTCTCAAAGTTAGCTTCTCCTTTAACAGAGGCCACTAAATTGGGAATTAAGTCGGCTCTACGTTGATAGTCACTTTGAACATTGTTCCAAGATTGATTTACATTTTCGTCTTGGTTTATTAATCCGTTATAACCATTGCATCCCATTCCAAATAAGATAACAATGACTCCTAAGAAAATAAATAAACCTAAATTTTTGCGTAACATAGTTTTGTATTTGTTTATAAAGATAATGCAAAGCAAATGCCAAACTTTGCGTATGACGGAATTACATGACAAAAAAATCCCCCCAGATAGGCTGAGAGGATGAATTTAACAAGTTATTGGGTTTCTCCTTGAATAGCTGCTATTCCAGGGAGTGTTTTGCCCTCAAAATATTCTAACATAGCTCCTCCACCTGTGCTTACATAACTTACTTTATCATTAAAGCCAAACTGGTTAACGGCTGACACACTGTCGCCACCTCCTACCAAACTGAATGCGCCGTTTTGAGTCGCTTCAGCAACAGCCACTGCAATAGCCCTGGTTCCCGCTTGAAAGTTTTCCATTTCAAAAACACCCATTGGACCATTCCATAATATTGTTTTACTTGCTAAAATTACTTTTGCAAATTGTTCTCTCGATTTTTCTCCTACATCTAAACCTTCCCAACCATCAGGTATCTCACCACTAGCACAAGTTTGCGTATTGGCGGTATTGCTAAAATCATCGGCCACAACATTGTCAACAGGTAAATGAATATTTACACCTTTTGCTTTCGCCTTTGCTAAAATTTCTAAAGCAAGTGGCATACGGTCGTCTTCATGAATTGACTTTCCAATTTTTCCTCCTTGTGCTTTAAAAAATGTATATGCCATGCCCCCGCCAATGATAATATCGGTAGCACGTTCTAATAAATTTTCAATAATTAAAATTTTGTCAGACACTTTTGCACCACCTATAATTGCAGTAAAAGGTTTTTGTGCAGCATGCATTACTTTTTCCGCGCTCATTACTTCTCCTTCCATCACCAAGCCAAAGGTTCTATTTTCTTTAGAGAAAAATTGTGCAATAATAGCAGTAGATGCATGTGCACGGTGTGCAGTTCCAAATGCATCATTTACATATACATCACCTAGTTTCGCTAATTTTTCTGCAAAAGCTATATCTCCTTTTTCTTCTTCTTTATAGAAACGTAAATTCTCTAATAACAAAACTTCACCTGCTTTTAAAGCTGCTGCTTTATTAGTGGCTTCTGCACCAATACAATCATTGGCAAAAACAACATGCACACCCCCTAATAATTCAGATAAATGTTTTACAATATGCTTTAAAGAAAATTTTTCTGTAGGGCCATCCTTAGGACGACCTAAATGACTCATTAATATTACACTACCTCCATCTTTCAAAATTTTTGAAATAGTAGGAATAGTAGCACGTATACGATTATCGTCTGTAATTTCAAATGCATCGTTTAAAGGCACATTAAAATCAACTCTAATTAAGGCCTTCTTGCCTGTGAAAGAAAAGTTATTAAATGAACTCATAAATAGTAATTAAAAATGCCCTCCCGAGGGAAGGCATTCATTTTATAAAATTTTATTTTATCTTACTTGCGAAATGTTTCACTGTACGCACTAACTGACTTACATAGCTCATTTCATTATCATACCAGCTAACTGTTTTAACCATTTGAACATCGCCCTGAGTCATTACTTTAGTTTGCGTTGCATCAAATAATGAACCGTAAGAAATTCCAATTACATCAGCACTTACAATTTCATCTTCAGTATAACCAAAAGACTCATTAGCTGCCGCTTTCATAGCCGCATTTACTTCTTCAGCTGTTACTTTCTTAGATAATATAGTAGTTAATTCTGTTAAAGAACCTGTGATGGTTGGAACACGTTGTGCAGATCCATCTAATTTTCCTTTTAATGATGGTAACACTAAACCAATTGCTTTTGCAGCACCTGTGCTATTTGGAACAATGTTCGCAGCTGCAGCACGTGCACGACGTAAATCACCTTTAGGATGAGGTCCATCTAAAGTGTTTTGATCGTTGGTATAAGCATGAACTGTTAACATCAAACCAGTAATAATTCCGAATTTATCTTCTAATACTTTTGCCATTGGTGCTAAGCAGTTTGTAGTACAAGATGCGCCAGAGATAACTGTTTCAGTACCATCTAAAATTTCGTGGTTGGTATTAAATACAACTGTTTTCATATCGCCAGTGGCTGGAGCAGAAATTACTACTCTCTTTGCGCCGGCTTTAATATGTAATTCCGCTTTTTCTTTATCGGTGAAAAATCCAGTTGATTCTATGACTACATCAACATTGTGAACTCCCCAAGGAATTTGTGAAGGATCGCGTTGAGCATATATTTTTACGGCATGTCCGTTTACTACTACAGAGTCTTCAGTTGATTTTACGTCCGCGTTAAAACGACCTTGAGCACTATCATACTTTAATAAGTGCGCCAAAACTGCTGGAGAAGTAAGGTCATTGATAGCCACTACCTCAATACCTTCCATGTTATAAATTTGGCGGAAAACCAAACGACCAATACGGCCAAAACCATTGATTGCAACCTTAACTGAACTCATAGTATTAATTTTTATTTTTCAATAGGAGATGCGAAGGTACCATCTTTTTAAAAATATAGAGCAAATAACTAAGAAGAAATCAACAAAATCAAGGATTTATACAAACAATTGATCGTATTTGGGCTTTGTAGATTAAATTTCAAGCTGCCAATTGGACAAAATTAAAAACCCGCTACAGTATTGATATTCACTAAAAAAGCTAAAAACTTTTGGCAGTAAAGCGTTTGCGACCTATTTTTGCGACCCTAATAACATAGTGGACTTGGAGCGTTCGACTAAGGGTTAGGTCACCTCCCTTTCACGGAGGTAATACGGGTTCGAATCCCGTACGCTCTACGAAGCCCCTCGAAAAATCGGGGGGCTTTTTTTCTTTTGACAGTATCAATGGATATTTTGACTGTCTAAATTTTTTAAAAAAGAATTTGCATTTTGTAAATGAGTTGCTTGTTTTTCTGCACTCATTTTATCAAAGGTTCCAATAAGCATGCCTAGTCTAGGATTTTTTAAAAAGAAACTTCGATGTTCATGCATAAAACGCCAAAAAAGACCATCCCAAATAACTTGCCAATCTCCTTTTTCATAATCACTCATTTTCATTAAATAATTACTTCCGCTGATATAAGGTTTAGTAGTCATTAACCCCCCGTCTGCAAATTGGGTCATACCATATACATTAGGTACCATCACCCAATCATAAGCATCAATAAACATTTCCATAAACCATTTATATACATCATTTGGGTCAAATTCGCATAATAACATAAAATTACCAAGCACCATTAAACGCTCAATATGATGACAATAACCTGTTTTTAAAATTTTCTTAATTGTAATATCAATGGGAGGTATGCCGGTAGTCCCCGTCCAAAAGCTGGGTGGTATTTTGCGTGTAAAATTCCAGTAGTTAGTTGTGCGTTGTTTAATACCCTCTCGTTCATAAACAATTTTAATAAACTCTCTCCAACCCAATATTTGACGAACAAAACCCTCTAAAGAATTTAATGGAATATTTTTTTTAAACCCTACTGCAAGCGCTTTATCAACTATTTGCTGAGGGGTCAGTAAGCCAATATTTAACATGGGGCTTAATAATGAATGATACAATACAGATTCTTTTGCTACAATGGCATCCTCATAAATACCAAATTTTTCGAAACGTTTATTTAAAAACTCATCTAACCAATTTTCTGCATCCTCAAAAGAAGTTACATATAAATTTGGGCCATTTATATCTCCATAGTTTTGAGGAAAATGTTTTAATACATATTTCTTTGCTTCCTTTAAATAAATACTTTGTTCAGGTAATGGTAAATCAGGAACCTTTTCTTTTTTTGGAAACTTAGCTCTATTTTCAGCATCATAAGTCCATTTTCCGCCTAAGGGCTTTCCGTCTTTTTCTAATAGTATGCTTCTTTGCTTTCTTTGCCATGTATAAAAATCGGTTTGGAAATAGGTCTTTCTTTTATTAAAAAAATCGGCTACAGCGCTTGTTGAATTTAAAAAAATTGCTGTGTCGAAAATCTTTAATTTAATAGATTCTTTTTTACAAGAAGACTCTACTTTTTTCATTAACCAATTATCAACCACCTCTACCATATTTATATATAAAACTCCTTTTTTAGCAATAGCCGTAATTAATTTTGTGCAATCACCATTCAAATGATCATAATTAATATATTCTACTTCAAATCCTTTTTCGATTAAAAATTGTTCGTAAAATTTCATACTTGCTCTATGCAAGACTAATTTTTGTTGATGAAAATTATATTGTTTGAAAAAGAGAGATTCTTCAATCAAATAAACTTTACTGCCTTTTTTTAATGCAGGGTTATTTTTAAAAAGCTGATGCGGAAATATAAGTGTAACTGTATTTGTCATTTCAATAAATATACTTTTCTAATGTACAACGATTCATTCAAATTTTATTTAAAGATAGACTTGAATAAAATATTTATTAACTAGAAAAGTAAAAAACCTATTTATATTCAATCCCCGCACCAAATTTGTATAAAGGGTTTTGAGTGTCGTAAGGCAAGTCTTCTTTTTGTTTTAATACTTCTTCCATCGAAGAAGGCAATTCAAAAGGTAATTTACCTGTGGGCTTAAACTTACCCATAATTAAGTCCAATATTACATTGTCCTGGCTGGAGAAGTCTGCAATAAGGGCTTTTGAGTATTTATTAATACTAGGTATCACTGCTGGTCTTTGTAAATTAATTACGGTAATTGTTGGCTTGGATTGTATTATTTTTAATAATCGCGCTTCCTCTTTATCTGAGAATGCTAGTGAGCCGTGATTAAATAATCTTTGTAAAATATATTTTTCACTACCTGCATTATCGGGTGTGCCAATTTTTAAAACAATTACATCAGCAGCTTCTGCATCATTCACTTTATTTGTTAGACCCTTTGTCTCCTCCTTATTAAACCCTTCTAAAAATATTTTAGTACCCGCTTTTAATGGTAAAATATTTGCATCATTTTTCAATAAAACCAAGGATTTTTGTTGTGCCTCTATTCCTTTGGCAGCAAAGCCTGCATTGTTTATAATTTTAATACCTGCAGGATCTAAATAAGGATGATCAAACAATCCTAAACGAAATTTTTCTTTTAAAATTCTTCTCATTGAAGAATCAATTCTTTTTTCAGATATCTTTCCTTCTTTGACTAATTCAACTACCAAACTAGGTAATGCTTCTCCACCAAACATATCACAACCTGCATTAATAATTTTTTCTATTCTTTGCTTGGCAGTTAATTTTTCAACACCATGTGCAGCTGCTGGCTTTAAAGTATAACCAAATATTTTAGCGTCTGTGACTAAACCCCAATCGGTACAAACAATGCCATCAAATTTATATTGGTTTCTTAATAAACCGGTTATAATTTCTTTGTTATAACCAAAACCTACATCTTCATTAGTTTGTCCCATGGGTATACCATAATAAGGCATTACTTGTGCAGCGCCTGCCGCAAATGCACCTTTTACAAATGGAATTAAATGATAATTAAAATTACCACCTTTGTATCTTTGACGTCCTGGAGGGAAGTGCGCATCTCGTCCATCTTCTTGTGGACCTCCTCCTGAAAAATGTTTAACCATACACTCAACGCTATTCTCATTAATTGTATCGCCTTGATAACCTAAGATATATGCCTTAGTCATAGAGGCAGCTAGTTCTGCATCTTCACCAAAGGTTCCGTTAATTCTACCCCATCTTGGTTCTGTTGCTAAATCGGCCATAGGAGATAAGCTTAATCTAAAACCTAAAGCTTTATATTCTTGTCTAGCTATGTCACCAAAGGCACGTACTAAAGCACTATCTCTTGTAGCAGCTAATCCTAAAGTAGAGGGCCAGCTTGAAAAGAAAGGGCTATAAATACTTGCACCTGGTGCATTGGGTACACCATGTCTTGGATCGGTGGCAACTGTTATTGGAATACCTAATCTTGTGCGTTCTGCTAATTTCTGAATATTATTATGCCAAACAACCATAGCTTCCGGAGATGTAGATTGTAAAGTATTTAAATGATTCATATTTTTTCCAAGTACCATTGCAGAATTACCTTCTACTATATAAGAAATAGGATTAAGAATTGATTTTGTTTCACTTAAATCACCATTGCTATTCATAGCAGCCATGGTAATAAACATGGCGCCTGCTTTTTCTTCCAAACTCATTTGACCAATTAAATTGGTAATTCGGTCTTCAATATTTACGCGGTAGTCTTCATAGGCATCTAACTTACCATTCTTATTTAAATCACGAAAATCATGGCCATCAATACTAAGTACGGGTGCTTCTTTACCTATTAACTTAGCAGCTTCTTTATATTTGAAATAACTTTTTATGTAAGCACTTGTTAATAAAATAGCAATAAACCCAATAATGCTCAATAAAGCATACCCAATAAATTTGAAAATTTTTTTCATAGCCATTATAATGTATGTATAAATATACTGAATCTTTTATGACTCAAGTTTCAATAGCTAGTATAGAAGTAAACTTCAGGGCTATACCACCGCCTTCTCTAAATCGGCAATAATAAATTTAGACATTTGTAAAAATGCATAGGTGGCCTTGGGTGCAGTAGCGGGGTTAGTCATGAATTTTCCTAAACAACTTGGGACCACCTGCCAACTAATGCCGAATTGATCTTTTAACCAACCGCATCTGCCTGGGGCACCTTTCTCGACTAAATAATTCCAGTAGTAATCAATTTCTTCTTGTGTGTCTACTGTTATAATAAATGAAACAGCTTCATTAAAACTAAATTCATGCGGCGCCGAACTATCCATGGCCCCAAAAGAAAGATCATTCAATTCAAACTGTGCATATTTAATATTACCTTCTTTATCAGGCTCCCCTTTTTGATAAGTATCTATTTGAATAGTTTTTGAATCTTTAAATAAATGAGTATAAAAATTAATAGCTTGTTTCGCATTCCCGTTTTGATTACCGGTGAATAACATATTGGGCATAATTTTAGTTCGGCTCTTATGCCCTAACATTAATTGAAAGTTTACGCCATATTTATCGGCGCACCAACCATATTTTTCACTCCAAGGATATGTATTAAGTGGCATTAAAATTTTACCATCAACAATTAATTTCTCCCAAAGGCTATTTATATCCAATTCAGTTTCAATATTTATAAAAAAAGAAATGGAAGGATTAATAATATAACCAGGGCCCCCATTTAAATTCATAAACCTCCGGCCAAATAAATTATATACCACCGCCATTGGATTTTCTGAGACAATCTCTACATCGCCAAATACTTCTTTATAATAATATGCTGCTTCTTTTGCTTTACCATCAAACCATAAACAGGTTCCTATTGAATTTGTCATGTATATTTATTTGCAGCGAAAATAAGGAAAATTTTATGCTGCAGTTTGATCAATAACTTTATGATCCATAATAGCATCCCATAGAAGCGACCTCATTTCCAATGCCTTTAAGGATGCTGTGGCGGCCTGCTCCCATTTGGTAGCATCCTCCCCGCATAATTCAGCAACCATTTCTAAGGCTAATTGACTATGGTGCCCACCATCAACTTCAATATGCCTTTCAATATAATATTTGAAAGTAGAAACTTGATGAGGATGATTTACGTAAATTTTTTGTAAAATTTCTGTGAACATATCTGGAATTAAATCCTCTCTTCCAAATGTAAACACAGCAGCCTTGACATGTAATGGTGCATGAAGCGCTACTTCAAATGTATAAGATAAAAACATTTTAACTTTTTGGGGCAATGCGGATTTTTGAATAGCTTGCTCAATAGACTGGCCACTTTGTATTTCATACATTAAAGCATCTATTAAAGAAGTAGAAGCACCCATTTGTCTCATGGCCTTTAAATATAATTCGAAATGACTTATTCTATTATCTTGCTCATCTACATCAGATTCTTCACCTAGCACGATTTCATTAATCAAGTACCTGGTATTAGCCGTGCCCACAGGCAACCAAGGAAGCTGCACACTTGTTAAACCAATTTGCAAGGACTTTAATAAACTCATGAAATCCCAAACTGCAAAAACATGAAATTGTACAAAATTTTTTAACCCTTCCAAATTGTTAATTCTTGAATACACAGTATGTGCTAAAAGTTGAGCCCTCATAGGGGCAATTTTTTTATTTAATAAAGTTACCTGAGAATGCATATCTATTTTTTTATAATAACAAATACATGCGCTTTTTGTTCATAAATTAGAAAAAAAATTCTTCTATCTTTGTATTACTATGTGTTATGTAATTGGCATTAAAATTCCTAAAAAGCAGACTATTAAAATAGGTAGTACTGTATTGGATTTAGACGCCATCGATATTCCCATGCAGTCTGGCTTCGCTTATGAACAGTGGCCGGTTATTTTTAATGAACCTTTGTTAAGGCCTGCCCTTATGCATTGGGAGCTTATCCCACAATGGGTAAGCAATGAAAAAGAGTTAAGTGAATCGAGAAAAAAATATACCACTCTTAATATAAAAGCAGAAACTATTTTAAGCAATAAAGTAGCCCAAAGTTGCATTCATACCCAAAGATGCTTGGTACTAGCTTCTCATTTTTTTGAGTGGCAACAAATTGAAAAAGAGAAATACCCTCACTTAATTTCCATTAAAGAAAGTCCTCTATTTTATATTGCTGGTGTTTGGAATACTTGGACCAATCAAAATACAGGTGAGAAAAAAAATAGTTTTGGTATAATTACTACAGAGGCCAATGGCTTAATGAGTAAGATTCATAATGTTAAAAAAAGAATGCCTACCATTTTAGAAGACAATTTAGCCAACACCTGGTTGAATGAAAATTTAAATGATGCGCAAATATTAGAATTAGCTAAACACCAAATAGATGAAAACAAAATGAGTGCTTATACAGTAGCTAAGAATTTTCAACAAAACGCTAACCCATGCGAAAAAGTAGAATATAAAATATTCACGCCCCAAACTTTGTTCTAGTGCTTTAATAATTAAGCGCCTAATTATACAATAGCCACGGTCTCGTGCATTTCAGGTACAATCACTTCTTTAAATCCTTTTTTGCGTAATCTTTCAGCGAAATGATCTTGCACTTCTGCTTCTCCATGCACTACAAATATTTGACTCACCAACTCAGTGCTTTGGCAGCCTAAAAACTGCATAAGGTCCTCGTAATCGGCATGGGCACTCATACTTCTAATAGACCCGACTTTAGCTATAACTGGATATTCTTCACTATATATCTTAACCACCTTAGCACCATTCATTAATCTTCCACCTAGAGAATGTGGCTCACAATAACCCACTAGCAAAATAGTATTCTTAGCATTGCTTATGTTATTTTTAATATGGTGCTTTACTCTACCGGCATCGGCCATACCAGAGGCAGATATAATAACCTTTGGATGTAAATCCTCATTCAAGGCCTTACTTTCTTCCACCGACTTTATATAACGCAGTCCTTCAAAATCAAAGGGGTCATCATCTACTTCTAATATTTTTTGAATTTTTTTATTGAAGTATTTTGGAAACATTTTAACTACATCAGTAGCTTCAATACTTAAAGGACTATCTACATAAACTGGAATATGAGGTAGCCTTTTTTCTAAGGACAACTGGTTTAATTCAAATAAAATTTCTTGAGTCCTTCCTACACTAAATGCTGGAATAATTAAATTTCCTTTTTGCTCTACACAGGTTTTTTCTATCCAATGTAATATATCATCAGGTGTGGTATGAATTAAATCGTGTAGTTTATCGCCATAAGTACTTTCAATAATAATGGTATCGGCTTGCGGAAAAGTTGATGGTGAACGCAAAATCATATCACGATATCTTCCTACATCGCCACTAAATGTGAGGGTTTTAGTTTCTGCGCCTTCTTTTATTTTTAAACTTACCGCTGCACTTCCAATAATATGACCCGCGTCTGTAAATAGTAATTCTACTGAATCAGAAATTTTAGTGGGCTGATTATATTCAACAATAGTTAATAAAGGTAGTACAATATTTACATCATCCATATCATATAAGGGCTCAATAGGAGGCAGGCCCTGCTTAGCTCTGCGCTTATTACCATATTTAGCATCATCTCTTTGTATCATCGCAGAATCTTCCAATAAAATTTCGGTAAGCGCTTTGGTAGCTGGTGTACAATAAATATTTCCTTTAAAACCTTCTTTAGCTAATTTAGGAAGTAAACCAGAGTGGTCTATGTGTGCATGTGATAAAATAACAAAATTTACTTTTGTAGCCTCAAAGCCAAAACTAGCATTTAGTGAATCGGTATCTCTTCCCATTCCTTGGAACAATCCGCAATCTAATAAAAAATTTTCTCCGTTTGCTAACTGAACTAAATGTTTAGACCCAGTGACAGTGCGTGCTGCACCATGAAAGCTTATTTTCATTGAATAAATTTGTACTACTAAGTTAACTTAAATAGCAATGGCAGCTACTAAATAATCGGCAATTAAAATTAGTATACAACTTACCACTACCGACTGCGTGCCCGCCTTCCCAATTTCTAGTGCCCCGCCTTTTACATTGTAACCAAAATAACAAGGCACTGTACTTATAATAAATGAGAAAATAAACGATTTATAAAAGGCAATAGTCACATAGTTTGACTCAAAACCTTTTCTAATGCCCATAATAAAAACTTCTGGAGCTACTGAGCCAGTAAGCCCACCTACAAAATAACCACCCCAAACACCAATGACTGCTGATACACCTACCAATAAAGGCACAATGGTAAAACAAGCTAATATTTTGGGAAGAATTAAATAGTTCTTAGTATTGATACCCATAATTTCAAGTGCGTCTATTTGCTCACTTATGCGCATATTTCCTAATTCACTTGCTATCTTAGATCCTACTACTCCCGCTAAAACGATACTTAAAAAAGAGGGTGCAAATTCAAGCAGCATACTATCTCTAACAACAATACCTACTGTTGTAATGGGAATTAAAGGATTGACAAATTGAGCAGCCGTTTGTACTGTAATAACTGCACCTAAAAAAAAGGAAATAATAATAACAATGGGTAAAGAGCCAAAACCAATATCCATACATTGTTTGATATACTCATTCCAAAACATTTTTTTGTTTTCGGCAGATGTAAACATGCCTTTCAACATCAAAAGATAATAACCGAAATGAGTAAAAATATTCATACCACAAAAATAACCTATTTCTTTCTCTTTTTCATACGCTTCCACCAACTTACTCTTTGTACTTCTAAGTTAGTATCTACTCTTGTTTTCAACTGCGCATCTACCACCGCCACGGTAGCCATATTTATGATATTTCTCACTCCTGAACCTAATTGTAATACATTCACAGGTTTCTTTAAACCCAATAAAATAGGTCCAATGATATCCACTCCTCCTATTTCTTTTAATAAATGATAAGCTATATTTCCAGAAGTTAAATTAGGGAAGATTAATACATTCACTTGTGCGTCTACTAATTCGCTGAATGGATAATTTTCTTTTAAGATTTCTTTATTAAATGCCATCATGCCTTGCATTTCGCCATCTACAATTAAAGAAGGATTTTTTTGCTTAATAATTCTAGTCGCTTCTGCAACCATTTGTGCTTCTGGGGTATCGCTACTACCAAAGTTGGAATAACTTAACATAGCAATTCTTGGCTCCATATTAAAATTACGCACTTCTTTAGCAACTAGTAATGCAATATCTGCAAGCTCCTCTGCATTCGGATTAATATTCACTGTTGTATCAGCTAAAAATAAAGGACCTTTCTTGGTTAAAAGTAAATACATGCCTGCAATTTTCTTTACCCCTTCTTCTGTACCTATAATGTGAAGTGCTGGTTTTATACCATCGGAATAATTTCTAGTTAAGCCAGACAACATAGCATCTGCCTCTCCAGTCTCTACCATCATCGAGCCAAAATAATTTTGCGTACGCATTAATTTTAAGCTCTCGTATTTATTTATACCCTTACGTTGTCTTTTTTGAAATAAGATAGATCCGAAAAATTCTCTTTTCTCTTCCATCTCATCGCTTCTTACATCAATAATAGGCAAGTCGCTAATATCAATATTATTAGCCTCTGCAATATTTTTGATTCTGGTTTCATTACCTAATAAAATAGGATATGCTATACCATCGTCGTATACAATACTAGCTGCTTTTAATATTTTTATATTTTCCGCATCGGCAAAAACTAAGCGTTTTGGATCGCGACGCGCTTTGTTACTAATTAAACGCATCAATTGATTGTCTAAGCCTAAACGCTTGTTTAATTGTAACTCATATTCTTCCCAATTTGCAATAGGTTGTTGTGCTACACCGGATGCTACTGCTGCTTTTGCGACTGCAGGCGCCAAAGTGCTTAATAATCTTGGATCTAGTGGTTTAGGAATAATATATTCTGGACCAAAGCATAAGTTCTGTTGATTATACGCCATATTCACCGAATCGGGCACCGCCGATTTTGCTAAGTCTGCCAAAGCATTGACTGCTGCAAGCTTCATGGCTTCATTAATAGATTTTGCACGCACATCTAAAGCGCCTCTAAATATATAAGGGAAACCTAAAACATTATTCACTTGATTAGGAAAATCGGACCTGCCAGTGGCCATAATAATATCTTTTCTTGCTGCAGTAGCTGTGTCATAATTAATTTCTGGATCGGGATTGGCTAATGCAAATACAATCGGATTTTTTGGCATAGAGGCAACCATTTCCGCAGTCACAATATTGCCCACGCTTAAACCTAAAAAAACATCGGCTGTTTTAAAGGCTTGTAGCAAGGTCATATTCTCTGCTTTAATGGCAAATGGTTTTCTATCTTCTCCTAAATCGGTTCTGCCTGTATGAAGTACGCCATCTTTATCAAACAAAATAAAATTTTCATACCTAGCCCCTAAGGCAACATATAATTTTATACAAGCCATCGCTGCTGCGCCTGCGCCACTTACAACAAACTTTACTTTATCAATTTTTTTCTTTTGTAATTCTAATGCATTTAATAAAGCAGCACTACTAATAATGGCTGTTCCATGTTGATCGTCATGCATTACCGGAATCGACATCGATTCTTTTAATTTTTTCTCTATATAAAAACACTCCGGCGCTTTTATATCTTCTAAATTAATACCGCCGAATGTAGGCTCTAAAGATTTTACAATTTCTACAAACTTATCTGGGTCGGTTTCGTTAATCTCTATATCAAATACATCAATGTCTGCAAAAATTTTAAAAAGTACAGCCTTCCCTTCCATTACCGGCTTACTTGCTAAAGGCCCAATATCACCTAATCCTAAAACAGCGGTTCCATTAGTAATTACACCTACTAAATTTCCTTTAGCCGTATACTTAAATACATCGGATGGATTATTTTTTATCTCTGTACATGGAATAGCTACCCCTGGGCTATAGGCAAGGGATAAGTCTTTTTGCGTTTTGGCTTCCTTGGTAGGAACCACTTCAATTTTACCTGGTCTGCCACCTGCATGGTATTCTAAAGCCTGTTCTTTTCTTAGATTTTCTTTATTCGACATGTAATAAATTTATAACGAATGTTAGTTTTCGAGTTTTACAAAGCTACTGAATATATACAAAACGAGATTTTTGTACTATATATTGTTGAAATATAGTGCTTTATGCAAATAATTGAGTGCCTAACCAGGCCATCATACCCACTCCATTTTCAATGGCTTCTTCTTCTATATTAAAGTGTGGGGTATGTACATTATGTATAATGCCTTTTGATTCATTACGAACACCTAATCTAAAAAAGCAACCAGGAATTACTTGAGAATAATAACCAAAATCTTCGGCGCCCATTCGTTTTTCTGTTTCTTCTACGTTGCTTGCTCCCATATAAGCATCCGCTAATTTCCAAGCAGCTTCTGTAATGACTGGTTCGTTATCGACAGTAGGGTAACCTACATCTACTTTAAAATCTATTTCAGCACCGGTAGCCAATGATAAACCTTTTGCTTGTTGTATCATTAATTCATGCGCTTTAAAACGCCATACTTCATCCATGGCTCTGAAAGTTCCCATTAGTTTTACTTCACTCGGAATAACATTAGTAGTATTACCTCCATGAACAGAACAAATAGAAAGTACAGATGGATTTTGTGGATCGCGATTACGAGATATAATAGATTGTAAACTAGTAATTAATTGAGCCGCTACTAAAACAGTATCTACTGTTTGATGCGGTGTAGCCGCATGTCCTCCTGGACCTTTGATAGAAACATATAATTCATCGGCGCTAGCCATGACGCGCCCTTTTCTAAAACTTAATTTTCCATGATTCAATCCTGGGTGCACATGCAAACCTATAATACCTGCTGGTACTGGGTTTTTCAGAGCTCCTTCACGAATCATATAACTTGCTCCACCCGGATTTTTTTCTTCTCCTGGTTGAAATAATAATTTTATTGTGCCTTCAAATTCTTCACGTAAGCTCCATAAAATTTTTGCAGCGCCTAATAAAATAGTGGTATGCACATCATGTCCGCAGGCATGCATCACTCCTTCTTTAGTTGAAATATAATCGACTTTATTTTCTTCAATAATAGGAAGTGCATCCATATCGGCACGAAGTGCGATAATTCTTTTGCTTGGATTTTTTCCTTCAATAATACCTAAAACACCTGTGGTTGCAATAACAGTAAATGGAATGCCAATAGCTTTTAATTGCGCTTGTACATATTTACTAGTTTCAAATTCTTGATAACTTAATTCAGGATTTGCATGCAGATGTCTACGTATAGTAACATTCTCTGCTTGATGCTGCTTAGCCAATGATTTTATTTTCTCTAGTAACATGATAATGGTAAAGTTAATAATTTGATTTTACATTATCTGTATTTGCACCCGATACAATGGCCACCCCTGCACTACAACCTATGCGTGTGGCACCTGCATCTATCATTGATTGCGCCGTTGCATAATCTCTAATTCCACCTGAAGCTTTTATTTGTACTTGATCGGGCAAATGTTTTCTAAATAGTTTAACTGCTTCAACACTAGCACCTTTTTCTGCATAACCAGTAGAAGTTTTTAAATAATCAATTCCTGCTATTCCATAAATATCGCAACACTTAATGATTTCATCGTCGGTTAAAACACCCGACTCTATAATTATTTTCACCACTTTATTCTTAGAACGAATAATGGGCATTATATGATTGATTTCATCTGCAATAGCTGTCCAATCTGCATTTTTAATAGCAGCAATATTTGCCACCACATCTAATTCATCGGCGCCATCTACCATGGCTAAAATAATTTCAGCAATTTTAGCTTCAGTTGCACTGTATCCAAAAGGAAAACCAATAACGGTAGCTACTTTTACATTAGAGCCTGCTATTTTTTCTTTAGCTAATTTCACAAAATTAGGAGGCACACAAACTGCTGCAAAATCATACATCTTTGCTTCAGAACATAACTTTTCAATGTCCGACACTAAACAAGTGGGCTTCAAAATAGTATGATCGATGTATTTATTAATTGGCATCTTTTCCATGACAAGCTTTGAATTTTTTGCCGCTACCACAAGGACAAGGATCGTTGCGTCCCGTTTTAGGACCAACTTGTATAGGCGTTTGTTTAATATTGCTTGGGTCGTTGTATGCATTATTACTTGTATCCTCTGTCCTATTCGCACTTAATTTACTTAAGTCAGTTTTTTGTTGACGACCTTCTTTCACAGAATCCTCTAAAGGCAAATGTGCATGACATAAAAATTGAACTAGCTTTTGGTTAATTTCTAAATCCATTTTTCTAAATAATTCAAATGCTTCCATTTTATAAATTACGAGCGGGTCCTTTTGTTCATAAGTAGCTGTTTGAACCGATTGCTTTAAATCGTCCATAGCTCTTAAATGTTCTTTCCATGCATCATCAATAAGGCTTAAAGCAATATTTTTTTCTGCTTGAGCAGCTAGTGTTGCCCCTTCAGTACTAATATTTTTATCTAAGTTTACAAGTACATTGTAAGCAATTTTCCCATCGCCTACAGGAACAATTACATTTTCAATATGCGCTCCTTGATTTTTTCTAATGTTTTTGAAAACAGGAATGCTTTGTTTCATCATATCCTTTTTCTTATACTCATAATGTGCAATGGCTTCTTGATAAACCAACTCCACCAAACTAGCATCATTAGCGGACTTAAATTCTTCTTGTGTTATTTTAGTATCAAAACCGGTTTGAACAATTAAGGATAATTTTAAACCTTCATAATCGTTGTTCAATTTATAATTCGTTACCATGCCTTCAATCACTTGATAAAATGCATTGTCTAAGTCCAAGGCCAGTCTCTCTCCAAATAAAGCATGATTTCTTTTTTTATAAATCACAGTTCTTTGTTTGTTCATCACATCATCATATTCCAATAAACGCTTTCTCACACCAAAGTTATTTTCCTCCACTTTTTTCTGTGCACGCTCAATAGATTTTGTAATCATGCTATGCTGAATAACTTCCCCTTCTTTGTAACCGGCAAAGTCCATCACTTTAGCAATACGCTCACTTCCAAACATGCGCATTAAATCATCTTCCAAAGAAATAAAGAATTGAGAAGAACCTGGATCACCTTGTCTTCCAGCACGTCCACGTAATTGTCTGTCTACACGACGAGACTCGTGACGCTCTGTACCAAGTAT
Source organism: Chitinophagia bacterium (assembly GCA_009928005.1). Classification (GTDB taxonomy): domain Bacteria; phylum Bacteroidota; class Bacteroidia; order Chitinophagales; family Chitinophagaceae; genus Sediminibacterium. Next base: position 16,940 of record RFVO01000011.1, on the reverse strand, counting down.
AGCTAAACCACCAGCTGCTTTTACTTCAGGACTTAATTTAATATCGGTTCCACGACCTGCCATATTGGTGGCAATGGTAACCGCTCCAGTTAAACCAGCTTCCGCAACTACCTGTGCTTCACGTGCATGTTGTTTGGCGTTGAGTACATTGTGTGGAATATTTTGCTGACGCAACATTCTACTTAATAATTCACTTACCTCTACAGAAGTAGTACCGCATAAAACTGGTCGGCCTTGATCTCTTAAAGTAACAATGGCTTCAATAACTGCCCCTAATTTTTCACGCTTAGTTTTATACACTAAATCTTGTTCGTCTTTTCTAATAGCTGGAATATTGGTAGGAATAGAAACCACATCTAATTTATAAATACTCCAAAACTCTGCTGCTTCTGTTTCAGCAGTACCTGTCATACCTGCTAATTTATGGTACATTCTGAAAAAGTTCTGCAAAGTAATAGTTGCATAAGTTTGTGTAGCTGCTTCAATTTTTACATTTTCTTTGGCTTCAATGGCTTGGTGTAATCCGTCTGAATAACGACGGCCTTCCATGATACGACCCGTTTGCTCATCTACAATTTTTACTTGCCCATCAATGACTACATACTCCACATCGTTATCAAATAAAGTATAGGCTTTTAATAATTGATTCACGGTGTGAATACGATCGGCCTTAATACTATATTCTGTAATAATACTTTCTTTTTGTTGAAATTTTTCTTCCGCATTTAAGTTTGCATTTTGATCAATAGCATTTAATGCCACACTTATATCAGGTAATAAAAAGAAATTAGGATCTTCTCCTTGCTTCGTAATTAATTGCAAACCTTTATCGGTTAATTCAACTGAATTATTTTTTTCATCAATATGGAAAAATAAATCAACGTCTACATTGTGCATTTCTCTTTGCTGATCAGCTAAATAAAAGTTTTCTGCTTTTTGCAATTTCACTCTTACTCCTGGCTCACTTAAATATTTAATAATTGCACTATTTTTAGGCAAGCCTCTAAATGCAGTATACAAAGCCTTTCCACCATCCTTAGGATCGTCGTTACCTTCTGCTATTTTCTTTTTTGCTTCAATTAAAAACTGATTCACTGTTTTCTTTTGCATCTCCACCAATTTTTCAATTCTTGGTTTCAATTCAAAAAATTGTTGCTCTCCTGTTTGATAACCAATAGGACCAGATATGATTAAAGGCGTACGCGCATCATCAATTAAAACACTATCCACCTCATCCACCATCGCATAATGATGTTTGCGTTGCACCATTTCTTCTGGCGTATGCACCATATTGTCTCTTAGATAATCAAATCCAAATTCATTATTGGTTCCATAAGTAATACCTGCACGATAAGCATTTCTACGTTCTTCAGAATTCGGCTGATGCTTATCTATACAATCTACAGTAATACCTAACCACTCAAATAAAGTACCATTCCACTCACTATCTCTTTTAGCTAAGTAATCGTTAACTGTTACAATGTGCACCCCTTCTTCTGCAAGAGCATTTAAATAAGCTGGTAAAGTAGACACTAATGTCTTACCCTCGCCTGTCGACATTTCTGCAATCTTACCTTGGTGTAAAACAATACCTCCTAATAGCTGTACATCATAGTGCACCATATTCCAAGTAATGGGTGTACCTGCTGCCTTCCATGTTGTTTGGAATACCGACTGGTCGCCCTTAATATTTATATATTCTTTTTTGACAGATAAATCTCGGTCCAATTGGGTAGCTGTTGATACCAACTCCTCTTCTTCAGTAAATCGGCGAGCCGCCTCCTTTACCACTGCAAAGGCTTCTGGCAAAATATCCCAAAGCACCTTTTCCAAACTAGTATCTCTTTCCTTTTTAAGTAAATCAATACGTTCATACAAGCCATCTCTACCCATAAAGTCGCTAGTAGGAAGCGCTTCCGCCTCGGACTGAAGGGCCTCAATTTGAATATCGGTTTCGGCTAAATAAGCCTTAATGCGAGCCTTAAATTCTGTAGTTTTTGACCTTAACTCGTCGTTGGTAAGGCTTTTATAACTATTAAAATGGCCATTAATTACGGCCACTAAATGGTCTATTTTTTTGACGTCTTTTTCACTTTTAGAACCTCCAAAAAGTTTACTTATAATTTGCAACATATTCCTGCTTGATAATTGTGTTATTTCCTATACTCAATAGGCGTGCCAAAGTTAAGTAATTGGGGTGAGTTTGAGGGTTTTAAGGGGGGTCCAATATAAAAAATAACATGAATGGCCTTAAAATTGAAAAATGGATGAAAAAATGATACCTTTGCTCGCCTTTGGAGCCCTACTATTTTAGCAGGCCCACTTGAACATCAGAAACTAAAAAATGCTATGGCTGGTCAATTAAACGAAGTAAGAAATAGAATAAAAAGTACCCAAAGTACGCAGCAGTTAACTAAGGCCATGAAAATGGTAAGTGCTGCCAAATTACGCCGTGCGCAAGAAGCAATCACTCAAATGAGACCCTACACGCGTAAGTTGCAAGAAATGTTAAGCAATATTATGGGAAGCTTAGATGGTGATATGAATTTAGCATTAGCCGAAACGCGTCCTGTGAATAATGTTTTAATAATTGTAATTACTTCTGATAGAGGTTTATGTGGTGGATACAATGCTAACTTAGTAAAATTAGCTAAGACAACGATAGCTGAAAAATACGCTAATAAAAATATTACTATTTGGAATATTGGAAAGAAAGGATATGAGAGCTTAACCAAAATAGGTTATAAAACCAATGCCGAATTTAAAGATATTTTCTTGAATTTAAAATTCGAAAATGTTCAAACTGCAGCAAAAGCTGCAATGACTGCATTTTCAAATAAAGAATTTGATGCGATAGAAATTATTTATAGTGAGTTTAAAAATGCAGCCACTCAGTTACCAACTGCAGAAGCCTTCTTACCTATACCCACTTTCACTAAAAAAGGAAACAAGAAAAAAACTGATTTCATTTTTGAACCACAGAAAGAAGTGTTGGTAGCAGAGTTAATGCCTAAGATTTTAAACACACAATTATTTAAGGCAGTATTAGACGCCAATGCAAGTGAGCATGGCGCAAGAATGACTGCAATGGACAAAGCAAGTGAAAACGCAAACGAATTATTAAAATCATTGAAATTATCATATAACCGTGCGCGTCAAGCTGCTATTACAACCGAATTAACGGAAATTGTAAGTGGTGCTGCTGCATTAAACGGTTAAGACCCAACTATTATGGAAATTAGTCAAATCATACCTCATATTGAAGCGCTTATTTTTGCAAGTGAAAAAGCATTGAACGCAAATGATATCACAGAGCTTATTAATAATGCTTTTGGATTTTTAGAAGAGCGTATTAGTTTAGACCAAGTTGAAAGTGCCCTAAAAGGTATACAAGAAAAATACAGCACTGAATTTTATCCTTTTGAATTAAAACAAAGTGGCGGTGGTTGGCAATTTTTAACCAAGCCCGATTTTCATAAAACTATTGCTCAATTAAATGGAGATAAATTTTTAAAGCGACTTTCAAATGCTGCTTTAGAATCTTTAGCAATAGTAGCTTACAAACAACCTATCACAAAAGGTGAAGTGGAAGCTATTAGAGGTGTTAACAGCGATTACTCTATTCAAAAATTATTAGAGAAGGAATTAATTACTATAAGTGGTCGCAACGAACATTTACCAGGTAAGCCATTAGTATATTCAACTTCCAAAAACTTCATGGATTATTTTGGCATAAATTCTACCGACGATTTACCAAAAATTAGAGAAGTTTTAGCCGATCAATTGGTAGAAGCGACTGTGATTAAGCCTGAAGACTTCACAGACAATAGTGTTTTAGAACAAACCGAAGAGGAAGAAACACCTAACTTACCTGCAGAAACAGACGGCAATAATGAATCCTAGTTTAACTTATGAAGAACTAAATAAAGCTGCCAATACCTATGGCACGCCACTGTATGTTTACCATGGCGAAAAAATTGAAGCGCAGTACCAAAACTTATTAACTCATTTTTCAAATAAGTCTACAAGATTTTTTTACGCTTCTAAAGCACTTACCAATATCCATATATTAAACCTTGTTAAAAAGGTGGGCTGTAATATTGACTGCAGTTCTATTAACGAAGTTAAATTAGCTATGCATGTTGGATTTCATGTTGAAAATATTTTATACACCAGCAATAGTGTTGCATTCGAAGAAATAAAAGAAGTGGTAAGCTTGGGTGTGCATGTAAATATTGACAGCCTTTCAAATTTAGAAAAATTTGGTGCAGCATTCGGTAACAGATACCCGGTAGGTATAAGAATTAGACCTGATATTATGGCTGGAGGGAATTTAAAAATTTCGACTGGTCATAATAAAAGCAAGTTTGGTATTCCTTTCACAGAAAAAGAAACTTTAAAAAATATTCAAAAAAAGTACGGCATTAATATTAGTGCTTTACATATTCATACGGGCAGTGAAATTAAAGATGTAGCCGTTTTTTTAGAATCAGCTAAAGTGTTTGAAGAATTATTACCCGATTTTCCTACAGTCAATATTTTAGATTTTGGAGGTGGTTTCAAAGTTCCTTATATGCCAGAAGAAAAAGGAACAGATATTGCTTTACTTGGTGCAGAGGTAAATAAAATTATGGAAAAACTGTCTGCTAAAATGGGGCGCAACCTTACCGCTTGGTTTGAACCCGGAAAATATTTAGTGAGTGAGTCAGGTTATTTTATTACACAGGTAAATGTTTTAAAAAAATCGGGCGATATTGAATTTGCAGGCATAAATAGTGGCTTAAACCATTTAATAAGACCAATGTTTTATGATGCTTATCATCATATTATAAACATTTCTGCACCTCACAAGAATTTAAAAAACTATGCAGTGGTGGGTAATATATGCGAGACCGACACCTTTGCCTGGGACCGCCCTATAGCAAGTATTGAAGAAGGAGATTACTTAGTATTTTTTAATGCAGGCGCATATGGTTATGAAATGTCAAGTAATTATAATGCTAGGTATAAGCCTGCTCAAGTTTTATATAAAAACGGAAAGGCTACCTTAATTAGCAGGGCCGATACTTTCGAGGACTTACTTCGACTACAAACACCTTTAAGCTAATTATTATGATTGAAATACAAAATATTAGCAAAAAGTTTGGCGACAAAGTTGTCATAGATGATATCAGCGCCCAATTTAAACCTGGTATTTGTAATTTAATCATTGGCACAAGCGGAAGCGGTAAGACCGTTTTAGTAAAATGTATTGTCGATTTACTTAAAGCCGACAATGGTGAAATACTATTTGATAAAATGTCTTTTTCTGCAATGGGCAAGGAAGAGCGAAAGGAATTAAGACAAAATCTAGGTATGCTTTTTCAAGGTAACGCCTTATTCGATTCTTTAACGGTAGAAGATAATGTAAAATTTCCTTTAGATATGTTTTCTACTTTATCTATTGCTGAAAAGAAAATAAAAGTAAATGAAATCTTAGCCCGTGTTCAGTTAGAAGGCGTAAATAATAAATTTCCTGCCGAATTAAGTGGAGGGATGAAAAAAAGAGTAGGACTAGCTCGAGCCTTGGTGATGAAACCCAAATATTTATTTTGCGATGAACCCAATTCAGGCTTAGACCCACAAACCTCTATGGTTATTGATAAACTAATTGAAGAGTTAACCATTGAATTCAATATCACTACCATTGTAGTTACCCATGACATGAATAGTGTAATGGAAATAGGCAATCATATTATTTATTTACACCAAGGTAAAAAAGAATGGGAAGGCTCTAAGAAAGACATTATATATAGTGAAAATAAACTACTCAATGATTTTATTTTTGCCTCTGAGTTTTTACAAGATGCCAAAGCAATGAGAATGCAATCCACTGAAAAGAAATAATCCTATAAAAAAATTTTACATTTTAAAAAAATATATAACACTTAAAGTCAAAATATGAAATATCTATTTGCTGCCTTACTAAGTTTTTTATTTATTGCACCAATAAATGCGCAAACAACAGGAGATCCTAGTGCTCCTTATTTAAAAGATAATAAAATACCCCCGTTTTCTATTACCTCAGTGGATGGTAAAGAAATTACCAATAAACAAATGCCTAAATATGCTTTTACTTGTATTATTATATTTAGTCCCGACTGCCCACATTGCGAGAAAGAGGCAAGCGACATCAATAAGTATGCAGAAAAGTTTAAAAATGTATTATTTATTTGGGATAGCTACCGTGATATGGAGTCTATCAAGAAATTCGCAGTTAAGTATAATTTAGTAGATAAGCCCAATGTAATCATTGGCCGTGACCCTAATTTTACCCTACCTACTTTTTACCGTCCAAGAATGACCCCTTTTGTGGCACTATACCAAAAAGGGGTTTTGTTAAAAGTGTATGAACAAGGCGCAGATGTTTTTGAATTGATTAAAATAATAGAAGGTAAATAACTAACTTTGTCCCGTAAAAAATAAAACAAAAAAATAAAAAATACATACTATGAAAGTTACAGTAGTGGGTGCAGGAGCAGTTGGTGCAACATGTGCAGACAATATTGCTCGCAAAGAATTAGCAAATGAATTAGTATTATTAGATATTAAAGAAGGATTTGCAGAAGGAAAAGCACAGGATATGATGCAGACTGCTGCTTTATTAGGTTTTGATACAAAAATTAGTGGTTGCACCAATGATTATAGCAAAACGGCTAATTCAGATGTGGTTGTTATAACTTCAGGCTTACCTCGTAAACCAGGAATGACACGTGAAGAATTAATTGGTACCAATGCAGGTATTGTAAAAGGGGTTTGTGAGAATATTTTAAAATTCTCCCCTAATGCAATTATAATTGTTATTAGTAATCCAATGGATACGATGACTTATTTAGCTTTACAGTCTACTGGTTTACCTAAACATAGAATTATTGGAATGGGTGGTACTTTAGACAGCGCTCGTTTCAAATATCAATTAAGCACTGCCTTAGATTGCAGCCCTGCTGACTTAAACGCCATTGTAGTTGGTGGTCATGGCGATACCACAATGATTCCTTTAATTAAGCATGCTACTTGGAATAGTATACCAGTCACTCAATTTTTAGATACAGCTGCACAAGAGAAAATTGTAAATGATACCATGGTGGGTGGTGCAACACTTACCAAATTGTTAGGTACCTCTGCCTGGTATGCACCGGGTGCAGCAGGAGCAGCTCTTGTAGAAAGTATTCTGAGAGATGAGAAAAAATTATTTACTTGTTGCGTAAGCTTAAATGGAGAATATGGTCAAAAAGATATTTGCTTAGGCGTTCCAGTAGTCATTGGTAAGAACGGCTGGGAGAAAATTGTTGCCATGGATTTATCTGCTGATGAGCAAGCTGCCTTTAACAAAAGCGCCGACGCTGTTAGAAGCATGAACGATGTATTAAAAACATTGTAAGTCTCATAATCAATAGTCTCATAAGGAATATTTAATACTTATTTATTAAAAAAGCCTTCTACTAAAATGTAGGAGGCTTTTTTATATGGCTTTATAATACTCATTTACCTTTGTAGTAAGTGTATTTATATTTTGCAAGCGCATACAAGCAAAATGACCTTGAGGACATTTATTTTCTCCCTGCTTTGAACAAGGTTGGCAATTTAAGTTAGGTACAATAGAATTAAAATGAGGGGATTTAGCATCAACTGAATAATAGGCTTCAAACTGCAAGACAGGGCTCGTCGCCCCCCAAATAGTAATAGTGGGTTTATGAAAAGCTGCTGCTACATGTAAAAAGCCAGTATCATGCGAAACAACAACTTGTGACATTTGAATAATACTGGCCGATTCTTTTAAGTCATATTTACCAGCAGCATTGTATATAAAATCGGGAGCCGCAGCTGTTAATGCAGAAGCTAAGGCAATATCTTCTTTTCCTCCAATAAGTATAATGGGCTTTTTTATTTGCTTTGCTAGTTCAATCCATTTTTGAACAGGCATTTTTTTATTCAAATAAGAAGCCCCGATAACAAAAGCTACAAAACCAGCCAAATGACTAGTGGGTAAGTTAGAGGCTTGAAAATGAAAGTCCTTAGGAAAAAAATAATCTAAACCTTTTTCATCATTGATTACGTTAAAATGTTGAAGGGTGTCGATATACCTATCACATACATGGGTCTTGGGCAAAAGGTTTATTTGCAGCTTGGCAAGTAACCATTTTTGAAGACTCAATTTCTTATAAGAAAAAGCAGGAACCCCTAAAGCTTTTTTTATTTTCCAAGTTCGAATGTTGTGATGCAAGTCTATAATGTAGTCAAAGGGTATTTGTTGTAAAGATTCAATAGTATTGTCTAAATTATTATCCAAAAAATGAAAATGATCAATATTCGGATTTCCTATCACCAAATCTTTCATAGAAAGCTTGGTTAAAAAATGTATTTCAACACCTGGTATTTGATTTTTTGCACAGCGAACCGCCGGAGTGGTTAAAACAATATCGCCAATAGAAGAAAAACGTATAAATAATAAACGCATACTTTTGAATAACTAAGGAAGTGTAGTGTCATGTTCTAGATAATCTAAATCCTTGTGGTAAGTTTCTTCTGTAAATACAAAAGCAATAAGTGTTATAGTCATAACAGTAGCACCCGTAAAAATACCACTTTGAACAATGTTCCAACCCATTTTCTTTTGTAGAATATCTAAGAATAAAAAATTAATTAAAGGAAGTGCTCCTCTTACCATATTGGGTATGGTAGTGGCTGCAGTGGCTCTTAAATTCGTACCAAACTGTTCTGCAGCCATAGTATTAAAGATGGCCCAATAGCCCGTACTAAAACCTAAGAAAGTACAAATGGCATACATTCTATCGTCGGTATTATTAAAATTGCTAAAAAATAAAACCATTCCAATAATACTAAATGAGTAAAATAATAATAAGGCTTTTTTTCTACTTTTAAAATATTGACTCACATATCCAATAAGTAAATCACCAGTAGCAATACCAATATAGGCGAACATTACCGACTTTCCTGAATCAATTAAATTCTCACCATATAAAGTAGAGGCAAATTTATTACTATAGTTTACCATCACTCCAATGACAAACCAAGTGGGTAGACCAATTAAGATAGCCTTGATGTATTTAGAAAAGCGTTTATAGGAACTGAAAAATAGTAAAAAATTTCCCTTTGATATATTTGCCAGCTTTGCCGACTCAAACATAAAGGATTCAGCTACTTTAACACGTAGTATTAAAAGAAAGAAACCAAGTACTCCTCCTATTTGATAACATAATCTCCAGTTGGCAGTTGCTTTAAAAGTAAAATAGGCAAATACAGCACCAAACAAACCAATGCCTGCTACTAATGAAGTGCCAATGCCTCTTTTATTTTTAGGTAGCATTTCAGATACAAGTGTTATACCTGCACCTAATTCCCCCGCTAAACCTATACCTCCTAAAAAGCGACAATAAGCATATTGATCGACAGTTTGAACAAAGGAAGTTAAAAAATTGGCAGTTGAATAAAGTATAATAGACCCAAACAAAACCTTAAGCCTTCCTTTTTTATCACCTAACACCCCCCATAAAATACCTCCAATTAATAATCCTGACATTTGCCAGTTAATAATATGCGCACTATCTACAATAATGCTTTCCGCATTAGATCCTAAACTCATTACACTTGGTTGCCTTACAATAGTAAATAAAAGTAAGTCGTATACGTCTACAAAATAACCTAAGGCCGCCACTAAAACGGGCAGGGACAAAATTCCTATTTGCTTATGCGTGTTGGTCATCTTTTAATAAAATTTATTTAAAATGAATATTTTTTACTTTTTAGTTCTATGCTTTATGACTTGAAAAATGACTGGGGCGGTAGTTACAAAAACAATAACAAGTACAATAATTTCTAAATGTTTTTTTAAATCAAATTGAAAATGATTGTATATATAAGATTGTAAAAAATGACCTGCACATAACATAGAGGCTACCCAAGCCAAACAACCCACTATATTAAAGTAAGTAAACTTGGACTTATCCATTTTTACAATACCAGCTACAATGGGTGCAAATGTTCTAACTATTGGAATAAACCTAGCTATTACAATAGCTCTTCCTCCATGTTTTTCATAAAAGTCTTGAGCCTGTGATAAATATTTTTTCTTAAAAAATAAATTTTCCTTCCAATCATACATAGCAGGCCCTACTTTATTGCCAATTTGATAGCCCACATAATTTCCTAATATACCTGCTACTGAAATGAAAGAGAATATGATAAATAAATTAAGCCATTCATTTTCACTTGCAAAAATTTGCGCAGCCAAAGGCGCACTATAAATTCCTGCTACAAAAAGTAAACTATCTCCAGGTAAGAAAAAACCAAAAAATAAACCCGTCTCTGCAAATACTACAAATAATAATAACCAAAGCCCCCCATTTTCAATATAATATTGTGGTTGTAATAATTGGCTCCAATGAAAAGCATCTAATAATGTAATCATTAATAAAATATTTAAGCTTGCGCCGAATTATCAAGTGCTCCCTCCCATTTACTTACCACAGAAGTGGCTAAGCTATTACCAAGTACATTGGTGGTAGACCTAAACATATCGCAAAAATGATCGATAGGTAAAATTAAAGCAATGCCTTCTGGAGGAATATTAAACATGGCGCAAGTTGCAGTCACAACAATTAAAGAGGCTCGCGGCACACCAGCAATTCCTTTGCTTGTCAACATTAATACCACTAGCATGGTTAATTGAGTGGCGATATCTATGTGAACGCCATAGGCTTGTGCAATAGCCATACTTGCAAAAGTCATATACATCATACTTCCATCTAAATTAAAAGAATAGCCTAATGGAAGAATAAAGGAAACAATTTTGTCTTTACAACCAAAGCGCACTAACTCTTCAGATAATTTAGGAAATACCGCCTCACTACTAGTGGTACTGAATGCAATAACGAGAGGAGAAGTGATATGTTTTAATAAAGAAGGAATTCTTTTTCCTAAAACTAAAAATCCAACACCTAGTAAAAAAATCCATAGTACGCCAATACCCATTAAAAAGTAAATTAAATATTTACCATAGAATGCAAAAATAGCTAAGCCTTTGCTTGCAATAACTGCAGCAATAGCACCAAAAACACCTAGTGGTGCAAAGTTCATCACGTAGCCCACCATTTTTAAAATAATATGTGAAATAGTTTCTAAAGCTTTAATAAAACCTTTAGCTGCATCTCCAATAGCCGCAGCAGCAACCCCAAAGAAAATACTAAAAATAACAATTTGTAATATTTCATTATTGGACATTGCTTCAAACATACTTTTTGGAAAAACATGTTCGACAAAGTTGGCTAAGCTAAAGGACTTCGTATTCCCCAATAAATCTTTTGCACCGTTTGTATCGGCATTACTTAAAGCAATTCCTTCTCCAGGTTTAAAGATATTTACAAGCACCAGTCCAATTAACAAACTCACAAGTGATGCAGTAATAAACCATAGCATTGCCTTACCTCCCACACGACCCACTGTTTTTAAGTCGCCTAATTTGGCTATGCCTACCACCAAAGTACTAAACACAAGTGGCGCAATAATCATTTGCACCAAGCGCAGGAAAATGGTAGTTAATAATTTGCTGTTTTTAGAAAAAGCGGCAATCGTTTGTTCATTATAATTTTCATGTATATAATAGCCAAGAATAGCCCCGGCAATCATAGCAATGACAATGTAAATAGTAAGTTTATTTGATTTTTTCATGCAAAAGTAATTACTGCAATATAAGACTTAAGTACTAAAAAAATAAGCAAAAAAAAGGGTCATTTTCCAAAAAATTATAGCCAGGTTTTGCAAAAAAAGTGCTATTTTCCAAGATAAATTGAAACCACAACAAACTAATAATTATGAGTTTATTTAGAAAAAAAGATTTGACAGCTATGCTTGCTCAATCTGAAGACGGAGGTAAGGGCTTAAAACGCACTTTAGGCGCTGGCAATTTAGTGGCTTTAGGTGTTGGTGCCATCATAGGAGCTGGTTTATTTGTTAGAACTGCTGCTGCCGCTGGACAAGCTGCAGGGCCAGGTGTAACATTATCTTTTATAGTAGCAGCCGTAGGTTGCGCTTTTGCAGGTTTATGCTATGCAGAATTTGCTGCCATGATTCCCATCTCTGGAAGTGCTTATGCATACTCTTATGTAACAATGGGCGAAACAGTAGCATGGATTATTGGATGGGCATTAATTATGGAATATGCATTAGGTGCTGCCACCGTTTCTATTGCTTGGAGTGAATATTTAAACAAGTTACTAGGAGGATCCATACCTTATGAATGGAGCCACTCGCCACTTGAAAGTATAACCGATTCTGCTGGCGTTCTTCATCATGGTTTTATGAATGCCCCCGCATTGATAATATTATTATTGTTAACCTTATTATTAATTAAAGGCACGCAAGAGTCTGCAGTAGTGAATGCAATTATTGTATTTGTTAAAGTAGCCATTGTTATTTTATTTATTATTTTAGGATGGCAGTTTATTCGCCCAGAAAATCATACTCCTTATTTAATTCCTGCAGATCAACCGCCAGTAATTGATGCTTCTGGTAAAGTTATTGCAGACTACTCTAGCGTATTCAAACATGGCTGGGGTGGTGTATTAGGTGGTGCGGCTATTGTGTTTTTTGCATTCATTGGTTTTGATGCGGTATCTACAGCAGCTCAAGAAGCAAAAAATCCTAAAAGAGATATGCCAATTGGTATTTTAGGATCATTAGTGGTATGTACAATTTTATACATCTTATTTGGTCACGTATTAACAGGGGTTGCTAACTGGAAAGATTTCGTCGATCCTTTAAAAGGTCGTGAAGCTTCTGTTGCTTATGCAATTTCAACTTATATGACAGGATATGGTTGGCTAGCAACTGCTGTAACAGTTGCTATTTTAGCAGGATTTAGTTCTGTTATTTTAGTAATGTTAATGGGTCAGTCACGTGTATTCTATTCAATGGCCAATGACGGATTATTACCAAAAGTATTTTCTGAATTACATCCAAAGTTTAGAACACCCTATAAATCAAACTGGATTTTATTCATATTTGTAGGAGGGTTTGCAGCATTCGTTCCTGGTAATGTAGCAGGTGATTTAACATCATTTGGTACGCTATTTGCCTTTGTACTAGTAAGTGCAGGTATTTGGATTTTAAGACGCAAATCACCAGAAATGGTGCGTCCATTTAAAACGCCATTAGTACCATTGGTGCCTATTTTAGGAGCGGTTATCTGTTTAGCGATGATCTTTGCCTTAGATTCACAAACTTTGAAAGTAGCCTTCGCATGGATGGCTTTAGGTTTGGTAGTTTACTTCCTATATGGCCGTAAAAATAGCAAATTGAATAATTAATTCTAATTCAATGATACATTAGAAAAGTCCTCTCGATTACTCGGGGGGACTTTTTTTTCTTATTTTTGCAACTCTTAATACATACAACTATGGGAAGAATATTTGAAGTTAGAAAAGCCACGATGTTCAAAAGATATGATCGTATGGCAAAACAGTTTACCCGCATTGGTAAAGAAATTGTTATTGCAGTAAAAGCAAGCGGACCTAACCCAGATGATAATCCTGCTTTAAGAAGATGTTACCAAAATGCAAGAAGCGTGGGCATGCCCAAAGACCGAGTAGAAGCGGCTATAAAAAGAGCCATGGGTAAGGATACCAGTAACTATGAAGAAATATTATACGAAGGTTATGCCCCACATGGTGTGGCATTATTAGTTGAAACTGCTACCGACAATCATGTAAGAACAGTGGCCAATGTAAAAAGTCATTTCAATAAAGGGAATGGAACTTTAGGAAATTCTGGAAGTGTAAGTTTTCAATTTAAAAAAATGGGTGTTTTTAATTTGAAACCAGAAGGTTTAAATATGGATGAGCTTGAATTAGATTTAATTGACCATGGCTTAGATGAATTAGGAGAAAGTAATGATGAAAATGAAAACCCTATTATTGTATTACGTTGCGCTTTCACAGACTTCGGAAATTTACAAAAAGCCTTAGAGGATAAAAATATTCATCCCATTAGCGCACAACTAGAGTGGATTCCTACTACCACTGTACCTGTAACAGATGAACAAGCCGAAGAAATTAGTAAGCTAATTGAACGCTTGGAAGAAGATGAGGATGTGAACAAGGTATTCCATAACATGGGGTAGAAGTTCTAATGACTTTTTCAAAAATTTATGCGAATTATTTATACCCTATTCTTAGCAAGCTATTTTTTAACAATAATAAAAGATAGTAGTCAATTAAAACCCAACTATTATAGTCTTAGTGCGGATTTAAAATTGGCGCCCAATTACTACACCACCAAAACAGGTTTTTTTTGTAACACTGAAAGGGCTTTGGAAAAACAAACGAAGCTTCCGATAAAATTTAGATTGGGATCGGTAGAGCAAACTCAAAAATTAGAAAGCTATAATTTATCAAGAAACACACAACATTAAGTTAAATAACTTAGTATATAAATAGCTTAGTCAGAACTATTCACTCATCATTTCATTGATGACATTTATAATTTCCTCTGTATTCGGTTTAGAAAAATAATCTCCATCGCTTCCAAAGGCTGGGCGGTGCGCTTTAGAACTAATTGTACGCGCTGCAACATCTAACCAACGATAACCTCCTTGTAATTCTATTACCTGTTGATACATATAAGCACTAGCTCCACCAGGTACATCTTCGTCTACAAATAAAATTCTATTGGTTTTCTTTAAAGAGGCCACTATTTGATGATTAATATCAAAGGGTAATAAAGTTTGTACATCTATAATTTCACAATCAATACCCATGGTTAATAATCTTGCAGCGGCGTCTTCCACAATTCTTAAAGTAGAACCATAAGAAACTATAGTTACGTCCTCCCCTGCTTTCAAAATTTCAGGCTTACCTAATGGCACAGTAAACGCAGTAATATTTGAAGGCATTTTTTCTTTTAAGCGATAGCCATTCAAACACTCAATTAATAAAGCAGGGTCATTCCCTTTTAATAGAGTATTATACATACCTACTGCTTGCACCATATTTCTGGGCACACAAACAAACATACCTCTTAAAGCATTAATAATAACACCCATTGGAGAACCACTATGGAATATGCCTTCTAAACGGTGTCCTCTGGTTCTAATAATTACGGGGCTACTTTGTAATCCATTACTACGATAATGAATAGTGGCAATATCATCACTCAATGTTTGTAATCCGTATAATAAATAATCCAAGTATTGTATTTCAGCAATAGGTCGAAGTCCACGCAAGGCCATTCCGTGAGCCTGTCCCATAATAGATTGTTCTCTTATACCTGTATCAAAAATTCTATCAATGCCATGCTTATTTTGAAGACCTGCAAAACCCTGATTCACATCTCCAATTCCCCCTAAGTCTTCTCCAAAGGCATAAACCTTAGGATTTTCTTGAAACAACTTATCAAAATATTGATTCAATACCTCATAGCCATTTACAGTTTGTGACTCATTGGTATATTCCGCTTCCACCACAGAGACATTCAATGCACTCTTTGGCCCTTCATTGTATAAATGTTTACTATAATAGGGGGCTTCTACTTCGTTGTATTTTGCTAAAAAAGATTTTATAGCAGCAGTATTGGCATGTGCTGGAATTTTTTCCAATATTAAATTTACTGTTCTGAAAATATCTCTTTTTAGAGGCTCTCTACTTTGTACTAATTCTTGTAATAAACTATTAGCAATATTTAAATCCGATTCGTTTAAACCTGTTTGTACTAATACAACTGCTTCTTTTATTTTTTCTTTTATAGGTGAAAGGTATTTTTCCCAAGCAGCTAATTTAGAAGCACGTACCAATTGCTTTGCCTCATTTTCTACTTCTTGTAATAATTCGTCAGTAGCTAGTTCATTAGCTATTAACCATTCTCTCATTTGCTTATTGCAATCCCAATTTCTTTCCCATTCTAGCCTTTCTAAAGGCTTGTATCTTTCGTGACTTCCGCTTGTAGAGTGGCCTTGCGGCTGAGTTAACTCTTGTATATGAAATACAACAGGGGTATGTGTTTGTCTTGTAAAGCGAATTCCCTCTTCAAAAGTTTCACACAAGGCAGCATAGTCCCAGCCCTTCACTGTATAAATTTTTATACCATTGGTATTTTTTTCTTTTTGAAAACCTTTCAATACTTCAGATATAGAACCCTTAGTAGTTTGTAAAGCAGTGGGTACGGAAATACCATAGCCATCATCATATACAAAAACTGCTAAGGGAACTTGTAATACGCCGGATGCATTAATTGCTTCCCAAAAATGGCCTTCAGATGTACTAGCATCACCTATTGTACAAAAACAAACCTCATTGCCATTATTACTTAAATGTTGAAAGACTTCTTTGTTTTTTGAATTTCTAAAACAATTTGAAGCAAAGGCTAAACCTAAACCACGCATCATTTGTCCTGCAGTAGGTGCGATGTCTGCAGAAATATTAAAACTTTCAGTTAATTTATTCCACTCACCTTTCTCATTCACAAAAGCTGTGGCAAAATGGGCATTCATATTTTTACCACCACTAAAGGGGTCATTAATTACATCAGAATATAATTGAGAAAAATAATCTTCAAAATTGGCAACCCCTAAAGCAAACATAAAAGTTTGGTCTCTATAATAACCGCTTCTAAAATCACCTTTTTGAAAAAATTTAGAAAGTGCAATTTGTGCTACCTCTTTACCATCTCCAAAAATGCCAAATTTGGCCTTTCCTGTTAAAACTTCTCTCCTTCCCAATAAGCTCACTTCCCTACTCATTACCGCCAATTTGTAGTCGGCAATAACGGAGTTCCGAAATGCCTCAAAAGAGAGCATGTCTTGGGCAGATACAGCTTCAAGGGTGGATTCCATTAGACAAAAATAGGGGTCAAAATGCATAAAAAGTACATTCATAACTAAAATCACCTAA
>RFVO01000002.1 GCA_009928005.1 Chitinophagia bacterium | reverse complement strand
TTAAACTTATTTACTGATATTTGGTCAAATTATTAAAAGAGTAAGTTTTGAAAAAATCTATTTCAATATATTTATTTTTTCTTGTATTAGTAAGTTGTCAAAAATCAACAAATACAATAAATACTTTAGTTAATACAAGTACAATTTCAGCTAGCCCCACTATTGCTAATCAATTGAAATTCAGTGGAAATGGTTTTATTCACAATGGAATTTACCCTAAATTATACACATGTGATAGCTTAGGTATTTCTCCTGGTTTACAGTGGTCAAATGCACCAACAACAACTAATAGTTATGCCATTACTATGTATACTATTCCACCAACTGGAGAAAAACATGTATATATAGTACTTTACAATATCCCCTCTTCTACTACTTCCATTCCAGATAATTCTAAATCAATTGGTGTATTTGGTATTAATACAGTGGACGGAAAAACAACCTACACCCCACCTTGCTCCCAAGGCCCAGGACCTAAAATTTATGTTTTAACATTATATGCTTTAAATGCACAACCTACAATTACCGTGCCCAATACTCAAGTAACAATGGATATTCTGTTGGCGGGAATGAAAAATAAAATTGTAGATAGTGCAGTGATGAGCGTCACCTATACAAGACCTTAACTATGAAAAAAATTCTCTTCTTTTTAATTGCCTTTAGTATTTTAGAAAGTACAAATCTAATGGCACATTCTGGCGGACATTATCATAAAGGGGACGGAATTGTATTAAATACATGGAGATTAAAATCAGGTGAAAAAGTAAAAGGTAATTTTTCATTTGCCAAGGACAACAAAATCTATTTAGAACAAGAAGAAGGTCTTATCAAATCCATTAATATAAGTGACTTGATTTTAGAAGATCAAAAATTAGTAAAATTTAAGATTGCAAAATTTACACAAATAAATTATACGCCAACTATTAGCATTGCAAATGAGGATCATACGATGAAGTATCTTCCAATTTGTATATTTAGCTTACTATTATTTCTCGTATACTTATTCAATAAAGAACTTATTAAGGTTTATATATTAAATTCTAAAATTGGATTAAGTTCTATATGTATACTATTTATTATTTCTATATTAATAGCTTGTAGTAAATCTGAAACGACTACTTCAACAAATACCAATAACACAATTATAAACCCAATTTCTGTAAGCATCCCTAAAACGAGAACTACGTTTATGGATTCAGCATTTGCTGCATTTAAACCAAGTATTGGCACTAGCTGGGATGAAACTTATTTTTATATTGCTTCAACCGGAATTCCCAATCACAACATGATGATTGGCATAACAAGTTGGCAGCAACAAGTTCCAATTACACAACCTTACAATGGCACTAATAGCTGGTCTATTCCTTTACAACCAGCTTATGCAAGTACGCCATTAAGCACAAAAACAAATTTAATGAAAGGAGCAGTTGCCGTGGCAGTTAATGGAATTCCTATTTTTAATGCATTAAACAATAGAGGAGAAGACTCTTATAAAATAGGAGAGTTAGATAACTGGGGCGGTCATTGTGGAAGAGGGGACGATTATCATTATCATGCGGCACCCCTTCACCTATCTACTATTAATGGCCCCCAACCAATTGCATTTGCAGTTGATGGCTTCCCCGTTTATGGCACTAAAGAACCAGATGGAACAAATATGATTGCACTAGACACTTGTCATGGGCATAATGGTACAAATGGTTTATATCATTATCATGGAACTACCGATTACCCCTATGTAATTGGCGCTTTAAAAGGTAAAGTTACTCTCGATCCCACTACTACTGCACCAGAAAATCAAGTAATACCACAAGCATTTACTAAGCCAGTTCGTCCTGCTACTAGTCCTTTATCAGGTGCTACTATTACAGATTTTGTTGCTGTAGGAATAAATGGTTATTTGCTAACTTATAAAAGAGGAACAAAGTATGGATATGTGAAATATAGTTGGGATGCCAATAATAAATATACTTTTATTTTAACCGACACAGCTGGTAATTCAGTGACTAGTACCTATCAGAGATAGTAAATAAAAAGGCCTATGATGAAATTTAATAATTTAATAAGCGTTCCATCATTTCATCTAAGCGTGCATTCGCTAGATATTGTTTTTCTAAAACAGTATTAAAAGGAATAGGTGTGTCAAGTGATGCACAACGCAAAACAGGTGCATCTAAATATTCAAAGCAGTGTTCTGCAATCCAGGCACTAATTTCTCCGCCAATACCCCCTGTTAAATTATCTTCGTGCAGTACCAATACTTTTCCAGTGGCCTTCACTACTTTTTCAATGGCTTCATAATCTAAGGGTGCCAAGGTTCTTAAATCTAGGATTGAAATAGAGGCTTCGCTATGCGCCGCTTGATATTGTTGCGCCCAATGCACTCCCATACCATATGTAATAATACAAGCCTGTTCTCCTTCGCTCACTAGTGCCGCCTTACCAATAGGAACTTGATAATATTCATCAGGCACTTCTGCTTCAATACTTCTATACATGACTTTATGTTCGAAATAAAGTATAGGATTCGGATCGGCTAATGCAGCAATCAATAAACCTTTTGCATCAATAGGATTAGAAGGGTAAACAACTTTTAATCCTGGAACATGTGTAAACCAAGCTTCATTAGATTGAGAATGAAAAGGACCCGCTCCCACACCTGCGCCTGTTGGCATTCGGATCACTACATCTGCATTCTGTCCCCATCTGTAATTTATTTTAGCCAAATTATTTACAATTTGATTAAAGCCCACTGTTACAAAATCAGCGAACTGCATTTCCATAATAGATTTTATACCTTCTAAACTTAAACCCAATGCAGCACCTACAATTGCACTTTCACATATAGGTGTATTGCGAACTCTTTGCTTTCCAAATTGTTGGACAAAACCTTCAGTTACTTTAAAGGCCCCTCCATATTCTGCAATGTCTTGTCCCATCATAATTAATTCCGGATATAAAACCATTGATTGTCTTAAGGCTTCACTAATAGCTTCTATAAAACGCTTCTTCTTTAATATTGGATTATTTAATTCGCAAAAATCTAAAATAGTATTTGGCATGGGAGGCGCGAATATATCGGCCACTTCTTCATGCACAGATGGCTCCCAGCTTTCAGGCTCCATGGCTATTTTTAATTCGGCTTCAATACTTTGCTTTAAATCATTTCTGATAGTAGCCACTTCCATTTCAGTGATTACTTTTTCTTTCACTAAATATTGCTCGTAGTTTTTAATAGGATCTTTTCTGGACCAAGTTTCCATAAGTTCTTTGGGAACATATTTCACTCCACTTGCTTCTTCATGTCCACGCATTCTAAAAGTAGTACACTCAATTAAATAAGGGCGCTGATTATTAATACAATAATCTCTTACTCCTTTAATGGTATCGTATACTTCTAAAATATTATTACCATCAATGCGAATACCCTCCATGCCATAACCCTTCGCACGGTCTACTAAATAATCGCATTTATATTGTTCATTAGTAGGTGTGCTTAATCCGTATCCATTATTTTCAATAATAAAAATAACAGGCAGCCCCCATACAGCTGCCACATTTAAGGCTTCATGAAAATCTCCTTCGCTTGTCCCTCCTTCTCCCGTAAATGCTAAAGTGGCTTTTAATTGCCCTCTTTGTTGATAAGCCAATGCCACACCATCTGCGATAGCTAATTGAGGGCCTAAATGAGATATCATACCACATACATGATGCTCCTTACTACCAAAATGAAAACTTCTTTCGCGTGCTTTACTATAACCAGATTTATATCCTTGCCATTGTTTAAATAAATCTATCAATGGCATACCTCGTGAAGTAAATACACCTAAATTTCTATGCAAGGGCATGATCCATTCAGAAGCTTCCATTGCTAATGTAGCACCCACTGCAATAGCCTCTTGTCCAATACCACTAAACCATTTACTAATTTTTCCTTGGCGAAGTAAAAGCAACATTTTATCTTCAATCATCCTGGGCAAAAGCAAGGAACGATAAAGATGTATTAATTGCTCATTCGTTAATTTACCCCGCTTAAACTCCATTATAATTTTTATTTAAAGGGATAAATATTCCCACTAGTCTTTTGAGTTTAATTTGCTCAACAACTTTAATATTTCTAAGTATAACCAAACTAGTGTTACTAATAGTCCAAAGGCACCATACCATTCCATGTATTTTGGGGCACCCATTTCAGCAGCTTTTTCAATGGCATCAAAATCTAATAATAAATTTAAAGCTGCTATACCTACAATAAATAAACTAATTCCAATACTTAATGGAGAGCTATCAAATGCGAAGCCCATATTCACTCCAAACAATCCTAAAATCCAAACTATTAAATAAAATAAACCTATGCCCATTGTTGCAGACATTATAATTGAACGCAAACGATTCGTTACATTTATTATTCTAAAATTATAAAGTAAAAACATAGAAAGGGCTACACCTAAAGTTAAACCCACTGCATGAAGTACAATATTGGGATAGGTTTTTTGAAACATAGCATTAAAAAAAGCACTAATGCCTCCTATAAATAATCCTTCTAGAATACCATAAGCAGGTGCAATATAACCAGCCCATTGAGGCTTGAACATCATCACCAAGGCTACTACAAAACCGCCAATGGCGCCCACTAACATATATGTAGTGGCAGAACTTGTATTGCCTTCAGCAAATAAATTCCATTCGTACATGGCTGCAGCCATTACCATGATTAATAAAAAACCAAATTTTTGAATAGTACCGCGAATGCTCATTACGCCAAATGAGGAAGCTGTATCATGCAAACTCTTATCAAATATTTTTTCTGTAAGTGTTGGATTTCCAGATTTAAAAATGGCCATAGTTTTATGTTTTTTATGTTATAAAATTACTAAATACTTTGAATGATTGTCTAAAAAAAAGGTTAATTCAAGGCATTTTTAAGCCCTGGATATTGGGTAATCTTATCAAACTGGTAATGCTTGCGTTTTTTTAACAAGCCCACCATTTTTTCTAATTTTATTGAATCTGCACTTGAAGCAAACATATGGTCATGCATTAAAATAACAAGATGATTCTTAGTTTTCGTTTGGTTGTGTTCAAATAAGCTATCCACCAATAGTGCTATGGTTTCCGGACTTTGCATGGGCTTCCCATATTTATTAAATCTCCATTCCATATCCCATCCAATTACATCCCAGCCTAGACTATCCATTTTATGTGCTAACGGCTTTACTAACCAACTAGCTTTCTTAGCATCCTTAGTATCCCATGCATTATTGCCGGGAAATCGGACCAAATTATTAGTAGGCGCCAAAACAGCCTGCCCTTTTAAAAAGTCTAAAGTGGCTGAGTCAGGGTGCTGATAAAACCACATGTATTTGCCATAAGCATGAGAATAGCTATGGTTGGAAAGTGAAAATAAACTTGGATTAGATTTAATTTGCTCATAGAGCTTGCGGCCCTTACTACTCCTAGATTGATGAAGGCCAATTTGAAAAAAAGAGGCAGCCACTTTTTCTCTCTCACAAATGATTATACAATTTGCTGTCCCATTTAAAGGGCCGTCATCAAAGGTTAAATAAATATGTTTTAGCGTGCTGTCAAAAGGCTGATTGGGGGACTCAAAAGAAGGCTTTTTTATAGTATGAAACGGCTCTGCCATTGACTTAGAAGGCATAAAGGGAAGCAAAAAAAGACTTAATATGTAAAAAACAGGCCCAATAAGCATAATATCAAAGCTTTGTGGCCGCAAAGGTAGACAAGAAAACTATAAAAAAACTATAAAAAGTTAAGGTTTTAGGCCCTCGGATTTGTACCTTCGTGCTCCAATAAAATCGAATATGCAAAAAGAAGTTGTTTTACAGGATGTAGTTATAAAATTTGCTGGTGATAGTGGTGATGGTATGCAATTAACAGGTCAGCAATTTACCAACAACACTGCCTTATTAGGTATTGATTTAGCTACTTTTCCTGATTTCCCTGCGGAAATCAGAGCTCCATTAGGTACCCTACCAGGCGTAAGTGGTTTCCAAATTCATTTTAGTTCTAACAGAGTCTATACACCAGGTGATATATGTGATGTACTAGTAGCGATGAATGCAGCTGCCTTAAAAGTGAATTTAAAAAGCTTAAAAAAAGGCGGAAAAATTATTGCAAACATTGAGGGATTTGATACAAAAAATTTACGCTTAGCTGCTTACCCCGATGGTGTTAATCCATTAGAAGATGGTAGTTTAGATGGATATGATTTAACTAAAGTGGACGTAACTAAATTAACTCGTGAAGCACTTAAAGCATATACAGACCTAGGTATCAAAGAAAGAGATCGTGCAAAAAACATGTTTGTATTGGGTATGATTTATTGGTTGTACAACAGAGATTTAGATACCACTATTGAATATTTAAAAGACAAATTCAAAAAGAAAGAATCTATTTTAAATAGTAATATCGATGTTCTAAAAGCAGGATACTACTATGGTGAAACAGCCGAGCTTTTTAATTCTAGATATAAAGTAGAAAGGGCAAAAATGGATCCAGGTACTTACAGAAGTATCATGGGTAATCAAGCATTATCAATGGGTTTAATTGCTGCTGCTCAAAAAAGTGGATTACAATTATTCTTAGGAAGTTATCCTATCACACCTGCTACCGATATCTTACATGAATTAAGTAAGTACAAGAACTTTAATGTAAGAACTTTCCAAGCAGAAGATGAAATTGCAGGTATTAGCGCAGCTATTGGTGCAAGTTATGGTGGTTCTATTGGTTTAACCACTACTTCAGGACCAGGTATGGCTTTGAAAACAGAAGCCATGGGACTTGCCATGATGTTAGAGATTCCTTTAGTGATTGTGAATATTCAAAGAGGTGGTCCTTCCACTGGTTTACCAACTAAAACAGAGCAAAGCGATTTAATGCAAGCTTATTATGGAAGAAATGGTGAAGCACCTATTCCTATTATTTCAGCATCAACGCCTAGCGATTGCTTTGAAATGGCATTTGAAGCAGTGCGAATAGCTCTTCAGCATATGACACCTGTTATTTTATTAAGTGATGGTTATATTGCTAATGGTGCTGAACCATGGAAATTCCCTACTTCAAGTAGTTTACCAACTATTGAAGTAAAATTTAAAAAAGCATTAGACAAAGGCGAAGAAAAATTCCTTCCTTATAAGCGTAATGAAAAAGGTGCAAGACCTTGGGCCATTCCAGGTACACCTGGTTTAGAACATAGAATCGGTGGATTAGAAAAACAAGCAGAAACTGGAAACGTTAGCTATGATTCTGAGAACCACGAATTCATGGTAAAAGCAAGAGAAGCTAAAGTAGAAAAGATTGCCGACTATATTCCTTTACAAACCATTGACTCTGGTGCTGAAAAAGGTAAAGTATTAATTCTTGGATGGGGTTCAACTTATGGTACCATAAAGAGCGCTGCACTTCATTTACAAAGTCAAGGCAAGCAAGTGAGCCATGCACATATTAAGTACATGCGTCCTTTTCCAAAAAACTTAGGCGATATTTTAAAGAATTTTGAAACAGTGGTTATTCCAGAAATTAACAACGGACAATTAATTAAAATTATTCGCGATAAATATTTTGTTGACGCTAAAGGTTATAATAAAATCATGGGCGTTCCTATTACTAAGCAAGAATTAGTAACAGCTGTAGAACAATATTTGTAATCTAATAAAAAAGCGTCTCAAATTAAGAGGCGCTTTTTTTTGCCCCTTCCTTGCAAAAAGATACTAAACCACAGGCATCACATTTAGGACTTCTTGCCAAACAAGTATACCTACCATGCAGTATTAACCAATGATGTGCTGTATGTACTAAAGATGTAGGAATATGTTTGATTAATGCTTTCTCAACTGCCAAAGGTGTTGTGGCTGTCATTGGAACCAAACCCAATCTTCTACTGACTCTAAACACATGGGTATCTACCGCCATGTTGGGTTGCTTATCTACTACAGAGGTTATAACGTTCGCTGTTTTGCGTCCCACACCAGGAAGTGTAATTAACTCCTCTACTGTCAAAGGCACTTCTGCCTTAAAATTTTCTACTAATAATTGACTCATTCCAATTAAATGTTTGGCTTTATTATTTGGATAAGAAATGCTTTTTATAAGTGCAAACATTTCTTCAAAACTAGCCTTGGCCATTTTTTGAGGAGTAGGAAATTTTTTAAAAATTGCAGGAGTAGTTAAATTCACGCGCTTGTCAGTGCATTGTGCCGATAAAATTACGGCTACTAATAATTGAAAGGGATTGTTATACAACAGCTCCGTTTCAGCAATAGGAACTTGCTGCTGAAAATAAGCAAGCACTAATTCAAAGCGTTCTTTTTTTGTCATTATTTGTTGCTAGTATGCAGTGTATCTTCAAACAAATACAGCTCCTCTCCTTCTCTGCGTAGTAAATATCTTTCACGGGCGTATTTTTCAATAGCCGCTTTATTATTTTGTATATTATCTAGTTGCTTTTGTGTGCTTTCAATTTCTTTCTGATAATATTTTTTAGCGTCTTCTACTTTTTTTAGTTCAGCTGCTCTTTCTCTTTGTTGAAAAAAATCTCTTTGATCAAAAAATAACATCCATACAACAAATCCAAAACTTACAATAAAGTAACGATTGGCAACATAGGGTATTATTTTTTTGATAAATTGCATTGTAAAGACTTGGTGTAAAATTAACATAGTTCTTATGATATGACAAAAAAAAGAGGAGCCCCTAGGAGCTCCTCTACTAATTTTAATTGTGGGTGAATTTATTTTGTACCAAACTTCAACTTCCCTTTTGTAAGAAAAATGCCCGTTTCACCTAACTGCTCTTCAATACGAATTAATTGGTTGTACTTAGCCATACGGTCGGTACGAGAAGCAGAACCTGTCTTTATTTGACCACAGTTTAAAGCCACTGCTAGATCGGCAATAGTAGTATCTTCTGTTTCACCACTTCTATGAGACATAATGGTATTATAGCCATTGTGTTGTGCTAAACTTACTGCATTGATAGTTTCAGTTAAAGTTCCAATTTGGTTCACTTTTACTAGTAAGCCATTCGCAATTTTCTTGTCAATACCAGTTTGAATTCTTGTGACATTGGTTACAAATAAATCATCTCCAACTAATTGACATTTATCGCCAATTGTTTGTGTTAAATTTTTCCAACCTGCCCAATCGTCTTCAGCCATGCCATCTTCTATAGAAACGATAGGATATTTTTTCACCCAGCTTTCCCAATACTTTACTAATTGGTCGCTACTCATTTCTTTACCAGAACTCTTATGGAAAACATATTTTTTCTTCTTCGAATTCCACAATTCACTGTTTGCTGCATCCATCGCAATTGCAATTTGGCTTCCAGTTTTATAACCAGCCGCTTGAATTGATTCTAATACTGTTTCAATCGCTTCTTCATTGCTTTGAATATTTGGTGCAAATCCACCTTCGTCTCCTACGTTGGTGCTATAGCCTCTTTTCTTTAATACACTTTTTAACTGATGGAAAATTTCAACTCCCCAGCGAAGTCCTTCGCTAAAGCTAGGTGCCCCCACTGGCATAATCATAAATTCTTGAAAGTCAATTTTATTATCGGCGTGTGCACCACCATTTAAAATATTCATCATAGGCATTGGAACTGTTCTTGCATTTGTGCCACCAATGTATCTGTATAAAGGAAGGTTCGCTTCTTCTGCAGCTGCTTTTGCAACTGCCATACTTACCGCTAAAATTGCGTTCGCACCTAATTTACTTTTATTCGGAGTGCCATCTAAATCAATCATAATTTGATCAATCTCAGCTTGCGCAGTAATGTCAAAACCAGTTATAGATTTTGAGATTAAATCGTTTACATTTTTCACAGCCTTTAGAACACCCTTTCCAACATATTTTTTCTTATCGTTGTCTCTTAACTCCACTGCTTCGTGAATTCCTGTACTTGCCCCACTTGGCACAGCAGCACGACCTAAAGCTCCTTCATCTGTTAATACATCTACTTCAACTGTAGGATTTCCACGACTATCCAAAATTTGTCTTGCACGAACTTCAATAATGTAACTCATATAAATTATTTAATTTTTACTTATGATTCAAAATGGAGACTGCAATTTACACCCTTTTTTTTAATGGGTAAGCATTTTGAATATTTCTTCTAAACTAGCTCCATGTTTATCTAATAATTGACGCGTAGACTCATCTGCCACTAGTTTACCTTGATGTAATACTAACACTCGATCACATATAGCAGTAACCTCTTGCAAGATATGTGTTGAAAATAGTATCATGGTGTCCTTACTCAGCGATTGTATCAAGGCTCTGATTTCAATTAATTGATTTGGATCTAATCCAGCTGTAGGCTCATCTAATAAAATAAGTGTTGGCTGATGTATAATAGCTGCTGCAATACCTAGTCTTTGTTTATATCCTTTAGATAAGGTTGCAATTTTTTTATTTTGCATTTGACCTAGGCCTGTTTTTTCAATCACTGATTGAATCGCTTTTGTTGCATTCGTAATTGAGTGAACAGAAGTTAAAAACTGTAAATATTCTTTCACATATAGGTCTTGATATAATGCATTTGATTCAGGTAAATAACCAATATGTTTTTTTACTCTAGTTGCATTTTGGTGGATGCGCTCACCGTTTAAAACAATAGAACCTTTGTCAGCTTCTAAAAAACCGGCTAGCATTTTTAAAGTAGTCGACTTCCCCGCCCCATTGGGGCCCAAAAAACCAACAATTTCTCCATGTTTTAATTCAAAAGAAACTTCATTTACCGCAACTTGATGGCCGTAATTTTTACAAAGGGCATTTACTACTAATGGCATAGATCAAAACTACTTATATAAAATGATTTTATCACTAATCATATTCACCTTTACTGGCATAAGCGCCAAATATAAAAAAGCCTATACAGATGGGTGTAAAAATTAAAAGTATAATAACCCACTGCAATATAACATTCGATTGTGTTGCAGCTGTAGCTTTAGAAATTTTATCATAAGCTTCATATACTAAAAACAAGATAATACAAGGCGCTAAAAGCATCCATACATATCCTAATAATTTTTTAATCGTATTCATAAAAGTATTTTTTAACTAAGCATAAACATCAAGCCAAAGGCTATTAGTCCATTACATTTTTATCTATTTTATTCGTTAAATATAGAAGGCCAATAATAAAACATATAGAAGCTACTCCAATGGGATACCATAAACCTGCTAAAGAATCGCCAGTAGGATTTGAAGAAGTTTTAGTGAACTCTACAATTAAAGTGCCTAAAAAAGGAACCAAACCTCCAAATACACCATTACCTATATGATAAGGAAGAGACATGGAAGTATATCTAATTTTAGTAGGGAACATTTCTACTAAGAAAGCTGCTATAGGACCATAGACCATGGTAACATAAACTATTTGAATAAAGACCAACCAAATCATATCCCAATAAGCAGCATGGCCTAATGTTTTTTCCACTACCAAATTAGGCTTGGGTGAACTATACTGAATCATATCAGGATTAATTAAAGTAATTGGTCTTGCTTCATCTCTTGGTGCTTTCAATATAATAGTATCTGTTCTATAATATTTAAAAACAGAGCCATCAAAATAAGTAGTATCTGCTTCATGTTTTAAATACATCTTCGTTTTATCCTTGGTGTCATAAATAGGATAACTTGTCATGGTATTAGTAAGTCTTGCATCTACTATTTTAGTTCTATTTGCTGCAGAAGTAATATTGATAAATTCTTTATAAATAGGTCTATAAGTAAACACGGCAGCTAACATACCTATTAACATAATCCATTTTCTACCCACTTTATCACTTAACCATCCAAATAAAACAAAACAAGGAGTAGCCATTAATATTGCTATGAGCATTATATTACGCGATTGTACAAACTCTACTTTACAAACTGTCTCAATAAAACTTTGTGCATAAAACTGGCCAGTATACCAAACAACCCCTTGTCCCATTACAGCTCCAAACAATGCCAATAAAACCATTTTAAAATTAGCCTTATGTCCAAAACTTTCTTTCAATGGATTAGTCGAAGTTTTTCCTTCCGTTTTTAATTTTGAAAACATGGGTGATTCACTCATGCGCATTCTTATTAATACAGAAACGCCCACTAGTAATATCGAAATCCAAAAAGGATATCTCCATCCACCCCACTCTGCACTAAATTTTTCTACCCCTTGATTGGTCCTTATTAAAATAATAATGCCTAAAGCTAAAAATAAACCAAGTGTAGCTGTAGTTTGAATCCAACTTGTCCAAAATCCTCTCTGACCTGCAGGTGCATGTTCTGCTACATAGGTAGCCGCTCCTCCATATTCTCCTCCCAAGGCCAATCCTTGTAATAATCGTAGAATTAATACCAATATAGGTGCCGCCCATCCAATAGTAGCGTACCCAGGTACAAGACCAATGGCAAAAGTAGAACCTCCCATTATAATTAAGGTAAGTAAAAA
The DNA here is from genome assembly GCA_009928005.1 of Chitinophagia bacterium. Classification (GTDB taxonomy): domain Bacteria; phylum Bacteroidota; class Bacteroidia; order Chitinophagales; family Chitinophagaceae; genus Sediminibacterium. The sequence goes on along the minus strand of RFVO01000002.1, from coordinate 65,592 downwards.
TGTGTGCTTTCGTCCAATTAAATCGCCTAGTCTTCCAAAGACTAAGGCTCCGAAAGGTCTTACAATAAAGCCTGCTGCAAAAATAGCCAAAGTGCTTAAGAGTGCTGCTGTACCTGCATTTGCAGGAAAGAACTGTTTTGAAATTATGGTTGCTAACATTCCAAAAATGTAAAAATCATACCACTCAATTAAGGTGCCTACAGAAGAAGCCCCAATCACAAAAGCAATATTATTTTGTTTATTTTCTTGACTCATACTTTTATTTATTTGCAAGTGAGTATTCAAGTTAAATATTTAAACTGAAAAATGTAAATTTGGCAATCATTATTTATTCAATCTGTGTATATGAGTTATTCTTATCAAATTAAAAACATAGAAGCTTATCACGAAGCTTATAAAAATAGTATCGACCACCCAGAAAAATTTTGGGGTGCCATTGCAGAAAATTTCACTTGGCGTAAAAAATGGGATAAAGTATTAGATTGGAATTTTACGGAACCTAAAGTAGAATGGTTCAAAGGAGGTAAACTAAACATTACAGAAAATTGCATCGATAGACATTTAGCAAAAAGTGGAGATAAACCTGCGATTATTTGGGAGCCTAATGATCCCAAAGAAAATCACCGCATTATAACATATAAACAATTGCATTTAAATGTTTCTCAGTTTGCACAAGTCCTTATTAATAATGGCGTACAAAAAGGGGATCGAGTTTGTATTTATATGGGTATGATTCCAGAGCTTGCCATTGCAGTATTAGCCTGCGCAAGAATTGGTGCTATTCATAGTGTTATTTTTGGGGGCTTCTCTGCACAAAGTATTGCTGACAGATTAGACGATGCCAAAGCGACTTATATTATTACATGCGATGGGGCCTACCGAGGCGCGAAAGATATTCCATTAAAATCTATAATTGATGATGCACTTGTAGGCAATAACACAATTAAAAATGTAATTGTTTGTACAAGAACTAGAACTGCTGTGTCCATGTTAAAAGGCCGTGATCTTTGGTGGGAAGATGAAATTAAAAAAGTAGAAGCACAAGGCATTAGTTCGGTGGATGCAGTAGAGATGGATGCAGAAGACCCATTATTTATTTTATATACTTCAGGCTCAACAGGTAAACCCAAGGGCGTAGTGCATAGCACCGCAGGTTATATGATTTACACCAATTATACTTTTTTGAATGTTTTTCAATATCAGCCCAATGATATATTTTTCTGTACTGCGGATATTGGTTGGATCACAGGACATAGTTATATAGTGTATGCTCCTTTAAGTGCAGGTGGTACTTCTTTAATGTTTGAAGGTATTCCAACTTTTCCGGATGCAGGAAGATTTTGGGATATCATAGATAAATTCAAAGTCAATATATTATATACTGCACCAACTGCTATAAGATCATTAATGAGTTTTGGATTAGGCCCTATAGAAGGACATGATTTAAGTAGTTTAAAAGTATTAGGCACTGTTGGAGAACCTATTAATGAAGAAGCATGGCATTGGTATGATGAAAATATTGGTAAGAAAAAATGTCCCATTGTAGATACTTGGTGGCAAACAGAAACAGGGGGTATTATGATATCAAATATGGCAGGTATTACACCTGGCAAACCAGGCTGGGCCACTTATCCGATGCCTGGTGTTAAAACTATTTTAGTAGATGATAAAGGAGTAGAAATAAATGCCATGGAAGATGGACTATACCGTGGAAATTTGTGCATTACACAACCTTGGCCAGCCACCATTAGAACTACTTATGGCGACCATGAAAGATGCAGAACCAATTATTTCGCTACTTATCCTAATTTATATTTTACAGGAGATGGTGCTTTAAAAAATGAACTAGGTCAAATTAGAATTACAGGCCGAGTAGATGATGTATTAAATGTAAGTGGCCACAGAATTGGTACCGCTGAAGTAGAAAACGCAATTAATATGCATGCAGGTGTGGTAGAAAGTGCAGTAGTGGGTTATCCGCATGATGTGAAAGGACAAGGTATTTATGCCTATGTAATTTATACCGGATCACATAGTCAAGATACTCATGGCTCTGCAGATATAATTAGAAAAGACATTTTACAAACAGTAACGAGAATTATTGGACCTATTGCTAAACCAGATAAAATACAATTTGTATCGGGTCTTCCTAAAACTCGTTCTGGAAAAATAATGCGTCGAATACTTCGTAAAGTTGCAGAAGGTGAATTAAAAAGTTTAGGAGATACTTCAACACTGCTAGATCCGGCAGTAGTAGATGAGATTGTAAAAGGAGTGCTTTAATAAATAATTATACTGCTCTTTAATAGATATGCATGAATCATCTTTTGCTTCGCGCTCGTCTTGATCGCTAAGACTCGAATCTCACCAAAAGATAATTCATTGCTATCTATATAAATTCGCAAGTAGATTATTTTTCAAACGCATTAAATTAGCGATGGGTCAACGAAATAAAGTAAAATATAAATACAATCCTGAGTGTACTTTTGAGCAGAGCGAGAAGGAACGAAGGATTACTATTTTATATTTACTTTATAGAGTAATTAGAAAATTACTGCGTCATAAGATTTTTCAACTAGAACTCGTGCAAGTTGGAAATTTGATAGCCCGCAAAAGAAGTAACCTTTCCATTTTCAGGATACAGGGCACTAAATACACCTGCTAATTTATTTGCGAAGGCGTTGGCTGTAAACCACACTGCCATTAATAATGAGGCAAATTTAATAGGGGCTAATTTGTTAAAAATGGCAAGGCCAATAGGTGATAAACAAAGTTCACCAAATGTATGCATCATATACATTCCTATTAACCAAATCATACTTACTTTAACGCCTGCTCCTACTCCGTTCACTCCAGTGGCTATCCATAAATAACCTAGGGCTAAGAGCATTAAACCCATGGCCATTTTAAAAGGAGAAGAAGGTTCTCTCTTTCCTAATTTAATCCATACCCATGCCACTAAGGGTGCAAGTGTTACAACGAATAAAGAATTAAGCGATTGGAAAAAACTTGCAGGTACTACAAAAAAACCAAGGTCTCTTTGGGTATTCTCTGAAGCAAAATAGGTAAGTGAGGCACCTGCTTGTTCAAAGGCACTCCAAAAAAAGATCACAAAGAAAGATACCGTAAATAATACAGCTACTTTTTTCTTCTGAATAATATCCAATGACTTATCAGAAAAAATGATAAAGGCAATTAAAATAATACAAGCTAGTAATAACCAAAATAAATAACTCACGACTTTTATATCTATATACACTAATGCAATAGTGACTAAAGAAATTAAAAATAAAAAGCCCACCATCACTGGAATTTTTTGAAACCAGTTGGGCGCATCCTTAGGCGCTTCTCCGATGGCTTGACCTTCTTGGTTCACTAAATATTTTTTCTGAAAAACCATTTGTGTAATAACACTTAATAACATGGCTACACCACCTGCAAAAAAAGCCCATTTAAAATCGCCAGACTTTCCGGTGTCTCCTAAAAAACCACATACAAAGGGACCAATGGCACCGCCTGTATTAATGCCCATATAAAAAATGGTATAAGCTGCGTCAATTTTAGAATCGCCCTTGGCATACAATTGCCCTACCATACTTGAAATATTGGGCTTGAAAAAACCGTTACCTGCAATCATACATCCCAAACCAATATAAAATAAGGGCATAGCTAGTCCTGCATTTTCATAAAAATGTCCGCAAAAAAATAATACAAATTCCCCTATAGCCATTACCAAGCCACCTGCAATAATAGAGCGGTTATTACCCCAATATCTATCTGCTATATAACCACCTAAAAGTGGTGTTAAGTAAATCAAGCCTGTATAACTACCATATACTTGTGAAGCGAAAACCTTGTCAAATAATAAGGCCTTGGTTAAAAACAAAACCAAGATAGCACGCATACCATAGTAGTTAAATCGCTCCCACATTTCTGTTGCAAACAAAACATATAATCCTTTGGGGTGTTTCTGGGTGTTAGCTGACATAAGTATTTGTTTTATTTAATTGACTCAATTTAATAAAATCCATTCAATAAATTTTACTTTCGTGGTGCAATCCCTTTAAATATGAATATTTTACTCATTGGTAGTGGCGGAAGAGAAAATGCTTTGGCATGGAAAATGGCACAAAGTCATCAGTGTGATCAAATTTTTATAGCTCCTGGGAACCCTGGTACTGCTGAATTTGGAACGAATTTACCCATTGAAATAACTGCTTTTGATACCCTTAAAAAAGCTGCCATTGAACACCAAATTGAAATGATTGTCGTAGGACCTGAGGAACCACTTGTGAAAGGCATTTATGATTTTTTCAATGACGATCCCTTAACTGCTCATATTAATATCATTGGTCCATCTGCCAAGGCAGCACAGTTAGAAGGAAGTAAGGCTTTCAGCAAACATTTCATGCAAAGACATAAAATACCTACAGCTAGTTACGCTGAATTTACCCTTGAAAACTATGATCAAGGCCTTTCCTATATTAGCGCTCACACTTTACCCATTGTTTTAAAAGCAGATGGATTAGCCGCTGGCAAAGGAGTTATTATTGCCAACACGCATCAAGAAGCATTAGTGAGTTTTAAAGAAATGCTACAGGATAAACAATTTGGTGCAGCCAGTGACAAGGTAGTGATAGAGCAGTTTTTAGAAGGTATTGAAGTAAGCGTTTTTGCTTTAACCGACGGCAGCAATTATCAAATCATAGGTCATGCCAAGGATTATAAAAGAATTGGCGAGGGGGATACAGGTTTAAACACAGGAGGTATGGGTTGTGTGAGCCCCGTACCTTTTATGGATGCGGCTTTTATGGCTAAAGTAAATACTCAAATTGTGGAGCCCACTATTAAAGGAATTCAACAGGAAGGCCTTGTATATAAGGGATTTGTGTTCTTTGGACTGATGAATTGTAAGGGGGAACCCTATGTTATTGAATACAATTGTCGCTTGGGGGACCCAGAAACTGAAGTAATTCTACCTCGCTTACAAACCGACTTAGTAAGTCTTCTAGCCGCCACCGATAATGGCACTTTAGAAGACGTGAATATTCAATACCATGACAATGCCTTTGCAACCGTAATGGCTGTAAGTGGTGGCTATCCTGGATCTTATGAAAAAAACTTTCCAATTCAAGGAATAGAGCTTGCACAAAAATTACCTGACTGCCTTGTATTTCAAGCTGGTACTGGGTTTCAAGAAAATACGATTGTTACCAAAGGGGGTCGCGTACTCACTGTTACTAGCCAAGGCAAAGGCCTTCAGCAAGCCGTTCAAAAAGCGCAAAAAGCACTTTCAACTATTCAGTTTGAAGGCATGTATTTTAGAAAAGATATTGGTTACGAGTTTGCATAAAATTTGAGGTTAAAAAAAGTTTACGAATCATTTGTAAAAAGCTTTGTATTGTAAGGATTTTAGATGAATTTTGCTTCATTCAACTTCAACTATTCAAATAAAGATCTACAATGGGATTATTTAATTTTTTTACGCAGGAAATAGCGATGGACTTAGGTACAGCCAACACGCTTATTATTCACAACGATGAAGTAGTCGTGAATGAACCTTCTATTATTGCTTTAAACAGAAATAATATGAAAGAGGTTTTAGGCGTTGGGAAAAAAGCATTGTTGATGCATGAAAAAACACATGAAAGTATTAAAACAGTTCGACCTTTAAAAGATGGTGTAATCGCCGACTTTAATGCTGCTGAATTAATGATTCGCGAGTTGATGAAAATGATTTATCCAACGAAGCCATTATTTCCTCCAAGTTGGAGAATGGTAATTTGTATTCCTTCATCCATTACTGAGGTAGAGAAAAGAGCAGTGCGTGATAGTGCTGAACAAGCAGGTGCTAAAGAAGTATATATGATTCACGAACCTATGGCAGCTGCATTAGGAATTGGTATTGATGTAGAAGAGCCTGTTGGAAATATGATTATTGATATTGGAGGTGGTACAACAGGTATTACAGTCATCGCACTTGCAGGTATAGTTTGTGATCAAAGTATTCGTATTGCAGGTGATGAATTTACTGCAGATATTATGGAAGCCCTAAGGCGTTATCATAGTTTATTAATTGGTGAGCGTACTGCAGAACAAATAAAAATTCATGTAGGTGCTGCTTTGAAGGATTTAGACAACCCTCCAGATGATATGCCTGTAAATGGTCGTGACTTAGTAACAGGTATTCCTAAACAAATTATGGTTACTTATCAAGAAGTAGCCGAGGCTTTAGATAAAAGTATTTTTAAAATTGAAGAGGCTATCTTAAAAGCCTTAGAAACAACGCCTCCAGAGCTTGCGTCAGATATATATCGTAGAGGTTTATATTTAACAGGGGGCGGTGCACTACTTCGCGGTTTGGATAAAAGATTAAGTCAAAAAATAAAATTACCTGTTCATGTAGCCGAGGATCCACTAAAAAGTGTGGTGCGCGGAACAGGAATTGCACTTAAGAATTATCAACGCTTTCCATTTATTATGAGATAATACCAAATGAAGAATATCATTGGGTTCATACGACAAAATTTTACTTTCTTTAGTTTTCTGATACTACAAATTGTGTCATTGGTCTTGTTGTCTTCCAATAGTAAATCACATGAAACTTTTTTTGGCGGCTGGAGTAATCAAGTAACTGGTAATATAAATAAATACTATTCAAGTTGGACTTATTTTTTTAGCTTGAAAGAAACCAATGAGAAATTAGCTGCAGAAAATGTGGCTTTAAGAAATCAATTAGCTCAAAATTTTGTAGCCTTTGATACGACTAAAAAATTAGGCACCCTTATTTTAAGAAAAGATAGTTTAGAAAAAATTAGAAAATTTTATTACTACCCAGCTAAAGTAGTAGGCAATACTTTCACACTTCAAAAAAATTATATTGTTATTGAAAGAGGAAGTAAGCAAGGTATAAAAAAAGATATGGCAGCTATTAGCCCCGATGGTAGTATTGTAGGTGTAGTGGTAGAAGTGAATGAAAACTATAGTACCATTATGAGCTTACTACATCGCAATAGTAAAGTAAGTGCAATGTTGAAAAGAGATAAAATTGCAGGTAGTATAGAATGGGATGGCGCAGACCCCAACATATTAGTACTTAAAAATATTTCTAAAAGCGCAGCGCCTAAAGTAGGAGACTCAGTAATTACTAGTCCCTACTCTTCTAATTTCCCCCCTCAATTAATGATAGGTCGCGTGACTACCATCATTAAAGACCCCTCTAGTAATTTCTTAACCTTGAATGTAAAGGCCAGCACTAATTTTTTTAATCTAGAATATGTTTATTTAGTAGAGAATAGAAGAATGGAAAGCCAAAATAAGGTAAATATAAAGGAGGCAGGCAATGAATAATTTACTAAAAAATACGGCTCGATATGTTTTGTTCTTATTAGTTCAAATTATTATTTTAAATGAAGTTCCCCCTATTCATCAATTCATCACCCCCTATATTTATTTCCTTTTTTTATTGTGGTTACCATTTGGAACAAGTCGTATTAGCACTACCTTTCTTGGATTCATTTTCGGCTACAGTCTTGATTTATTTACCAAAACACCTGGACTGCATGCTGCCGCTTGCGGTTTAATGGGATACCTTAGACCTACTATTTTAAATTTACTCTTATCTCAAGAGATCTCGGAAGAGGTGAGTAAAGAACCAAGTATTGCCACCATGGGCTGGGGTCCTTATGCTTTTTATGCATTTGCACTTACTTTTATTCACCATTTCTATTTAGTCTTATTGGAATGGTTACAGTTTGGTAACTTTGGTTACTTTATTGGAAAAGTGTTCTTCACTAGTATTATTAGTTTAGTATTAATTTTTAGTGTGGAGCTTATAATGAATAGAAGAAAGCTAAAAAGATAATTCATGTCAATGTATAATTCGAATCGCGGGGGTATTATTCAAATTATCATTGGTATTATTTTTATCTTAATCACAGTTCAGTTAATTAGTTTACAAATATTTTCAAGCAAATACGTACTTGCCGCTAATAATAATGCAATTTTTAGAAAAATTATTTATCCCGATAGAGGCATTATTTACGATCGTAAAAAAAGAGCCCTTTTAGAAAATACTATTAGCTATGACTTAGTGGTCATCCCCAATGAAGCTAAAGGTGTAGACACAACAACTTTATGTGAAATTTTAAAAATAGATAAAGAAGAGTATAAGAAAAGAATGGTAGAAGTGATTATCAAAAACTCTCGTGTAAAATCGGGCATTTTCGAAGCATTTCTATCTGCAGAATTATATGCACAGTTAACAGAAAACTTATACCGCTTTCCCGGCTTCTCTTTATCGGAGCGTTCTATTCGTTCTTATCCTTATAATACTGCAGCGCATGTACTTGGTTATGTAGCAGAAGTGGATGTAAATTTTTTAGAAAAGCATGGCGAAGAAGGTTATGAAATGGGAGACTATGCAGGTATGACAGGACTAGAAAAACAATATGAGTCTATCTTAATGGGTCAAAGAGGTGTTAAAAGATTTTTGAGAGATAATAAAGGGAAAATACAAGGCCCTTTTGAAAAAGGACAATTCGATACAGTAGCCGTTGCAGGTAGAAATTTATTTACAAGCATGGATGTAGAAGTGCAACAATTAGCAGAAAAATTATTACAACATAAAATTGGAAGTGTAGTTGCTTTGAATCCTAAAACAGGATCTGTGATAGCTATGGCTTCTAGCCCCGGATACAATCCAAATTTATTAACTGGTAATCAAAGAAGAAAAACAATTGGAAGGTTATTAACCGATACAGCACGACCTATTTACAATCGTGCTATTAAAGGTCAATACCCTCCAGGTTCTACGTTTAAGCCTATGGGCGCTTTGATTGCATTAGATGAGGGCTTAATCACGCCAAGTTTTGGATACAATTGTTTTGGACTTTATACATCTTGTGGCGATCCAAGAAAATGTGAGCACCATAATGCAGGCCATGCAGCCAATTTGCAATTAGCCTTAGCCAATTCTTGTAACTCTTATTTTTTACAAGTATTTAGAATGGCTATTGACAATCCAAAATACCATAATGCCAAACAAGGTTATTTGAAATGGAAGCAATACATGAATAGTTTTGGTTTAGGTAGAAAGCTTGGGATTGACTTACCAAGTGAAAATAAAGCAAACATTCCCGACACCGCACAATACAATAAAGACTTTGGAGGAGCAAAATACTGGAATAGTTGTTATATGTTAACCTTAGGTATTGGCCAAGATAGAATGACAGCGACACCTTTACAATTAGCCAATGCAATGGCCTTTATTGCGAATAAAGGATATTATTATACACCTCATTTTATAGACAGCATAGAAGAAGAGGATGAAATTGATAAAAAATTATTACAGAACTTTCGTACGAAACAAGAAGTCACTAAGATACCTACCGAATATTTTGACATTATTAAAGAAGGTATGCATGATGTAACTGTATATGGAACGGCTGCCTTTATTAAAGTGCCTGGACATGAATTTTGCGCGAAAACAGGAACTGCACAAAACCCACACGGAAAAAATCATTCCTTATTTGTTTGCTTTGCACCCAAAGACAATCCTAAAATTGCTGTAGCCGTTATTGTGGAGAATGCAGGATTTGGTGCTACATGGGCAGGACCTATAGCTGGGCTGGTTATGGAAAAGTACTTGAATGATACTTTAACCAAAGAAAGTAAAACCAAGGTAGACTATTTATCCAATATCGATCTCATGCCAGAAGCTATTAAAGCTTGGTATATTAGAAATAATAAAACTGAAATGTTAAGTCCTATAGAATATAATAATGATGAATTAGCGGATGTTTGGGATATGGAAATGCTTTCTGAAAGTACGCCTATCAAAACTAAAATTGATACCATTAAAAAATTAGATACTGCAGCTCCTCCAGCAAAACCATTAGCACCACCTACAAAAAATAAAAAAATAAAAGAACAGGCCTTGAACCCTAAGTTGAAAAAAAAGAAGATAAAAAGTAAAATAAATAATGTCAGCATCTAGTAACAATAATAATTTTTCAAAAGGCACCGACTTAGCTGTCATACTACTATACCTCATTATGGTGGCTATTGGCATTATGTGCATTTTTATGGTAGAGTACAATCCTAATCTCACTTGGAGCAATTCTTTTTTAATGGCTAAAACCAATTATAGCAAACAAATTTACTTTGCCATTTTCTGCGGATTTGTAGCCATCTTTATTTTACTTGTCGATAGTAAATTATTTACAGCCCTTGCTAATATTTCTTATCTGCTTGGCATCTTATTAATGCTAGCCACTTTTGTTGTTGGCAAAAATATCAATGGCTCAAAAAGTTGGATTCCCATTGCAGGAGGTTTTAATTTACAACCCGCCGAATTATGCAAAATTTTCACAGCTCTCATTTTAGCAAAATTCATTTCTAAACCAGAAACAGATTTTACTAAATTAAAATCTCATATCATTGCAGGTATTATGATTACCCTTCCGGCTATCTTGTCCATCATGCAACATGAAATGGGACTAGCCTTGGTATACAGTGCATTTATATTTGCTATGTATCGTGAAGGACTTCCTCCAGTCATTCTTGTTATTCTTCTTTCCTTTGCTATATTGGTAATTGCTACTCTACTATTAGAGCCTACTACCCTTTCCATTGTCTTAACTGCAGTGGCAGGTTTATTTATTGCAAATATGATAAAAAGGTTTAAACGTAATAAAAATAATATACTTATTGTCCTTGCCATTTGGGTGGTAAGCTTTGGTACGGTTCGTTTTGTAGTACCTTATATATTTAACAATGTATTTGAATGTTATCAAAGTACTCGTATATATTCCATGATTGGTAAAGAATATGATTGTTCTTTAAATAAAAAATCGGCTAGCTCCACCACTGAAAGAAAAAGTAAAAAACCAGATGACTATAATGTAAAACAAAGTAAAATTGCTATAGGCTCTGGTGGTTTTTGGGGAAGAGGTTTTTTAAAAGGTACACAAACCAGAGGAAGATATGTACCTGAACAACATACCGATTTTATATTCACTTCTCTAGGTGAAGCTTTTGGATTTGTAGGTACTTTCACCTTCTTAGCACTTTATTTATTTTTCTTATTTAGATTAATAAGAATTGCAGAAAGACAAAGAAGTACTTTTTCAAGAGTATATGCCTATAGCGTAGTGGGTATTTTCTTTTTTCATATAGCAGTGAATATATGTATGACCATTGGCTTATTCCCTGTAGTGGGCATTCCACTGCCTTTAATTAGTTATGGCGGTTCTTCATTGCTTACTTTTACAGCCCTTTTATTTATTTTATTAAGATTAGACGCAGACAGGCAGATGGTGCTTCGTTAATGCTTATTTTTGTACCATGCGCATTTACCCTTTATCTGAAGGCAGTTTCTCCATTGATGAAACAAAAGTCTTTAAGCCTTTTGATAGCAACAGTCCCAATTATCCTAACAGGCCCAAGGGTTCTATTTTAGTAGAAGTTCAACCCTTCGTTATCATTACCGATAACGATATTATTTTATTAGATACAGGGCTTGGGTATTTAAATAAGTTGGGTGTTTTACAAATTCATGAAAATTTAATGGCAATAGGCATTGACCCCTCAAAAGTCACCAAGGTTTTTTTAAGCCATTTACACAAGGACCATGCAGGGGGCATTAGCTATTTACATCCTATACATCAGGAACAATTTATAAGTTTTCCTTATGCCAAATATTATGTACAAAAAAGAGAATTTGATGAAGTCATGCAAAATAGTAAGAATTCTACTTTACTTGCACAAGTAGGTATTTTAGAAGATTTTAGTGGAACGGTATGGCTTACGGAAGACAAAGGCGATATTGATCATCTTATTCATTATGAAATAACAGGCGGTCATTCCAAGTTTCATCAAGCAGCTTGGATCAAAGAAAACGAGGAAATTATTTTCTTTGGAGCAGATGTTGCCCCACAATTACAACAAATGAAATCAAGATTTGTAGCAAAATACGATTTAGATGGTAAGAAAGCATTAGAGTACAGACAACTATGGTGGGAAGAAGGAAACAAAAAGCAGTGGACTTTTGCCTTTTATCATGATATTAGTCAGCCTACTTACAAAACTGTAGTCACAATCTAAAACAAACATTCATTAGGAATCAATGCTGGCAAGGCTTTCACGAAAGCGCGATAAATTTGTAGTACCTTTGCGGTATACTTATGACAAGTCCTAATAATAATTACTCACAACAATTTAGAAGGAATGTATCTGATAAATACATAATCTATAATAGTCTATTTGCAGCACTACCTTATTCCGGTGTGGCAAATGTAGGTGCCCTACTACCCATTTTATTACAAACCTGCGAAGAAGGTTATGCAAAAGAAAAATCGCCAAATGCAATTATTGATTACTTTTTTGATAGGCATACACAGGTGGCTACAGAAAAGGAAAAAATTGATCACTTATTTAAATATGTTCAATACATCGAAAGACAAGTTGTTTTATTTGATGCTATAGAAGATGCTGCTTTTACTAGCGTAAATGATGTAGAAGGTCCAGGAAGTTTAAAAACTTTAATTAGAGATGTTGCTTTTACTTCGAAACAAGAAGCCTTAAAAAATAAATTAAAAGATTTCAAAGTACGAATTGTATTAACTGCTCACCCTACTCAATTTTATCCAGCCAATGTTTTAGGTATTATACATGATATGGGAGTGGCAATAAGCAAAAATGAATTCAATACCATTAATCAATATATTCAGCAATTAGGTTTGACTCCTTTTTTTAATAAAAAGCAACCCAGCCCTACCGACGAAGCCTTGAACCTAATGTGGTATTTAGAAAATATCTTTTATCATGCAGTGGGTAATATTTACAATACCATTGTGAACGACATTTTCGATGGTCAATACGAGCATCTAAATCCCTTTATTGAATTAGGTTTCTGGCCTGGCGGGGACAGAGATGGAAACCCCTTTGTGAATGCCGCTACCACTATTAAAGTGGCGAAGGCATTAAGATCTAGCATTATTGTTTGTTATTATAGAGATGTTAGAAAACTAAAACGTAAACTTACTTTTGCGGGTATTGATGTGTTATTAAATAATCTAGAAGCTTCATTATATGAAAATGTTTTTAGACCCGACGAGGCCAATCCCATTGTAAAAGAAGAAATTATTGAAAGCTTAGAAGCCATTAGAAGAAAGATTATTGAAGAAGACCATTCCTTATATTTAAATAGATTAGAAAGTTTACTTCATAAAGTTAAATTATTTGGTACCCATTTCGCCTCATTAGATATAAGACAAGACAGCAGAATACACCACAAAGTTTTAATGGACATTCATCAAAAGCAATTTCAAAAAAATGGGAAGGGTTTTTTACCTCCAAATTACGAGGGCTTATCTGCAACTGAGCAGCTTAAAGTATTAAGCAAAATTGAAGATAAAATTCAAGCAGCCGACTTTACCGAATCCATTACAAGGGATACTATTGAAAGTATTTATGCTATCAAAGAAGTGCAAGCCTTAAATGGTATAGCAGGTTGTCATAGATACGTAATTAGTAATTGTCAATCGGAAGTTAATGTTATGGAATTATATGCACTTTGCAGATTATGTGGATGGGACGAAGCACTAACTACGCTTGATATTGTTCCTTTATTTGAAACCATAGACGATTTAAGTGCTTCAGAAAGTATTATGCAAAAATTATACTTAGAAACTATTTATGCTTCCCATTTAAAAGCTAGAAAGAACCAACAACCCATTATGTTAGGCTTTAGCGATGGCACAAAGGATGGTGGCTACCTTCAAGCAAATTGGAGTATTTATAAAGCAAAGGAAACCCTTACAAAGGTTTCTAGAAAAAATAATATTGTTGTAAAGTTTTTTGATGGTCGGGGTGGACCTCCTTCTAGAGGCGGGGGCAAAACCAATCAGTTTTACGCTTCTATGGGCAACCAAATTGAAAATGAAGAAATTCAATTAACAGTTCAAGGACAAACTATTACTTCTAACTTTGGCACTATTCAGTCAGCTCAATATAATTTAGAGCAGTTATTAAGTGCAGGCATAAGTAATGAACTTTTTGCAGATTCTAAATTACAATTGTCCCAAGTAGACAGAGAATTATTAGAAGAATTAGGCAGCATTAGTTATCACACCTATCAACAACTTAAAGAAAATCCTTTATTCTTACCCTACTTACAAAAATTTAGTCCTTTAAATTATTATAGCAAAAGTAATATCGCTAGTCGTCCTGCTAAAAGAGGAAGTAGCAGTAGTTTAAGTTTTGCCGATCTCAGGGCTATACCTTTTGTAGGTAGTTGGAGTCAATTAAAACAAAATGTTCCTGGTTTTTATGGGGTTGGTACAGCTTTACAAGTATTAAAAGAAAAAGGAAAATGGCAGGAGCTAGAAACTTTATTTAAAAATATAGCTTTCTTTAGAACGCTTATTGACAATAGTATGATGAGTATGGTGAAATCGAATTTCGCTATTACTAAATATATAGCATCAGATCCATCATTTAATACTATTTGGCAAAATATTAAAGAAGAATTTAAATTAACTACTCAGTTATATTTGGAATTAAGTCATGGGAAAAGTTTAATGGAAAATGACATTGCAAGCAAGCATTCAATTTTACTTAGAGACAGAATTGTACTTCCTTTATTAACTATTCAACAATACGCATTAAGAAAAATACAGGAAGTAAAAGACAAGCCTACTGAATTAGCTTCTTATGAAAAACTACTCACTAGAACTATGTTTGGTATTATTAATGCGGCCCGCAATTCTGCTTAAAAAAATAATTAGACTGCTCCACTATCTTTCCAATTCCATAAATGCAAACATGCATAGGTTCTATAGGGAGACCAGGCAAGTGATCTTTTCAACATCTTGGTTTGTAATTCTTTCTTAGTCTTATATTTTATTTTATATAAACGAATCATAGCTTGCTGAATACCTAAATCATCAACTGCAAAAACATCTTCGTGACCTAAACTAAACATAAGTAGCATCTCCACAGTCCACCTACCCACTCCTTTGATTTGCGTTAATAAAGCAATCACCTCTTCCGGTTCCATCGAATATAATTTTTTATCAGTTATATTTTGACTTAAAAAAAATTGAGCCACATTTTGAACATAATTCACTTTTGAATTGCTTAAACCAATACCACGCAAAGTATCAAAAGGAGTATCTATAACGGCCTGCATGCTAGGCTCTTTTCCTTTATAGATATCTAAAAACCTTTTAAAAATAATAGCAGCCACTTTCGTACTTAATTGCTGTGAAACAATACTTGCTATTAAACGAATAGCGGTATTCTTTCTTTTATGTAAAGTATACGCCTCTGCTTTTACAAGCGTAGCTAGACCTTTATCTTTTTTCAAATGTCTTTGATAGCTCATAGCCACAAAATAGGTAGAATTCAATAATTTTAATTAACTTTTCAATGAATAAATTATAGACTATGAAAAAAATTTCTACCCTCTTATGCCTATTTATATGCCTAATTAATTTTGCGCAAAATAAAGACAAGCAAGCCATTCAGCAATTGTTAGATAAACAAGTTAGCGCTTGGAATACAGGCAATATTGACGCCTTTATGTTAGGTTATTGGGAAAATGACAGCCTTCTATTTATGGGAAAAAATGGCCCTACTTATGGCTACAAAACCACTTTGATGAATTATAAAAAGAATTACCCTGACACTGCCCACATGGGTCAATTAGCCTTTACCATAACACGCATGCAAGCGCTGAATACAGACCATTATTTTATTATTGGACAATTTCATTTAATAAGAACTGTAGGTGATGCCCATGGAAATTTTACACTTGTATTTAGAAAAATAAAAGGCGTTTGGAAAATTATAGCAGACCATACAAGCTAAACAAGTGACACTAATCTATTTTAATACCAATTGGATTTTTCCAAATTCTATAAAGTGTGTAAGAGAAGCCAATAAAACTTATAAGCAAGTATAAGTAAAATAATACATTGCCAAGCTTCCATACAGTTTCAATAAATGCATAGCCCCACATAATGCCAAAAGCTACATTTATTGACATCCATAATACCACCAAACCAATGGTGCGTATAATTCTATTTAAATATTGAAGTAGTAATGGCTCCATATAATTAGTCTAGGCTTTGTTTATTATTCGCTGCTGTTTTCAATAATCGATCAAATTGTGCAGGAGTTAAGTCGTTATAAAAATAATATACAGGATCTACTTTTATATTTCTTTTGATGACTTCATAATGACAATGCGGACCCGTACTCTTTCCTGTATTTCCAATATAACCAATTACTTCCCCTCTTTTTACAGACTGTCCTACTTTGGCTTTTACACGCACCATATGTCCATACAATGTTTGGTAGCCAAAGCCATGATTTATCACTACCTTATTCCCATAGCCATCGGTATTAAATCCAGCTGCTTGTACCACTCCATCTGCAGTAGCATAAATAGGTGTGCCAGATGGTGCTGTAAAATCTAATCCCTGATGAAAACGAATATCTTTATATAATGGGTCAATTCTATAACCAAAACTTCCACCAATTCTATTTAAGTTCTTATTGCTCACCGGCTGAATAGAAGGAATGGCTTTTAATAATTTTTCTTTATTTTTTACCATCATACCTATTTCTGAAAAGGAAGTCGTTTGATAGGCCATTCTTAAACTTAAATTGTTTAATTGACTTATCATGTTTTCCAGTAATTCATTGTTAGAAAAACTTTGCAATAAACGCACTTCTTTTTTGGATTCCATCTCTTTCACTCTAGCACTATCAGGTATAGGACTTGATTCAAAAATAGACCGGTACACTTCATTGTCCCTACTTTCTAATTCAACCATTTGTAATTGTAATTTTTTCAACTCAGCCGACAAAACACTATAATTCTCTTTATACATTTCATTTTGTTGACGTAATAACTTTTCTTTAGGGGAGTCAATGTATTGAAACATAATTATGACAATAATAACACCTGTTACTATTGAAGCTGCCACAAAGCCAAAAAGTTGAAGCAGGCGTACGCGAAGGGGCACTTCCACTTTTTCAAATCGAAGGGTATGGGTATTAAAGAAGTATTTTATTTTCTTCATTTGAAATAAGCCATTTTTTTTCTAATTAGGCCATAAAAAAGCCCCAATTCCTTACCTTTGAGGACATTAAAAAAGCATAACAAATATAGCTTTTAAGACCAATACAGCCTAAAATTAAGCTACATGATGAAGAGCCCTGAAATAAGACAACAATTTTTAGATTTTTTTGCATCTAAAGGGCATGCCATTGTTCCATCCGCACCTATTGTTGTAAAGAACGACCCTACCTTGCTTTTCACCAACGCGGGCATGAACCAGTTCAAAGACTTTTTTTTAGGTAATCAAGAACCAACTCACAAAAGAATTGCCGATACGCAAAAATGCTTACGCGTAAGTGGTAAACATAACGACTTAGAAGAAGTGGGCGTTGATACCTATCACCATACCATGTTTGAAATGTTGGGCAACTGGAGCTTTGGTGATTATTTTAAAGGAGAAGCCATTGAATGGAGCTGGGAATTATTAACAAAAGTATATGGCATCGATCCTGCAAGATTATATGTAACTGTTTTTGAAGGAGACGCTTCTGAAAACTTACCTGCTTCCAGTGTAGCATTAATGCATTGGAAAAAATGGGTGACTGAGGATAAAATAGTTTATGGCAATAAAAAAGATAATTTCTGGGAAATGGGTGATACAGGACCTTGTGGCCCATGTAGCGAAATACATGTTGATATGAGATCTGCAGAAGAAATTGCTAAAATACCGGGACGTGACTTAATCAATAAAGATCATCCACAAGTAATAGAAATATGGAACAATGTATTTATTCAGTATAATAGAAAAAAAGATGGCAGCTTAGAGCCACTACCTAATAAACATGTCGATACAGGCATGGGCTTTGAAAGACTAGTACGTGTTATTCAAAATAAAAAAAGCAACTATGATACCGATGTTTTCACAGGTACTATTGAAGTAGTTGAAAAAATTACAAATAAAAAATACGATTACAGCGATACCAAAGAGGCTGTTGCTTTTAGAGTTATTGCTGATCATATTCGCGCAATTGCCTTTACTATTGCCGATGGTCAATTGCCAGCCAATACTGGCGCTGGTTATGTTATTCGTCGTATTTTAAGAAGAGCCGTACGATATTATTATTCTTATTTAGATTATAAACATCCTTTACTTCATCAGCTAATGTCTCATTTAGCCAAACAATTTGAAAATGTTTTTCCTGAATTAATCGGTCAACTTGAATTTGTAACTAAAGTTGTAAAAGAAGAAGAGGAAGGTTTCTTACGCACATTAGAAAAAGGATTAAAACGAATGGATGATATTATAAATACGCATCCGAAAAACTCAACCATAGAAGGAAAATTAGTTTTTGAATTATTCGACACCTTCGGATTCCCTGTTGATTTAACCAGATTAATTGCATCTGAAAATGAATTACAAGTAGATGAACATGGATTTGAAAAAGAAATGCAGCAACAAAAAAACAGAAGCCGTGCGGCTACAGCAATTGATACTGGCGATTGGATACAAGTTAACCCAGACAAGGAAACTCATTTTATTGGGTATACTAAAACTGAAACTACTTCTACTATTATAAAGTATAGAAATGTAAAAGCCAAAGGGAAAGAAGCCTACCAATGGGTTTTAGCTGAAACTCCTTTTTATGCAGAAAGCGGCGGACAAGTGGGTGATAAAGGAAGCTTCCAATTTGAAGATGGCACCACAATTGAAGTTACAGATACTAAAAAAGAAAATAATTTATTTATACATTTCACAGATAGCTTACCAACCCATATTTCAAATAGTGTTAAAGCCACTGTAAATGTAAGTGCAAGAAAAGCAACCACCCTTCACCATTCTGCAACACATTTATTACATGCTGCTCTAAGAAATATACTAGGTAAGCATGTGGCACAAAAAGGAAGTTTAGTCAATACCGAACAACTAAGATTTGATTTTTCTCATTTTGCTAAAATGACTGCAGAAGAAGTTAGCCAAGTAGAAACAATGGTAAATACTAAAATCAAAGAAAATATTCCAGTTGTAATTAAAGAAATGAATAAGGAAGAAGCCATTGGATTAGGCGCCATGGCATTATTTGGAGAAAAATATGGAGAAAAAGTACGTGTGGTTATTATGGACCCTGCCTATTCAATTGAATTATGTGGTGGTACCCATGTGGGACATACTGGAGAAATAGGACAGTTTATTTTAAAAACAGAAGCTTCTGTAGCAGCCGGTGTAAGAAGAATAGAAGCCGTGGTTGGCGCAGCAGCTGCCAAGCATATCACTGAAGTAAATGAAAAATTACATAAACAAATAGTACAACTAACTGAGGCTTGTGCTTTACTAGCCCTAAAAACAAGTACTTCATTTAAAGCCCCTGAGTGGAATGAAAATTCTTCAGTGACTGTTTTAAATGATACAATTGCTTCTTTACAGTCAAGTCAAAAAGAATTGTCAAAACAATTAGAAAGTAAAGAAGCATTACTTATCAATGAATTAACTAATCAATACGCTAGTCAATTTGAAACTATTAATGGAATTGCCTTTCTAGGCAAAGAAATAACTTTATCAAGTGCCGATAATTTAAAAAAATTAGCCGTAGCCTTGGGACTTACTCAAAATAATCATTGTATTATATTAGTAGCTGCCATTGATGGTAAAGCAGCAGTTGCACTTTCTATTTCCGAATCACTAACTGCTAAGATGCAGGCTACTCAATTTATTAAAGAAAAAATTGCACCTATTATTAAAGGTGGTGGTGGTGGACAAAAAACTTTAGCTACAGCAGGAGGACAAGATACAAGTCAACTTAATAAAGTAATTGAGGTTGTAAAACAAAACTTGTAGTTTTTCTTAATTTGTTGATTTTCAATTAGGTACGACTTTAACAAAATAATATTTGCGAATATTTTCGTAGTTAATATTTTTTCCTATTTTTGAGTTTCAAAATTCAGTGTACTCATTGTTTACAGCAATTTAATCTTATAATTAACGAACATGAAAAAAATACTAGTCTCTTTATTATTAGTAAGCTTTACGTTTCATTTAGCAATGGCACAATCAAATGAAGTTATCGTCACAAGGAAAAATCCAAAAGAGAATGCGCCTGCAGTAATCATTGGTAAAGATGGTAAAACCCCTTTATATATAGTAGATGGTAAAATCGTAACCAACATTAATGATATTGCCCCTAATGATATAGAAAGCGTAAGTGTTTTTAAAGGTGAGATGGCTACAAAAAAATATGGCGAAAAGGCGCTTAATGGTGTGGTAGAAATTACTAGTAAAAAGAATGCAAAAAAAGAAGGGACAAAAGAGGCAACCAAAGATTCAACTAAAGTAACCGTTACTATTGACGGAAATAAGAATGCAAAAGTAAAAACAGATATAGATGTAAATATGACGGTGGTAGTAGATGGTAATAAAGTAACCATTAATGGTAAAGAAGTGGACGAAAATGATCCTCGTTTACAAATAGAAGGGAAAAACAATAAACGTATAATCTTAAAAAAATTAGATAAGAATTTAAAGGGCCTTGCCAATATAGATACTGAGCAGCCTAAAATAATTGAAGACAATAAAGATGAAGAAGATAATTTTGATATGATTGTGCCTAATCAAGTAAAAAGCAATCAAGCTTTCTTAGGCGTAGTAACTGAAGAAACAGAAGAAGGGGCAAAAATTAATCAAGTAAGTGAAGAAAGTCCAGCAGCAAAGGCGGGACTCAAAGAAGGCGATATTATCACTAAGGTAAATGATATAAAAATTGATGGCCCGGCTTCTTTGTACGATGCTATTGGAAAATATAAACCAGAAGATAAAGTAACAATAAGTTATATCAGAAGCGGAAAAACGAATACTCTAGTGGCAAGTTTAGCAAAGAATAAAAACACCATGCAGTATTACAATTTCAGCAGCCCTGAAGGACAAGGCGCCCCTGGTTATGATATGTCACCCAGACAATATTTTGATCCCAATACTAGAAAATTACAACCTAGTCCAAGAGGATTTAGTTTTGCTATTCCTAATTTTCCGGGTAGGGAAGGTATGACTATACCTGGCTTTGAAAATAAACCAAAATTGGGCATTAGTATTGAAGACACTGAAACAGGCGATGGCGTTAAAATTACCAATGTAGCTGAAAATTCACCTGCTGCTAAAAGTGGTTTATTAGAAAATGATATTATAGTGAAAGTGAATGACGAAAAAATAAAAGACGTAGACGCCTTAAAGCCCCTCATTAAAGATGCTAAAGAAGGAACAAGTTTTACTTTTCAAATAAAAAGAAATAAAGAGCTAAAAACTATTCTAGTAAAGCTTCCAAAAAAACTAAAAACTGCCGATTTATAGACTTTTAAATTAGTACTTTTGTCCTATGGCAGATGGGCAAAAATATGAGGCAGTCATTGGTTTAGAAATTCATGCACAATTAGCAACTTATAGCAAATTGTTTTGTGGAGATGCTGCTTCCTTTGGTGCAGAGCCCAATACACATATTAGCCCAATTACCATGGGGCATCCAGGTACCTTGCCTAAAACCAATGCCAAGGCCATTGAATATGCAATTCGTATTGGACTGGCCTGCGGCTCTAAGATTGCCAAGGATAATTATTTTGCACGTAAAAATTATTTCTATCCTGATTTACCCAAAGGCTATCAAGTATCACAGCATACCACTCCTATTTGCGAAGGTGGTTCTATTACTATCCAATTACCCACTGGTGAAAAAAATATACAGCTCAATAGAATTCATTTAGAAGAAGACGCTGGCAAAAGCATACATGATATTTCAGCAACTGATACATTAATCGATTTTAACCGTGCAGGTACCCCTTTAATTGAAATGGTCACCGAACCTTGTATTCATTCTGCAGAAGAAGCATTTTTATTTGTGTCAGAAGTTAGAAAGCTAGTAAGATGGATAGGTATATGTGATGGTAATATGGAAGAAGGAAGTTTAAGATGCGATGCCAATATATCTATTCGATTAAAAGGTACCACTTCATTAGGTACTAGAGTGGAAGTTAAAAATTTAAATTCTATTCGTAATATCAAAAAGGCTATTGAATTTGAAATTGATCGATTAATTCAAATTACAGAATCGGGTGGTACTATTATTCAACAAACAAGAAGTTTTGATGCGAATAATGATACTACCTTTTCCATCAGAGATAAAGAAGACGCCAATGATTATAGGTATTTTCCAGATCCTGATTTAGCACCTTTGCATTTAACAGATACTTTTATAGAAAGCATTAAAAATAAATTACCTACCCTACCCGCTACTTTAAAAAAGCAATGGAAAATAGAATACGATTTGTCGGACTATGCCATTGATCAATTAGTAGAAGATAAAGAAGAAGCTGATTTTTATATTCAATGGGCGTCTGCAAGCAAAAATTATAAAGCAATAGCTAATTGGATGATTGGACCTATTAGGGCAGCAATTAATGAAGGCAGTATTCACTTTCAACAACTCAGTAGTCTTATACCCTATTTGGTAGAATTGGTGGAATTAGTAGAAACGAATCAATTAAGTTTCTCGGTGGCAAGCACTAAGGTATTGAAAGAAATAATGACTAATCCAGGTTCACCTAAAGTATATGCAAACACAAATAATTTATTACAAACAAGCTCTACTAAAGAAATAGAAAAATGGATTGAGGAGGTTTTAACAAATAATCCTTCGAAAGTAGCTGAATATAAGAAAGGTAAAAAAGGACTTTTAGGCTTATTTGTAGGTGAAGTAAAGAAAATAAGTAAGGGCAAGGCCGATCCAAAAATAACCACTAGTTTATTAGAACAAAAATTGGCTTAATTTAGTTATACTAAAGTAAGAACTTACTGAATGTCAAAATTGAATAATTGAATAAAATATAGTAAACTAAAATTGAACTTAAAATAATAAGTAATGAATATTAAAAACATATTAGCCTGCCTTCTTGCAACAATTATTATCATTACAGGTTGTAAAAATAGCAATAACGAAAAAAATTATACCATATCAGGAACTATACTAAATGCTGGTAAAGGAAAATTATTATTACAGGAAGTACCATATGGAGGCTTGCCTATTATTACAATGGATTCTATTACATTAAATGAAGAAGGTAAATTTTCTTTTCAATTTATAGCAAAGCAAGAGGGTATTTATAGAATTGCTACTGAAAAAGAAATGGAAATAATATTTATTAATGACGAAGAAAATATACAAATAAATGCAGATGTAAATAATTACCAATCATATACTATTAAAGGATCTGCAACAAGCCAGGCTTTACTTAATTTTTTAATGGAATACCGCAAAAAGGATTCTTCATTAATGTCTACTATCTATAATTTAGATGCTTTGCAAAAACAAAATGGAAAAGACAGCACCATTTTTTGGCTACAAAAACAACGTGTTAACAAAATAAACGATATTAATAAATTTGTTGAAAATATTATTAATACCTCTGCTAGTCCTGCTCTTGTTTACTATACACTAGGTATTAGTTTAAGGTCTATGGAATCGGCACAGGTATTGGCTTTAGCAAAAGCTGCTGCAGAAAAATTAAAGGCTGAACCGCTTTCGCAATTTGCTAATTTATTAAGCACTCAAGTACAAGCCAATGTTAAAACAACTGCTATTGCTGCAGGAACGATGGCCCCTGAAATTGCACTTCCTGATGCCAATGGAAAAATAATTTCATTGACTAGTTTAAGAGGCAAGTATGTACTAGTCGATTTTTGGGCAAGCTGGTGTGGCCCTTGCAGAGGCGAGAACCCCAATGTATTAGCAGCTTACGAAAAATATAAGAAAAAGAATTTTACCATATTAGGCGTTTCTTTAGATGATGATAAAGCAAGTTGGCTTGAAGCTATCAAAACCGATAAATTAAGTTGGCAACATATAAGTGATCTCAAAAAATGGGAAAGTATTGTAGTGAGCGCTTATCAAATAGAAGGTATACCTTTTAATGTTTTAATTGATCCAACTGGAAAAGTTGTAGCCACAGATTTAAGAGGCAATGCCCTTCAAGATACTTTAGCTTCTATATTACAATAGTGCCTAATTTTAAATAGTATCATCAAATAATTAATATTATTATATAAAGAAGCCAAGCTATTTTTTTATAGTAGAAAAAATTAACGCTGCTTAATAAATGTTTTTATTAAAGCAGGTAATAATATTAAATTGGTAAATGTACTTACTATTAATGTAAGAGATGTCAGCCAGCCTAAAGCCTTGGTACCACCAAAATTACTAAAGCAAAAAATAATAAAACCTGCCACCAATACTAAAGAGGTATAAATAATACTGATGCCAGTATGTTTAATGGTTTGAGTAAGTGTTTCATGCACATTATTTTGTAAACGTGGGAGCTCTTGTTTATAGTTTACTAAAAAACGAATAGTTACATCAATAGCTATACCAAGGGCTACACTGAATACGAGCACTGTAGAAGGTTTTAAAGAAATACCTAACCATCCCATTAGTCCCGCTGTAATAAGCAAAGGAACAATATTAGGAAGCAAAGAACACATTAATATTGGGAAAGAACGGAATAAGAAAATCATACAAATGGCAATTAATAAAAAAGCCCAAAATATAGATTCACCTAAGCCTCTTACAATAAAATTACTACCTTCTAAAAAAGTGACACTAGATCCCGTAAATTCAATTTTGTATTTACTAGTATCAAAAATTGCATTTGTTGCACTATCTAGTCTTTGTAAAAAGAAAGGTAATTTGGCGCTACCAATATCTTTCATATTTACACTCACCCTAGTTTCTCTTTTAGCTGAATCAATAAATTTTGATAACAACAGCGTTGGACCCGCAACCGTATTATTTGTAGTTTTTTGCGGATCTGCTTTTAAATAAGGAGCCATAAAAGCCATTTCTGTTCCAGTGGGCACTGAATAGGCATTTGAGTCGCCAACATAAAAAGCTTGCTTTGCAAACTTAATCCCCTCTAATAAACCCAATGGCTTTCCCAACTCAGGTTGTTGTGCCAAATACTGATGCAACTCATCTATCGCTTCTAATGGTTTAATAGAGCGTACCAATCCATTTTTTTTCTTGGTATCAATTAATATCTCCAAGGGCATTACCCCGCCCCCTTCTTTTTCAAACCATTTTAAGTCGGTATATAATGTATCTTTTTTAGGCAAATCATCTACAATAAAAGCCTCTTTTTTAATGCGCATCAAACCCATAATAGAAACTACAACCAAAATACTGGTAATAGTGAATACCCATTGAGTATGCTGGAAAGTCCACCTTTCTATTTTAATTAATACTTTTTCTAAAAATGTATTTTCTAAATATTTTACATGTTTATTGTTAGGAGGTGGTAAATAAGTAAGAACAGGGGGAATAAATAATAAACTAATTAAAAACAAGGCCATTATATTTAATCCAGATACCCATCCAAATTCCTTTAATAAAGGACTTTTAGTAAAAGCAAATACAAAAAATCCAATAGCTGCAGTAATATTACAAAACAAAGTAACTATGCCCATTCTGCCCACCATTTGTTCAATAGCTTCTTGTTTATTATTCTTTGCTTTATAAGATGTATGGTACTTATTTAAAAAGTAAATACAATTAGGGATACCAATAACTACAATTAATGGAGGAATAAGCGCAGTAAGTAAAGTAATTTTTTGTCCTAATAAAACCATGGTACCAAAACTCCAAATCACACCCATTATAACTACAGTCAAACTAAGTAAGGTGGCTGAAATAGATCTAAAAAATAAAAATAAAGTAACAGCCGACAGTAATAAGGAACCAATTAAAAACCATAGCATTTCTTTTTTTATTCTATCAGCTAGTATAGTTCTGATATAAGGTAGGCCGCTAATATGTACAGCCAATTTTGTTTTAGTAGCAAAGTCATCTAATTTGGATTGTAAATTTTTTATAATAGACGATCTAGCACCACTATTTATAGAGTCAGGTAAAAAACTAATAGCCATTATATAAGCATGGCTGGAAGGGTTATACATTAAGTTTTTATAAAAAGGAAGATTCTCTAAAATTGCCCTATCTGCAGCTAAAGCACTGTCTGATGTATATGGAGCATTAAAAATTTTATGTGGCAAAAATTTACTTGCTGCACTATCTTTAATAATAGTATAGGCATTGGGAACACTCACCACCTCAATTACGCCCGGAATGGTTTTTATTTCTTTTTGTAAATTGGCAACCTGGTTAAATATACTTTTAGTGAAAAATGAATCGGTCTGAAAACCCACTACCATGGTAGTACCATCGACACCATACTTTTTTACAAAATTTTTATAAATAATAAATTTCGGATTGTCTTCAGGTATAGCTTTAGTAAATTCATAGCTTAGCTTAACTTGTATTGCAAAATAGCCCATGAATAAAGTACTCAATCCTAAAAATAGTAAAGCAGCTACTTTATACTTTATAATTTTCTTTCCCAATTGAAGCCAAGTCATAGTGTATATTTTAAAATTAATTCACCCATAAAAACGCTGCAATTTGTGTACCTAGCCCAATAATAAAACCCACTATTAGCTCTTTATTTGTGTGATTACTTACTATTATTCTAGCACTCCATACTATGGCAGCAGTTGCAACAGATGCAACTACCCATGGTAAATTATTAATAGGATAAGAAAAACTTACAAGTATAACCGCCGTTAATAAACCACTTACTCCCATTGTATGCAAACTCACTTTTATAAAATGATTTGCAGTAAGCCCAATTGCACTCGCTATGAAAATTCCAAAGTAAAAATATTTTAATGCCAAAGGCTGGTCTGTGAAATTTCTACTTAAATAATACATCCACCAATAAAAAAACATCACAATCACATAGGGAATAATTCTATCTTTCTGTGTTTTTAAGAAAATACTGTCGGTAAATTTTAATCTCCATAATAAAAAAACAGCAAAGGCTGGGAAAAAGGCTGTTAACCAAAACACACTAAATAATTTCATCTTTAATTGCCAGTCTGTAATACTAGCAAACTCAAAAGGTACTACCTGTATTAAATAAAGAAAAAAATAAGTAGGAATAAATAAAGGATGAACTATATAAGATATTAATTGTGCCAATAATTTTAAGAGCTTCGGTGTTTGATTTTCCATTAGTCTGTTTATGTTTTAGCTACAATTCTTTGCGTAATCTAGCAACAGGTACATTTAATTGTTCTCTATATTTAGCAACTGTTCTTCTAGCAATATTATAGCCCTTTTCTTGCAACAGTTCTGTTAATTCATCATCACTAAATGGCTTATGCTTGTCTTCAGATTCTAATAATTCCTCTAAAATTGCCTTTACTTCCTTGGTACTTACCTCCTCTCCGGAATCGGTGGTTAATGATTCGCTGAAAAAATATTTTAATAAGAAAGTACCAAATTCTGTTTGCACATATTTGCTATTCGCCACCCTGCTTACTGTAGAGACATCTAAAGCAGTTTTTTCTGCTATGTCTTTTAAAATCATCGGCTTTAATTTTGTAGTATCGCCCGTCAAAAAGAATGCTTCCTGATGCACCAAAATAGATTTCATGGTGTGCAATAAGGTTTGCTGCCTTTGTTGAATCATTTCAATAAACCATTTAGCAGCATCAATTTTTTGTTTGATAAAAAATACAGCTTCTTTCTGCGATTTATCTTGCTTATTGCTCTGCTCGTATTCTTTTAGCATTAACTTATAATCATCGCTAATAATCAAGGGTGGCGCATTACGACTATTCAAGCTTAATTCTAAATGGCCATTGTTAATAAGCACGGTAAAATCAGGAATAATATATTTATCCGCCTCGCTCATATGTCCCGTCTCAGCCCCTGGCTTAGGGTTGAGGGAAATAATTTGATGCAAAACTTCTTTCATTTGCAGCTCCTCTAAATGTAAACTCTTCTGAATTTTATCATAGTGCTTGCGCGTAAATTCTTCAAAATGTTTTTCTATAACTAGAATAGCCAGTTTTCTTATTTCATCTGCAGCAGGGTCTTGCAGAGATTCTTCTTTTAATTCTGCTTGCTTTCTTCTCAACTGAATTAATAAACATTCTTGTAAGTTCCTAGCACCAATACCCGGCGGATCAAACTGCTGCACTTTTAATAAAAGAGCTTCAATTTCTTTTTCTTCTACCCACATGCTTTGTTTGAAAGCTAAATCATCTGCAATAGATTGCAAGGCTCTTCTCAAATAGCCATCATCATCTAAGCTTCCTACTATTTGTTCTGCAATTTTATAGTCATGGTCAGCCAAATCTAACATACTTAACTGATCCATCAATAATTCATGTAAGCTTTGTTCTGCTCTAATGGGAATGACTTTGTCATTATCTAGTTCTGGATAATAATCGTCCTTGGTTTTGTAATCAGCTACATCTCCTTCATCATCAAAACTATAATCACTTAATTCTTCATTACTCATTTCAAATTCATCTACCGGAATCGCTTCTTCTTCTTCCAAACTACCTTGCAATAA
Organism: Chitinophagia bacterium; assembly: GCA_009928005.1. Classification (GTDB taxonomy): domain Bacteria; phylum Bacteroidota; class Bacteroidia; order Chitinophagales; family Chitinophagaceae; genus Sediminibacterium. The sequence goes on along the minus strand of RFVO01000002.1, from coordinate 37,073 downwards.
ATCGTCAGGCATTTCTTCTACCGACTTTTCCATATCACCTTCAAATAAATCGGCATTCATTTCTAAAGCCGGATTTTCTTCCAACTCTTCTTTTACTCTTTGTTCAATTTGGGCAGTAGGAATTTGCAACAACTTCATCAGTTGTATTTGCTGTGGCGACAATCTTTGTAATTGTCTTTGCTGCAAGGATTGGCCTAATGACATAATCGCTGCTTTAAGAAATTGCTTTTTCTATCACGCTTAAAAATGCTGCTCCTTTTTCATGTACTTGCGCTTCGGTCCAAGTTAAACTTATTGCAGTGGAAATACACCTACTTATAATAGCATCACTTTTTTCAAAAGATTTTGTACTTAATGCAGTAAGTGCTTTTTGTTGCGCATCGTTTAAAGCAGATAAGCTTTGTACATTTTTAAGATGTGCCCATTTTTTAATATAATGCCAGTTATTAGCATACCAATAAAAATTACCTGCTAAAATATTAGCTTGCTTCATTGCCTCAATCACTTTTTCGGTGGCTTCCTGTGATGGCAAAAACCAAGTTAAGAAACTTCCACTATCTCCTGCAGGGTCGGGCACTGTTCTAAATGCAATGCCTGGTACTTTCTCTACATAAGATTTTAAAATTTGATTGTTCCTTTTTTGTATTGCTAAAAACTGATCTAATTTTTTTATTTGTGCAAGACCCACTGCAGCATGCAATTCACTAATTCTAAAATTATAGCCTAAAAAAGGATGTAAATCGGCTCCTCTATCTACACCTAAATGATCGTGACCATGATCAGTGTAGGCATCTGCTTTAATATAAACTTCTTTGCTATTTGTCATAACCACACCTCCTTCACCACAAGTAATTGTTTTTACAAAATCAAAAGAAAAAGTTCCCGCATGTCCAATAGTACCTAATGCTTTCCCTTTATAAGTACCTCCGATACTTTGACAAGCATCTTCTAATAAAATTAATTTATGCTTATCGCAGATAGCTTTTAAGGCATCTAAATCGGCCATAGATCCGCACATATGCACGGGCATAATACATTTTGTTTTAGGCGTAATAGCCGCTTCCACTGCCGCCGGGTCTAAGGTAAGTGTGCTATCAATGTCAACTAAAACTGGCACAGCACCTACACTTAAAATGGCTTCAAAACTTGCTACAAAAGTAAATGCTGGCATAATAACCTCATCGCCAACACCTATACCTAATGAAACCATGGCAGTGGTTAAAGCCGCGGTACCACTGGAAGTTAACTGTGCATATCCAGTACCAAAGCGGCTACAAATAGCCTTTTCTAGCTCCTTTGATTTCCAAATCCCTTTTCGAGGACCATCAAAGCCATAACGCATAAGAATACCGGTCTCTAGGACCTCATTTACTTCTTTTTTTTCTTCTGCTCCAAACATTTCAAAACCTGGCATACCCTTTAGTTTTATTGATAAACAAAGGTAGTTTAAAAAACGAAAATTGGGTGTTTTTCAGTAATTTGCGCCCGTAAAAAACTACACCGAATTTATGGAATACAGCAAACTAATCGCCGTGTCTGGCCTATCAGGGTTATTTGAATTATTGACCAGTAAAAGCGATGGCGCGATAGCTAAATCACTAGAAAATGATACCACTCAATTCATTAGCTCTAGGACACACCAGTTCTCTCATTTAGAGAGCATTGAGGTATTTACTACCCGCGAAAACGTATTTTTAGCGGAAGTATTTATTGCCATGGGTAAATCTAAGGAGGCATTACCCAATGAGAAAGATCCTAAAGCAGTTGAAAGTTACTTTAAAAAAACTTTCCCAAATATGGACTTTACCAGAGTATATCCAAGTGATATGAAAAAAATGGTAAAATGGTTTGCGCAACTGCAAAAGCATAAGGTAGAACCAACTTTGCCTGAGGCAGATGACGAGGCCAAAGCTGAGTAGCACTTTTCATACCCCTATTAACTAATATAAAAAGCTTACCTAACCTAGGGTAAGTTTTTTTTTATCCTTAAATTGCAATACCAACAATTGTTATAAAAAACTATTGTAAAAAAAATTACGCATGAAAAAAATAGCACTCATTATCACACTTTCCTTATTATTTATTGCACAGGGCTTTGCGCAAAGCAAAGAAGAAAAAAAATGGATTAAAAACCAATTTAAGCAATTGTCATTAGAGGAAAAAATTGCTCAATTAATGATTATTAGAGCACATAGTAATTGGGATGCAAAAAAAATAGATACCCTAATAGAACTTATTAAAAAATACAATGTAGGTGGTTTATGTTTTTTTCAAGGAGGTCCTGTTAGAGAAGCTCTTCAAACAAACTATTATCAATCTATCGCTAAAACACCACTTCTTATAACCATGGATGCAGAATGGGGTGTTGGTATGCGACTTGATAGCGTTGAAATGTTTCCTAGACAACTTTCTTTAGGAGCTATTTCAGCTGATCAACTAGTATATCAAATGGGAGCTGCTGTAGCAGCTCAATGTAAAAGATTAGGCATACAAGTGAATTATGCGCCAGATGTAGACATTAATAATAATCCAAGTAACCCCGTTATAAATGATCGAAGCTTTGGTCAAAATAAACAAAGAGTTATACAACATGGTATTGCCTATATGAAAGGTTTACAAGACAATGGTGTAATGGCCACTGCTAAACATTTTCCAGGACATGGTGATGTATCAGTTGATTCTCATGTTGATATTCCTATGATTAATAAAAATATGGAGCAACTTTCAGAAATGGAATTAGCTCCTTTCAAAGCCTTAATTGACGCAGGTATAGAATCGGTGATGGTTGGGCATTTATCTGTCCCTGCTATTGACAACAGACCCAAGTATGCAACTTCTTTATCTTCAAAAGCAATTCATGATTTACTAAAAAAAGATTTAGGATTCAATGGTATTACAGTTACTGATGCTTTAGATATGAAAGCCATTAGTAATTATTTTCCTAGAGGTGAAGCCAATGTGCAAGCCATACTTGCAGGTAATGATATGCTATGCTTACCAGGAGATATTGGAGAGTCTATAGAAAGAATAAAACTGGCTATTAAAGAAAAACGTATTACTAAAAAAGATATTGATCAAAGAGTTAAAAAAATATTAGCTGCAAAATATAAATATGGTTTGAATAATTTTCAACCTATAGACACCACTAATATTATTGCAGATTTAAATAAATCGGTAGGAGCTCTTAAATCTCAAATGGCTGCGCAGTCACTTAGTTTTGTAAAACCTAGCATACAAAATAGTATGGGGCTTCAAAAAAAGACAGCCTATATTGCTTTGAATTTAAGTCAGCCTAACTTATTAACTAAAACACTTACGGAAAAATACGGTTTTCAAATATTTTATATCAACGCTAAAGATAGCAGCGCTCTTGAAACAGTCAAAAAATCATTGACAAAGTTCGAACAAGTCATTGTGGGTTTACATAATTATAACCGCAAACCTGCTAATCATTTTGAAATACCTAGTCCAATGCTTCAATTTTTAAATGAAGCACATCCTGATAATTGGTTTCATTTAATATTTGGCAACCCTTATGCAGTAGGTGATTTTAGTAAAATTCAAAATATTTTATTTGCCTACGAGGATAATGCCTTTACACAAGAAGCTGTACTTCATTGGATCGAAGGTAAGATACAAGCTACAGGCGAGTTACCAGTTACAGTAAGTGAGGACTTGCCCTATAGCACTGGTAGTCATCCCTTGGAATCAAGTACAAGTTCAATAGAAGCTACTGCACCTAATTTATCTTTTATTGATACGATGGTAAAAGAGGCCATTGAAAAAAAAGCTTTCCCGGGTTGTCAGATATTAGTAGCGAAGAAAAATAAAATTATTTTCAATAAAGCATATGGTTATACTGCTGGTGATGGTTCTACACCTGTTAGCTTAGACACTTATTATGACTTAGCTTCAGTAACTAAAGTAAGTGCTACAACCGTATCTATTATGAAATTAGTAGAAGAAGGTAAGGTAGATATTAATAAAACCATCGGTGACTATTTACCATGGGTGGTAGGTAATGCGAAAGCCTCAATTACTTTAAAGGATTTACTGCTGCATCAAGCAGGTCTTTTTCCTTATATCAAATTTTATGAAGCATTATTGAGTCCCACTGGGGACTACCTCAATGGACTCATTACAAAAATACCCGACAATAGTCATCATAAAATGATAACTCCTTCTAAATATTTATTAGATAAATGGGACGATACGATTAAAAATAAAATTTTAAGAAGCCCAGTGACCACACCTGGTAAATATATATATAGCGATAATGATTTTATTTTCTTAGGCATGATTGTAGAACAAGTAACAGGCATGAGTTTACAAGATTATGCAACTCAACAATTTTATGCACCATTAGAAATGCAGTCTACGGGGTTTTTACCCTTAACAAAAACTACTGTAAATAATATTGCTGCCTCTGAAGTAGACAACTACTACCGACACGAATTAATACAAGGTGCTGTGCATGATGAAGGCGCTTCCGTCATGGGAGGTATTGCAGGGCATGCAGGTTTATTTAGCAATGCAAGCGATTTAGCTAAATTATATCTCATGCTTTTAAATAAAGGTTCTTGGAATGGGAAAAATTACTTTAATCAAAGTACTGTTGATTTATTTACATCTTATAATACTGAAAATAGTCGTCGTGGTTTAGGCTTTGATAAGCCCGAAAAAAATAATACCACTTCTAAAGATCCATATCCTTGCTTAAGCGCATCCCCTAGCACTTTTGGCCATACAGGCTTTACAGGTACTTGTGTTTGGGCCGATCCTGAAAAAGAATTATTATTTATTTTTCTATCTAATAGAGTGTATCCTACAAGAGACAATAAAGCTTTTAGTGAATCAAATATAAGGGCTAAAATTCAAGACGCCATTTATGCCTCACTTAACTAAAAAAATATTCAGAAAATGTTTTTTAGGTTTATGTTGTTTAAGCATTTATCTGCAGGCATCTGCTCAAACATCTATTGGACCGCTAGGACAATGGAGAGAGCATTACAATAATAAAAGCGTATTGCATGTTGTAAAAGGCGATAATTTATATGGGGCAACTACTAATCAAGTATTTAGTATTGATGCAAAAAATAATATTCAATTATTAGGTAAATCGAATGGGCTACATGAAATAGAAGTTTCAAGTATTGCCTGGGACCCCATACAGTCGCAGTTAATGATAGCTTATAAGAATAGCAATATAGATTTAGTAAAAGGAGATGAAATTTTCACTATTGCCGATATTTACTTGTCAAAAGTATATGCAAATAAAAAAATAAACTCTATTCAAATACTTGGGCCATGGGCACTTGTTTCTACTAATTTTGGCATTGTGGTAGTGGACTTAATTAAACATGAAATAAAAGATACTTGGTTTACCAATAATACCAGACAATCAATTATCACTTATCAAACAATTAGCACAACCGATAGTTTGTATGCCTTAACTGAAGAGGGCTTATTTAGCACAGCTTTAAAAAATAATTATATAACAAGTAACCAATGGAAAAAAATATATGGATATCCAAATCTTAAAAAATTAAGCTGTTTTAATAATACTATTTACGCCATAGGTAATAAGTATATTTATCAATTACCCTTAATTACTCCTATTTACCAAACAAACAATGACTCAATCAATAATGCAATTGCGCATAAAGATGGTTTATATATCATTCAATCGGATGGTACCAACGGAAGCTTAGTAAATTTAAATACGGATAATACTATTACTAAAATTCTTAATAAAAGTTTTTTAGCCTTGCCAGTAGACATGGCCATAGACCAAAATACCATTTGGATAGCTGACAGCTTGAATGGTTTAATTATAAAAAATACGGAGACTAAAAATATAAACCTAGGTGGCCCTGCTGAAAAAATAAGAGGTAGTAGTTTTGTAAACAGTGATTATTTGTTAGCTCCTTTTGGAGAAAAGATAGGTGGTTTTAGTAGCTATAGTGATGCGGGTTGGAAAAATTATACCAAAATAAATGATAATAATTTACCCCTACTTTCGACTGCATGCATTGACCCAATAGACAATAGTTGGTGGTTTGCATCAGCAGCTACTATTTTACATTATAATATAAGTTCAAATAGTTTTGAAACCATAAGTCCCAATACGGTACCTGGAAATTTTACACAAATTCAATTTTCAAAGGATAATACTTTTTGGGGGCTACAAGACGGACAAGGTCTTGTTCAAAAACAAGACAATAAATGGACTAGCATTCCACTACCCATTAATTATTTAAAAAATGGATTAAAGAAAATGGTCGTTGGTAGTCAAGGTCAAGCTTGGATTCCAGGCCCCGCGAATCAAGGACTTTATGTTTATCAATCCAATAAATATTTTAGTACCTCCATTTGGAAACAATTAAATACATCAAAGTCTTCAGGAAATTTACCCAGTAATACTGTTTTAAGTGTTGCTATGGATAATGCAGGTGCCATTTGGGTAGGTACCGATAATGGTATTGGCATTTTTAATTGTGGAGATATTAGCAAAGATGTATGTGACGCCTATATACCAACTATTAAAAACAGTAATGGATTTTTAGGGTTATTATTGCAAAGAGAATCTGTGAATTGTATTGCCGTAGATGGAGCAAACAGAAAATGGGTGGGTACCCAAAATGGAGCATGGTTATTAAGTGCAGATGGAAGTTCTATTATTGAACATTTTACAAAAAATAACAGCCCCCTTCCTAACGATACCATTTTACAAATTCTTATAGAGCCTAGCTATGGTAATGTATTTTTTAATACGGCTAACGAAATGGTAAGTTATAGAGGCTTTGCTACTGAAGGTAGTTCAATACAAAGTGAAATTAAAATTTTTCCTAACCCAGTGCCGCCTACTTACAATGGACCAATTGCATTTAGAAGTCTTGTAGAAAATGCACTAGTGAAAATAACGGATATCAGCGGAAGCTTAATATTTGAAACTCGTGCTTTAGGTGGACAAGCTATTTGGGATGGAAAATCATTAACTGGCCATAAAGTAGCCACTGGCATTTACCTTGTATTTGTAAGAGATGATATGGGTAATGAAAAATCCGTTGGAAAAATAGTCATTACAAAAGGTGAGTAAAGATTACTCCGCTACTAAATCAAAACTCCTGAAAGATTTAAATCGCCATGTACCTTGGTCACCTGATACTACACGATACATAATTTGTCTAACTTTATTAGTAGGAGTTTTAATAGCGGTATCTGCTTCAAAAATGGGAAACTTTCTAAAAAGTACCCCTTCCACTAATTTATATTCATCCTTACCTCTATAGCCTTTACTTAATTGCATATCATTGGTGATATCTGGAAAATAAATAGGTTCTATTCTTTCATTATCTCTTGATGCAATACTAAAAAGGCTTAATTTATTATTGGCATCCATTACGAAAATAATAATATCGGGAAATCCATCATTGTTTAAATCGTCTATTTCGGTTGAAACCACTCTACCCCTTAATTCTAAATTAGCTTCTCTTACTTCAGATTTAAAACCAATGGGTCTAATATTTAAGGTATTACGATCCATGTTTCTGTTCATACAAGTAATACGATAACCGGCTTTACCCATTTTAACGGTACTATCATATTTATTCCCTTTTTGACTATAACTAGCTAAAGAGATGAACAGCAATGCGAAAAATAAACTTTTATACATATTTTATTTATTACAATCCAAAGTTAATAGAATAGTTTTAATTTTCCACTCAAACAATTTACCATGTCTTTTGAAATTCAAATTGTACCCATTAGCCATTTTGAACTAGTTCGATTAATAGATACAAGCAGTAAGACCGTTATAGAAATAGCCACCAAGGGGGCTTTATTAAATAGCTGGCAGGTAATGGATAATTCAAAATTAATAGAAATTGTAGAGGGCAATGATTTTTCAAAAGGCTGGGTCGAGTTTGAAAAAAATGGATTTAGAGGAGGAAAAATGAGTCCGTTCTCATGTCGTATCGAAAATGGGCAGTATATATTTAAAGAAATTACCTATACCATAGAAAAGTTTTACCATGAAAAACATGCCCTTCATGGTATTTTGTATGACGCTGTGTATAGTATTGAATTAAATAAAACAGATGACCATGGCGCTTATCTTAATTTAAAATACCATTATAAAGCTACTGACAAGGGCTTCCCTTTTGCATATACAGCACTCATAAAATGGCAATTGCATAAAAATAATCTAGTAAGTGTAGAAACCATCATCACCAATCTAAGTGAATCAACCATTCCTATGATGGATGGGTGGCATCCTTATTTTAAATTAGATAATAGTGTCAATGATACCTTTATAAAATTAAAAGCAAATGGAAAAATTGAGTACAATGAAATGCTGCTACCTACAGGAAAAATAATAGATGAAAATGAATTTGTAATAAGTAAAAAAATAGGAGCCCTTCATTTAGATAACTGCTATAAAGTAGATGCTACCGAAAATACCTGTGTACTTGAAAATGAAAAATATGAATTAATTATTCAGCCGCTAATGAACTACCCTTATTTACAATTATATACACCTGCAGATAGAAAAAGTATTGCTATTGAAAATTTAAGCGGAATACCCAACTGTTTTAATAATAAAATAGGGCTTCAACTAATGAAGCCCTATCAAAATTTAGTTTTGAAAACAAGTTATCAGTTTATTATAAAGTAACCACTGCTGTAATACTTACTTCTATATTAACATTACGGGGTAATGTTTTTACAGCCACTGTTTCACGTGCTGGGAAATTAGCTGTAAAATAACTGCCATATACTTCATTGACTTGTGCAAACAATTGCATATCACTTAAAAAGATGGTAGTCTTTACTACGTTGGCAAAACTTAGTTTCGCTTCATCTAAGATAGCCTTGATATTTTCCATAACTTGTCTAGTCTCTGCTTGGATATCACTTAAGACTAATTCGCCAGTAGCAGGATTAAATGCTACCTGACCGCTTGCAAATAAAAACCCGTTAGCAATGACTGCTTGACTATAAGGGCCAATGGGTGTAGGCACTTTACTTGATTGAATGATTTCTTTTGACATAATATTGAATTAAGATTGCAATTTCTTGTTTTTCTCGCAATTCACCACCTATTTTTGTAAAACATTTTTAAATAACTTGGCAACCTTATTACATATTGATACAGCTGGCGAGAAAGCCATGGTAGCTATTAGCCAAAATGGGATCTTAATGGCTATACAAGAAAACGAAGTATTTCAAACACATGCTTCCTTCTTGCAGGTAGCTATTCAAAAATTAGTAGCCGAAACAGCCATCTCCTTAAATAATATTGATGCCATTGCAGTTACAATGGGTCCTGGATCTTATACTGGCTTAAGAGTAGGTTTATCTAGTGCTAAAGGTATTGCCTATGCTTTACAAAAACCATTAATAGGACTTTCTACACTTGTACTTTTAGCCAATGCCGCTTCAAAGCAAACATGGTTTATAGAAAAAAAAGGGCAGGTGCAAATTTTTTCTATGATAGATGCTAAAAGAATGGAAGTCTTTGGGGCAATTTATGATAGCAAATTAAATTGCCTACTAGCTGAGCAAGCCATTGTAATTGATAGTAATTATTTAACAAGCTTAACCCAAAAGCATCCAACCATTTGTATAGGGTCGGCGGCTTCCAAGGCCAAGGCATTATTAGAAGACCCTGCTATCTTTTTTGTGGAAAATTCATATAAAATATTGGATTGCATCCAGTTAGCTGAAACAGCATTTACTAAGCATGAATTTGAAGATACTGCTTATTGTAGCCCCTCTTATTTAAAAGAATTTTTCTATAAAAAATAGCTCCTTTTTCTGCATTTTTGAAAAAAAATGTGATGAGCGGTTTTAAACCAACTTGGCACCATACAATCTAAGCTAAACAGCGATTTTAAATACAAAACTCAAGTTTTTAATATTTTACATATTAAAATATTAAGAATATTTTAAATTTATGATGTAATTTTGCACCAGCATTGAACCCCCAAAAATTAAAGAACATGAATCAGTCATTACCACAACTACAATTAGCAAATGGCACAAGTCCACTGAAAGTAGATTTATTACACAGCAAAAAAGCAGCAATGATTTTGCGTGCTTTAAATCATAAGCTTCGTCAACAAATTGTAAAATTAATTGACGAACATAAAAAAGTAACTGTTACAGAAATTTATGTAAAGTTAAGATTAGAACAATCTGTAGCTTCACAACATTTAGCTATTCTAAGAAGAGCAAGTATTGTAACTACTATTCGTGAAGGGAAATTTATTTATTATGCTGTCGATTATAATCGTTTAGAGCAAATCAATAAATTTGTTGAACAACTTGTTGGATAATATGCAATTATCCTTAGCCCAATTTCTTACAATTATTGAAGACGAATCGGTTATCATTATTGATGCAAGGCCCATCGGAGCATTCATGCAAGGTTATGTTCCTAATGCAATTCATATTACACCACTCACGGCAAAATATGCAATTGCCATGGACATAATTAAAAAAGATAGTCCCCTAGTTTTTATTTTAGAAGAATCCATTGCCTCTGAAACATTAGCTTATTTTACGAAGGCTGAATTCACGGGCATCAAAGGTTATTTAGAAGGTGGCTTTGCCTCATGGGCTGCTGAAAAAAGATACGACTTAATTATTGATGTCGAAATAGATGAACTGGCAATGGATATTCCTTATGATGAATACTTAATGGTTTTAGATTGTAGAACAGAAGAGGATTTTGATAAAAGTCATATAAAAAATTCAGTCTCTCTACCCTTAGCCGATATGGGAGATCCTGGTTCTATGTCTGAACTGGACGAACATTTTAATATTTATATAATTACTGAAAATGGAGACAATAGTTCTCTTGCTGCAAGTCTTTTAAAAAAACAAGGTATACACAACATTAGAGTGGTCGTAGGTGGCTGGGAGGCAGTGCAAAGTTTGAAAGAAAATTTTAGTTTCGAGGTCACTAAAGTTAAACCTGCAAGTGATGAAGATGCTTTATTGAACTAATTGAAACTTTTTAGCTGAACTAATGTACCACTAATTTTTCATGCTGCTTTGCATCATATTCATATCTCCATCTTCGATGACTCCATAAATAATTAGCAGGTTTCGCTTTAATTTTCTCTTCTAGTATTTTTACATATAAGGCAGTTAACTGCCCATCTTTAAAGTAATTAGGTGAAGTAGTCATGACTTCATATTCTGAATGATAATACCCTCTTTTCACACGATAAAAATGTACAAATACTTGAGCTGTATTATTTAAAAGTGCCCCTTTTTCTGGACCTTTTACAAAAGGAGTGAGTCTTCCAAAAAAAGGCACCCAATAGGCCGATAAAGGATTTCCTGGGTTTTGATCAGCAGCTAAGGCCATGGCATAAATGCCTTGAGTTGCATATTTATGAAACTGTGTCTTGAAATTAGTTGCAGGAATCATAATACTTCCAAAACGCATTCTTAGCTTTAAAATAATTTTATTAAAATACGGATTACTCAATGGCATATACACAGCAATAAAAGGATACTTCCCAAATTTAGCCACTCCCCAGTTCGCAAATTCCCAATTAAAAAAGTGCCCTGCCATAATTTGAACTGACTGTCCTGTTGCATATAGCTTATTTAAAACTTCTACATTAGAGGTAAACCTTTTGTCAAAATTTTTATCTGAAATAGAAATAAGCTTAAAAGTTTCAATGAAAGAATCGGTAAATTGTTGATAAAATTCATTAGCAATTTTTTGTCTTTCCTTAGCCGTTTTTTGAGGAAAGGCAATTGCTAAGTTTTGTGCCACAACTTTTACACGATATTTTAAAACATGCTGCAATAATAAAGCAATAATATCACTTATAATATAAAGTAGTCTCCATGGTAAAAGAGAAAATAAATAAACTAAAATATAAATAAATAAATACATGATTAATATTAAAAAGAAAAAGTTGAGATGTTAAACTGGATCTAGCCAAGCATTATGCTCTTTTAAAAGAAGTATAAGTTCATCTACTGCCACAGCACTATCTATATTTCGCTTCATCACTTCCTTCCCTTTGTATAAAGTTATCTTACCTACTCCACTTCCAACATAACCAAAATCAGCATCAGCCATTTCTCCAGGCCCATTAACAATACAGCCCATGATGGCAATTTTTAAACCTTTTAAATGACTGGTCACTGCTCTAATTTTGGCTGTGGTTTCTTGCAATTCAAATAAGGTTCTACCACAACTTGGACAGGAAATATATTCTGTTTTAGAAATTCGTGTTCGTGTTGCTTGTAAAATACCAAAAGCAGTTGAATTTAAAAACTGCTCCACTGAATTATTACTATAATAATTTCTTCCAGAAACTTGTGCATGCTCATTTGCATGCTCATTACCCAATTCATTCTCAGTAGTTGTTGCCTCAACTTGCTTGCCCTGTATGCCAATACAAATGCCATCTCCAAAACCATCTAATAGAAGTGCGCCCGTCTCAGTGGCAAAATGAATTAAATGCTCGTCTGTAGTTTGCCAAGCACTATCTGTTACTAAAATGACTGGAGATTTAATTTTTAATTCCATCAGGCGCATTATCATTCTTCTTACAGCAGGCATGGCATGTGATAAAGTACTGCTTAACCAAAAAACTACAGTAGGGTCCTTCGCAATAGATAGCAATTGTTCATCTCTAATACCATTTTTAGCTCCATAACAATCTACTTCTACAAAATTAATACTATCACTTTTTTTAGTTGCTTGGAGATAGGTCTTAAAATTAAATAAGGGTAAATATTTATTTTTATCGGTGGTCATCTCCCATTGAGTAGAGCTTGTTATAACGCGCAATGTACCAGGCAAATCAAAAGATAATAATTGATTTGGGCTATAAATAAAATCGGCAGCAGCATCTGTAATGTTCCATTTATCTGTTACCTCATCATATATATATCCAATCGCGTTTAAATGCATTGGCAATATTGCTGTTTTATTTTTATAACCAGCCACCACCACTGGCACGGTTTTACTTCCAATAGTACTCACTTGAATAGTATCTCTTCTTTTATATTCAAAAGGACTATAAGGCAATTGGTTAATAGGGGGAATCATATCAGCCCCTTTGATTCTATTAGCTGGATATCTTTTTACTAAGTCTTTACAAACAGGAATTTCTAATTCTGGGTCTTCGGTTAAACTTACTCTGATGGTATCTCCAATACCATCTTCTAATAAAGTGCCAATACCAATTGCACTTTTAATTCTACCATCTTCCCCATCACCTGCTTCTGTAACACCTAAATGTAAAGGATAGCATTCATTGAATTCAGTTTGCATTTGTTGAATGAGTAATCGATAGGCCTGCACCATTACCTGCGGATTACTTGACTTCATACTTAAAATTATCTGATGATAATCCAAACTTCTTGCAATACGCAAAAATTCCATGGCACTTTCTACCATACCAATGGCGGTATCACCATATCTACTCATAATACGGTCGCTTAAAGAGCCATGATTAGTTCCAATGCGCATAGCCGTTCCATGTTCTTTACAAATAAGTACTAAGGGAGTAAATCTTTCTCTTATACGTTCAATTTCTTCAATGTATTCTTGATCTGTATATTCAATTTGTTCAAATTTTTTCTTGTCTACATAATTACCAGGATTTACTCTCACTTTTTCAATAATAGTAGCTGCAATTTCTGCTGCATTAGGAGTGAAATGAATATCGGCAACAATAGGAGTTAAATACCCTTTAGCCCTAAGCGAGGATTTGATAGCTGCTAAATTTTCTGCTTCTGTTTTACTAGGGGCTGTAATTCTTACTAATTCAGCGCCTGCTTGTATACATCGAATAACTTGCTCTACTGTTTTTTCAGTGGCCAAGGTATCGGTAGTAGTCATGGTTTGCACCCTAATTGGATGGCCGCCCCCAATGATGAGATTGCCTACTTTTACTTCGCGCGTAATTAAACGATTATAAGATGTAATAGAATTGCAATATTGTTCCATAATTAACTTCCGTAAAGATAATTATTTAATTGAAGTAATACCTAAAATTAGGTCTAAACCAATTAGTTTTATTAGATTGAGCTGTCTAGTTCTATCGAAGCCCTTGCAGGAAACCCTGCTGTAGTAGTATTTTCTTTAACAAAGTTACCGAATTGTTACTTGCTGTTGCAGTTTTACCAGTCGTATGTAAAACAAAGAAATATATGTGTGTATTTTCTTCTTCATAGCCTACCACCCAAGTATTATTTGTAGTAGGGTCGGCTGCAGTTAGATAAGATAATTTGTAATTACTGTTATCTTCTTTCAATATCATCTTTTTAAAAATTTCTTGAGAGCGTTTTTGAAAAGGCAATTCTTTAAAAAAGACTCTTTTAACTAAACCTAATTGTTCATCTGCAGTAATTTTAAGTGACCCATCTTTCCAAAATTCATCCATATTAGCACTTACTACACCTTTCCCATAATGAATGGAATCGATTATTTTTATAATTGTTTGTCTTCCAATTTGAGTAATAATATTTTGATAATAAGTAGTAGAATCCAATGAGGCCCATGAGGCTTGGTTGTGATTAATAATACCTTTATCTAATGCAATTAAACTAGGCAGGATAAAAAAACTACTTAAAGGCGAAGAAGCTGTGTCTTTATAATGAGATAAATTTGCAATAGTAAATTTACCAGAACCGTTTTCTAATAAAGCAAAGCTGCCCACCACCCCTGCGCTATCCATTATTTTTACTATAGAGGAATCAATGGATACATTGTTGGGTGAACAAGCAAACAAACTAGATGACAAGAAAACTGCAATTATATATTTTTTCATGGGAGACCTATTAATCATAATTATAAATAGGGACTTAATGAGTAGATTTTTTACTATTAAGCCCCTATTATCAAAATATTACTAAAAAATTATTCTATGCCTAATAATTCTACTTCAAATATTAAAGTAGAGCCTGGTCCAATCATAGGACCTGCTTGACGATCACCATAAGCAAGTTCAGCAGGAATATATAGTCTCCACTTACTTCCAATTGACATTAAAGGCAAAGACTCTTGCCATCCTTTAATTACTCCATTTAAGGGGAAAGTAATGGGTTCACCTCTTTGAACTGAACTATCAAATACAGTTCCATCAATTAAAGTGCCATGGTAATGACATCTTACTTTGTCTTTTAAAGTTGGCTTGATAGTGTCCTTGCCAGCTATTAAAATTTCATACTGAATACCATTAGGTAAACTAATAACTCCTGGTTTTTTAGCATTCTTAACTAAAAATTCTTTTCCTGCTAACTTATTAGCGGCTGATTTTTCTGCACTCATTGTTTCTTGATATGTTTTAATACAATAATCTAATATACTATCGATGATGATAGATTTTCCTTCAAAGCCGGCCAATAAACCTTTATTGAAAACAGCTAAATTAATTTTTTGTAAGCCTTGGCTGTTCAAGCTTTGTGCAATCCTATATCCTAATGCATAAGAAGCACTGTCTTTTCCATTTTTAATGGTTAATGGTGGTGTAACACTCATTGTAAGTTTACTATTTTCTACTTTTAATGGCTTAGCAGAAGTAGCCGGAACTGTTTTCGTCGCTATGGATGGCTTTGAATTTGTTTGTGCTTCTGCTAATTGCAATGTAGCAACCGCGATTAACACTAAAATTTGTTTTTTCATTATACTAATTAAACTTTTTAAAAGATAGATGCGGCAGCAAAAATACACTATGTATTTAATAATTCATTAATTCTTTGCGTTACTTTTTCAAAATCAAATTTAGCTAGAACTACTCTCATCTGGTCTTCAATAATAGCGGTACCTAAATTACCTATACTACCCTCATGGGTATGGGCTAGGTCAGTCGAATAGGTAAATTTACCTGCTTCAATAGAGGCACTCACTTGCTTATAGGCATCTCTAAAAGGTATGCCTGATAATACCAATTTGTTTACTTCTTCTACACTAAATAAATATTGGTACTTAGGGTCTTGTAATATGTCTTTTTTAACTTCCATATTTTCAATCATCATAGAAGCCATTTCTAAGCAATTTTTAAGCTCAGTGAAAGCTGGAAATAAATGCTCTTTTAACAATTGTAAATCGCGGTGATAACCAGAAGGTAAATTAGTCGTCATCATCATTATTTCATTGGGTAAGACTTTTATTCTATTACAATAAGATCTGATTAATTCAAATACATCAGGATTTTTTTTATGCGGCATAATGCTTGAACCCGTTGTCAACTCTTCTGGAAACTGGATGAATCCAAAATTTTGATTCATGAATAAAGAAGCGTCCATACTTAATTTAGATAAAGTATCTGCAATATTAGCCATAGCCATTGCCGTAACTCTTTCTGCTTTACCACGTCCCATTTGCGCATAAACCACATTATAATTCAAAGACTCAAAACCCAATAGTTCAGTAGTTCGGGTTCTATTAATAGGAAAAGATGAGCCATAACCCGCAGCAGATCCCAAAGGATTTTTATTCACTACTTTATAAGCTGCTTCTAATAAAGTAGTATCATCTACTAAACTTTCAGCATATGCCCCTAACCATAATCCAAAAGAAGAAGGCATAGCTAATTGTAAATGCGTATAGCCAGGTAGTAAATCATTTTTATGTACTTCACTTTTTGCTTGCAGTACTTTGAAAAAAGTATGTACCGATTCCGTTAAACTTATTATTTCTGCGCGCAAAAATAATTTGATATCTACAAGCACTTGATCATTTCTACTTCTTGCGCTATGAATTTTTTTACCTGTGTCTCCTAAGGCTTCCGTTAATAATATTTCTACTTGTGAATGTATGTCTTCAACTCCAGGGGCTAATGAAAAACTACCTGATTGTATTTTTTTATAAATTGCAACTAAGGCTTTTTTAATTGTTATTTGTTCTGCTGCAGTTAATAAACCTACTTCAGCTAACATAGTGGTATGCGCAATGGAACCTAGTACATCAAAGGGTGCTAAATACATGTCCATGGTCTGATCATTTCCAATGGTAAATTTTTCCACTAGTTCAGATACTTTTTTATTTTTTTGCCAAAGCTTGCTCATGGTTATACTATTTTTTCAAGTAATTGAATATAAGTTAAAATACCTTCCTCTATTTCTTTAATATATATAAATTCATCAGCAGTATGAGATCTAGCTGAATCGCCAGGCCCCATTTTTAAAGTAGGAAAAGGCATTAAAGCTTTATCTGATGTAGTTACCGACCCATAATAGCCTTTGCCTAAATCCTTGCCTGCCTTCACTAACACATGATCTAGTCCAATACTAGTAGAACGCATTCTTAAACTTCTTGGCTTTACTTCCGCTTGCACATTATCCTGTATTATTTTTAAAACTTCTTCAAAACTATACAGTTCATTCACACGAACATCTACCACCATTTTACAAGAAGAGGGTACCACATTATGTTGCTTATTATCTGTTTCTATAACAGTTACGCTCATTTTTATCTTTCCTAATAAATCTGATACTTTTTCAAACTCATAATTTTTAAACCATTCAATGTCTGGTAATATTTTATATAAAGCACTTTCACCCTCTTCTCTAGCAGCATGGCCGGCTTTACCCATAGCTAATACATCTAAAACCAATAAGCCTCTTTCCGCAATTGCCATTTCCATTTTAGTGGGTTCCCCTACAATACCAAAATCAATTTTTGGTATTTCTGGTAATACTAATTCAATACCATCATGGCCAGAAATTTCTTCTTCAGCAGATGCCACAAAAATAATATTGTACCCCAAATTAGGCATTGTATAAAAATGCAAGAAGCAGGCTATTAAACTTACTAAACAACCTCCAGCATCATTAGAACCTAATCCATATAATTTATCTTCCTTCACCAAAGGATTAAAAGGGTCTATGCTATAACCCTTATTAGGCTTTACGGTGTCATGATGCGAGTTTAATAATATAGTAGGCTTGCTTGCATCAAAATGTAAATTAGCTGCCCAAATATTATTTTTAATGGTATTTACTTTAATATTTCTATCTGTAAAAAACTGAGTAAGTAATAAAGCTGTTTTATCTTCTTCTTTACTAAAAGAAGGTATGGCGATTAATTTTTTTAATAAATCGGTGGCTTCTTTTTGTAAGAGGCTGGTATGTATATTTTGTATATTATTTTCTTGTGACATTAGTTGGTGATTGTGGTGCCTGATGTACCATTCATTAATTCATTCATTTTTTCAGCTTTCCCAATAATAACAGATGTTACACCCTTATCAAGGGCTTCAAATGAGTTGTCTATTTTAGGAATCATTCCCTCATAAATAAGTTTTTGATCTTTAAGTGTACCGTAAATGAGTTTATCCATTTTCGCAATGACCGAACTAGGATCATTTATATCCTTGAGAACACCTTCCTTTTCAAAGCCATATATTAAATGCACTTTAAATTTAGAAGCTAATGCAGTAGCCAAGCTTTGTGCAATAGTATCTGCATTGGTATTTAATAGTTGCCCCTTATTATCATGGGTAATGGGCGCCACCACTAATTTAGTATTGGTGGAGATTAATTGTAAAAGCAAATGAGTATTCACTGTATCTATGTCTCCCACAAAACCATAATTAATACTATTATGCTTTCTTTTATGTGCTTGAATTAAATTTCCATCAACCCCCGATAAGCCCATTGCATTCACTCCTAGTGCTTGTAATTGTGCTACTATATTTTTATTTATATAGCCTGCATATACCATGGTGACTATTTTCAAGGTTGCTTCATCGGTAATTCTTCTTCCTTCAACCAAAGTTTGTTCAAGTCCCATTGATTCAGCCAAACTTGTAGCCATTTTGCCACCGCCATGCACTAAAATAGCTTGACCCTTCACTTTCGCAAAAGATTGTAAGCAAGTAGCTAACAATGTAGGATTGTCAACAATATTGCCTCCTATTTTAATAATATACAATGACTCCATAATGTATTTAATAAATTTTTCGAATTAATTTTAAATAATGATTGCTTTTAAAATTTCTGCTAATACCGCTTGAGCTGCCCACACTCTATTGGAAGCTTCTTTAGTCACTAAACTATTGGGGCCATCTAAAATTTCATCGCTTAATTCCACATTTCTTCTAACGGGCAAACAGTGCATTATTTTTGCATTGTTGGTTAGGGCTAGTTTTTTATTCGTCATCATCCAACTATCATCTGTAGTTAATACCTTCCCATATTGTTCATAGCTACTCCAATTTTTTACATAGACAAAATCGGCGTCTTTTAATGCTTGGTCTTGGTTATGCTCAATAGTAGCACCTTTTGTAAATTCTGAAGAAAGTACATAGCCTTCAGGATGTGTAATCACAAAATCGGCTTCTCCCCAAGCGCCCATCCATTCACAAAAACTATTGGCTACACATTGCGGAATTGATTTAATATGTGGCGCCCAAGTTAAAACTACTTTAGGTTTTTTATTGTGAAGACTTGCATTAGAAATGATTGATTCTTGAATAGTAATAATATCAGTCAAGGATTGTAATGGATGCAAGGTGGCCGATTCTAAACTCACCACTGGTATACCCGCATACTTTATAAATTGCTTGATAATTTTTTCACTGTAATCCGCCTCTTTATCTATTAAGCCAGGAAAAGTACGAATACAAAGTATATCAAAATAATTTCCTAAAATAGGCGCAGCATCTTTAATGTGTTCAACAGTAGATCCATTCATAATAGCACCTTCTGCAAACTCTAATGCCCAGCCTTCTTTATCAACATTAAAAACAATGGGCTCCATGCCTAAATTTTGAGCAGCTAATTGAGTGCTTAGTCTTGTTCTTAAACTTGGATTTAAAAAAAGTAGTCCAATGCGTTTATCAGCACCTAATTTCTTATCGCTTAAAGGCGTTTTTTTATAATTCAAAGCTTTTGCTACTAACGCATTGATATCCTGAACATCTTTTACTGATATAAATTGTTTCATAGTAAAACTTTAAAATGTTTTATTTGAAAGTTGTTGAATAGCCCCTTTTAATCCTTTTAAAAATAAATCTATCTCTGAAGTGCCTATAGATAAAGAAGGCAATAATCTAATCACATTCGGCTTCGCCTCTCCTGTAAATATTTTATAATCATTCAATAAAACTTTTCTGATATCTTCTAATCCTGCTTCCATTTCAAATCCAATCATTAATCCTTTACCCCTTACCGTCTTCACACCTTTAATATTTGCTAAGGCCTCTATTAAATATTTTCCTTTTTGAGCGGCAGTCTCCATTAAATTATCTTTCTCCATTACTTCTAATACCGCTAAGGCAGCGGCACAGGCCAATGGATTTCCACCAAAAGTAGTACCTAATAATCCAAACTTTGCTTTAATAGAGGGCGCAATTAAAATACCTCCAATAGGAAAGCCATTGCCCATACCCTTTGCCATTGAATAAATATCGGCGTTCACTCCTGCAAAGTCATGTGCAAAGAATTTTCCAGAACGGCCATAACCACATTGCACACTATCGGCTATATAAACGGTGCCATATTTATCACATAATGTACGAATGGTTTGTAAAAAAATATTTGTTGCTTCATATATGCCTGCCACGCCTTGAATACCTTCAATAATAACGCCTGCAATTTCTTTACCTTGTTTGGCAAAACAGGTTGTCAAAGCTTCAACATCGTTAAATGGTAAGAAAATAATATTATCTGTTTCGTTTACAGGCGCTATAATACTAGGATTGTCTGTAGCGGCTACTGCTAATGAAGTTCTTCCATGAAATGCTTTAGAAAAAGCAATTATTTTTTTTCTACCTGTATGAAAGGAAGCTAATTTTAAAGCATTTTCATTTGCCTCTGCACCACTATTGCATAAAAATAATTGATAGTCTAGTTTGCCACATAATTTATTTAAGGCAATCGCCAATTCTTCTTGAATAGGCATGATGACTGAATTAGAATAAAAGGCCATAGCATGTAATTGGTCTTCGATACGCTTTACCCAATGCGGATGCGTATGACCAATACTAATAACTGCATGACCGCCATACATGTCTAAATATTTTGTACCCTTATCGTCCCAAACATGAGATCCCAAGGCCTTGGTAATGGCAATAGGTTGTAAAGGATATACTTGAAATAAAGACATTTTGTTTATTTTAAAAATTACTTGCTTTTAATTGAATGCCTGCTGTTTCTTCGAAGCCCATCATCAAATTCATATTTTGCACAGCTTGACCCACTGCGCCTTTTAATAAATTATCAATGGCGGTATGTACCACTATTTTATTTTCTTTTTGTTCAATATGAATTAAACACTTATTAGTATTCACTACTTGTTTTAAATCAATGGGGCTTAATGAAACATGTGTGAAAGGATGACCCGAATAATAGTCTGCATAAATTTTATTGAGTTCACTTAGGCTTAAGGTAGTTTCCAAAATACTGCTTACAAAAATACCTCTGGTAAAATCGCCTCTCCATGGTACAAAGTGAACTGATGAATTGTTATTACCTTGCAATTGATTCAAGCTTTGTTTTATTTCATCTAAATGTTGATGCGCTAAAGTTTTATAAGGCTGAATATTATTCGCTCTCCAACTAAAATGACTAGTATTAGATAAACCTTGACCCGCGCCGGTGGAACCAGTTATACCCGTTGTATATACATCCTTCAATAAGCCTTTAGATGCCAATGGTAATAAGCCTATTTGAATAGCGGTAGCAAAGCAACCAGGGTTGGCTATATTATGAGCAGTTTGAATAGCCGCTTTATTTAATTCTGGTAAGCCGTATATAAAATTTCTTTCTCCTTGTTTTGCCGTACTGGATAATCTAAAGTCTTGTGATAGGTCTATGATTTTTAATTTGGGCGAAATAGTATTCGATGCTAAAAACTTCAATGCCTCCCCATGTCCTAGACATAAAAACAAAATATCAATATTATCTTGAAGACTATTTGTGAAAACTAAATTAGTATCGCCTAATAAGTCGGTATGTACCGAGCTCACTAATTGACCGGCGCTACTAATACTATGCACAAAATTAATTTGCACTTGCGCATGGCGAACTAATACACGGAGTAATTCACCACCTGTATATCCTGCGCCACCCACTATACCTATATTTATCTTTTGCATTACTGTTTACTTTTTATTCGATTCTTTTATCTGATGAAAGATACTTACTTGATTTCCAAATATTTTGGTGAAGCCTCTTACATCATTACCTGTCCAGCCTGTATTCATTTCTCCATATTTTCCAAATTTCGCACTCATTAAATCATTGTCTGATTCAATACCTATAATTTGAAAACGATAAGGATGTAGTTGTATAAATACAGTTCCTGTTACTTGTTCTTGGGCACTAGTTAAGTAAGCTTCTATATCACGCATCACGGGATCAAGTATTTGACCTTCGTGTAACCAGTTACCATAAAACTGAGCTAATTGATCCTTCCAAGATAATTGCCATTTGGTTAATACATGTTTTTCTAAAGCATGGTGCGCTTTCAAAATAACCATGGGCCCTGCTGCTTCAAAACCTACACGACCCTTAATACCAATTATAGTATCACCTACATGAATATCTCTTCCAATGCCATAAGCACCTGCAATAGATTGTATATACTGAATGGCTTCAGTAGGATGCTTAAAAGTTTTATTATTCACCGATTTAATTTCTCCTTTTTCAAAACCAATCACTATTTCTTCTTGCTGCCCTTCTTTAGTCATAGGCGTGGGCCATGCCAATTCTGGTAAGATACCCTTTGACTGTAAGGTTTCTTTACCCCCGACACTAGTACCCCATAAACCTTTATTTATAGAGTAGGCAGCTTTTTCAAAATTCATCTGCACACCTTTCTGTTTTAAATAAGTAATTTCTGCTTCTCTACTTAATTGTAAATCACGAATAGGTGTTAAAATTTCAACACCAGGAATCATAATTTGAAAAATCATATCAAAACGCACTTGATCATTACCAGCTCCAGTACTTCCGTGGGCCACTTTATTAGCGCCTAATTTTTTTACGTGCGCTGCTATATGTAATGCCTGACTTAAACGCTCTGCACTTACGCTTAAAGGATAAGTATTATTTTTTAAAACATTTCCATAAATTAAATACTTAATAATACTATCATAATAACCCTTCACAGCATCAACTGTGGTATGCGTTTTCACGCCTAAGGCATAAGCATGTGCTTCTATTTTTTTTAATTCTTCCTCAGAAAAGCCACCTGTATTAACTACTACACTGTGCACTTCTAAGCCTTTGTCTTCGGTTAAATATTTAACACAATAGGTGGTGTCTAATCCGCCGCTAAAACCTAAAACTACTTTTTCCATTTTCTTAATTATTTTCTAAACCAGTTTAATAATTTGCTTTGCTTAATTTTCATAAAGCGCTCGTACAATTTTGAATTATTTGAGAAATCCGCTGCAACTTCTTTTGTGTCTGTTGATAGCTTTGGCTCATATAACATAGCGGTACACATGCAATTCTTTCTATCCTTACTCATTAAAATATCATAATTTACACAGCTCTTACAACCTGCCCAAAACTCTTCATCATCGGTAAGTTCACTATAGGTTACAGGCTCATATCCTAATTCACTATTAATTTTCATCACCGCCAAGCCTGTGGTTAAACCAAATATTTTAGCTGTTGGATATTTTTCTCTTGATAATTGAAAAATAGTTTGCTTAATCTTTTTAGCAATACCTGTTTTACGAAAAGCAGGTGCTACAATTAAACCACTATTAGCAACAAATTGACCATGCTGCCAGGCTTCGATATAACAAAAGCCTACCCAAGTACCGTCTTCGGTATAGGCAATCACCGATTTACCTTCGATTATTTTTTTAGCAACATAGTCTGGGCTACGTTTAGCAATACCCGTGCCACGTGCTTTAGCCGAAGATTCCATTTCATCGGTAATGTCATTTGCAAAACTTGCGTCGCCACTATGGGCAACACGTACTATTATTTTCTGTTCCAATTAGCTTTAAAATTTAGGAAAGTAGAATGCTGGCGTAAGTTGAATTCTTTATTGGGGTTTTTCCACTGATAGGGGCAAGGGCCAATTGCTCGTCCTATCAGAATCCACGTCGCGGGCTCGGTCCATTCAATACAGGAACTGGTGCATTGTATACACTAGTTAATAAAATATGTATTTGTTCCTGTTTCATAATTCGTTTCCTTTTGTATAGGAATGAGAGCGTAAAAATAGCTAATAAAATAGACAAAATGCCCAGATTGAGTCCATAATTTACCTTTGAAGGCAAAGATGAGCTCTAAATGGTCCTAAAAATGAATGGGTGTTAGTTTTTTAATAGCCAGTTTCATACGTAATTTTGTAACTAATACAAGTAAAACAAGTCTTTATGAAAATGCAATTCACCACCAGCCTACTCTTCTTATCAATGGTTCTTTTATCATGTGGCACCAATAAGAATAAAGCCAATGTAGGTAGTGCAGATGCCAATCAAGTAACTGCCATAGATACAACTATTGAAAAAACTTTTGCTGTTAGTTTAGTAAATAATAAAAAAGACCCTAGTTGTGGCATGCCCGTAACTGCCGGCATAAGCGATACAGCACATTATGAAAATCTTGTTCTAGGTTTTTGTTCTACAGAATGTAAGAATGAATTTTTAAAAAACCCAAAAGCAAATTTAGCAGCAGCGGAACTTAAATAATTTTTGACTAACAAAATAGGTAACAAAATAAGTAGAAAAAGAAATAGATAATTTCTTTCTATAATTACTAGCTTACTAGCTGAATAAATAAGCAATATCATCTTTGGTTAAAGATTTTACAAATCCCACTTCATCGGATATTAATTCTTTAGCCAAAGATCTTTTTCTTTCTTGTAATTTCAATATTTTATCTTCTACCGTATCATTACAAATCATACGATACGCAAATATATTTTTGGTTTGTCCAATACGATGCGTTCTATCTATGGCTTGTTGTTCCACTGCAGGATTCCACCAAGGATCTACTATATATACATAATCGGCGGCTGTTAAGTTTAAACCTACACCTCCCGCTTTTAAAGAAATTAAAAATACCCTACAATTATCATCGTTTTGGAAACGTTCAATAGCGCGTTCTCTTTCTTGAATGGTACTACTACCATCAAAATATTCATGGTCAATACCTAATTTTTTCAACTGCTCTTTAATTAAAGATAGCATGCCTAAAAATTGCGAGAACACCAAGGCCTTGTGACCACCAATGTTTTCAGCTATTTCACGTGTTAACTCTTCTAATTTTACCGATTCGTTAGGATAAGCTTCATCTTTTAATATAGCAGGGCTATCGCAAATTTGTCTCAGCTTCATTAAGCCTTGTAATATAGAAAGCTGCGATTTTTGAATACCTTTTTCTTCTACCATACCAATGAGTTTATCGCGGTAGTCGTTTCTGTAAGCTTCGTAAATTTTTCTTTGTGCATCACCCATTTCACAATACAATACCATTTCTTGTTTTTCTGGTAAGTCTTTGGCCACTTGCTCCTTTGTTCTTCTTAATATAAAAGGGAAAACAAATTTTCTTAGATGTTCTTTTTGTTCTTGCTCATCAAACTTATCAATAGGCATAGAGAAATTATGCTTGAAGTATTCTACAGTTCCTAACATACCCGGGTTTAAGAAATTCATCTGGGCGTAAATGTCAAAAGTATTATTTTGAAGTGGCGTACCACTTAAACATAATTTATTAGTGGCTTTTAATAAACAAGCTGCCTTGGTCACTTTTGAAGCAGGATTTTTGATAGCCTGGCTTTCATCTAATATCACGTAATCAAAATTCACTTCCACAAACATTTTAATATCGCTTCTTAAAGTGCCATAAGTAGTAATGACGACTTCAATTTTATCATCATGGAATAATGACTTTTTTCTTGTACCTCCATGATGTATATGATAAGTTAAACTAGGAGTGAACTTTTTTAATTCATTCTGCCAGTTAAATAAAAGCGTGGTAGGACAAACTACCAAGGCTACTAATTTGCCATTCTTTTCTTTCAAATGTTGTAAGAAAGATAAGGTTTGAATAGTTTTACCCAATCCCATATCATCGGCTAAAATCCCACCCCACTGTACATCGTGTAAATAATTCAACCACTGAAAACCACTAATTTGATAAGGCCTTAGTATTGGCATTAAATGGGAAGGCGGTGTAACGTCAGCTATCGCATAACGTTCTCTAATTTTTTCATACTTACCTTCTAATTGGAAAATAAGTTCCTCTTCGTCTCTTTGTTGATAGAGCTCATCTAAAATAGAAAAATGATACTTACTTAATTTAAGTGTATCAGCCTTACCTTCTCCTACTTTAAATAATAAAGAATATTTATTCAACCATTTTTCAGGTAGCACTCCTAAACTTCCATCTTTTAAAGGAACAAATTGTTGCTTATTTGACAACATTGTTTTGATATCTTGTATAGATACTTTTTGTTCGCCAAAAGAAATTTCTACTTTTGCATCAAACCAATCGGTATTGCTACTTATATATAATCTTGTAGAAGGCTTAGCAGTATTGTACTTAAATTGTTTTAAGTATTCTGTACCAAATAAAGGAATTTGTTTGTCTCTTAAAGTATCTATAAATAAGAAAAACCAATTGTTTTTTAAAACCTCAGCACCTTTTAAAGCAAGCACATTGCCTTCATTCGGACGAATAAAGCCAGAATGTAATTGTTCAATAATGTTCATTAATTGCCTTTCTGCAGCAAGATCTCTTTCTAATATGACAATTTTATCACCCACTTGTTGAATCACAGAAGGTCCATCTTCTTTAGTGACAATAATATCTTTGTAAGCGAATAAGGGTTCAAAGAATAAATAGTCTCCGTTTTCTTTTAATAAAATTTGTAGTTGTGGCTTCACACCTTTTAATTTCTCTTGCGTGACATTGTCTAATGAAACCTGATACTGCTTTGATAAGGGCAGTAAAGTGCTTTGTAAATAAGCGGGCCATTTATCTAAATTAATTTCATGAAAACCAGCTGGCATAAATTTTTCTACCCATAATAAATCGGACCTTTGTTTCCACACAAAAAACTGATGATGGTATTGGAATATGTAATTAGACTTAGCGTGATTGTCTTCTAGTGGAACTTTACCTTCTGGCAAAACCACTTGTGCGTATACAATATACCTGTCATCTTCTTTTTCTACTCTAAAGCTAGGCTGAATGGTATTAAATACTAGTTCTGCCTTTTGTAAATTGGCCGTAGTAAAAGGTTTATTGTGCGGTAAATAAAAACTAAAAGGATGTTCAGATAAATCTCTCCAAACTTTTTCAATTTTAGGATGCAAATATTCTTGCATTAGCTCCTTAGTCTCATCAGGTAAACTTTCTTCATCAGTATGCACAATATTATCCCACAAACCTTGGAAGGGAGAATTTTTATTCAAAAACTTAGAAAGTTCTGCAGGTTGTAATTTTTTGACTAACTGTAATAAAATTTTATCTTCTTCTTTAATTAAATTAGGTGTAATAAATTTCGCTAAGTCAACTTTTTCAACTTTTCCTAAAAAAGAAGTGCCTTCTTCATTCACTTCTCCTTTAACTACATTAAAGGAGATATAAGGATAAACAGTAGGTTGGTGTTGAATCACAATACCAAAACGCTCTTTAATCACAGCTTCTTCATTAGAAGATGATTCCTTTTCTTCAATATCCCAGTCATTAGAGCTAGGCCTTTTGAGTGTTATAGATTTGGAACCATTAACTTTTTGTATTTTTTCGTCTAATACTTTTAGAAAGGGCTTACCATCATGATAAATAAATTCAAATTTATCTTCAATATAGTCATCTAAAGTATAGCCATATAATGCAAGTAATTTATTTTTTTCTCTGTCCCAATTGCGAATTGTTTCAAAATAATCTGCGCCCTTTAATAAAAATAATTGCAACAGAAGCATGGTTTTATGAAGACAGAGTGGGTATTCGGTCTCAGACAAACAATCGCAAGAGGTATCAAAAAATCGTTCTTCATTTTTTTGTATAATGACATGATAAGTTTTGCCTTTTTCATCAATTTCTGCAACTACTTTTTCATTTTCACTTTCAATAATATGGGGTCTAACGGATTTTAATGTCTGTTCTGCTTTTTCGAAAATAGCTTTTGAACAAAGCATTCGAATCATTTTTAAATCTAAGGTCTTTGTTCTTAATTGTGTATGGGTAGTTTTATAAGAAGCAGGTTTATAATCCAATAAATTCTTGTCTAGTAAATCTTGAATATAAAATAAAGCGGCTGCTTTATGTCTACATACTTCTGATAAATTATAAGGGCAGCCACAACGCAATGATAAAGTAGCGGCACTTTTAAAATTTTCAATGGTAACTTTATAATAAGTACTGTATCCATCATCTTTTACACGGCAATGAATACTTCCTATTAAAGGATCAAATTTTGCTAATTCAATATTTTTGAGTGCAAAAATTTTCTTACCTCTACGAATCACTTCTTCAGTGCCGTAGCTATATATGTGTTTTACTAAATAGGGTAATGCCATAATGGTACAAAAGCCCTTAAAAAAGGGCAATTTGCAAATGTAAGGCTTTGCTAGCTAATATAGAAGTCTTATTATAATGAATTTTAAAATAAGCCAATTAGGCCATATTTATAAGGGCTCCATCCCTGAAAATAGGCAAGGAAGGGGCTGTATCCTTGGAAATACAATACAACATGTCCTCTTCTAAACCATAAGCCGCTAATCGGTGCCAATGCGTCACCGTTTTTATATAATTGGGCAAATTATTTTTTTGTTGATTGTATAACTGATTCGCCATAAAACTACTATCGCAATGAATCTTAAAAGAATCTTTGATTTCTTCAATAACGGCTCCTGCAAATAAGACATCTTCGATATTAAATCGGTTTTTCCAACCAGAGCAACCCAATATTACTGGCGCATTTTGTTCTTTCAGATAATTCACTACCCTAGTTAAATTCGGAAAGGAACCAGTAATAATATCTTTAGATCCTTGCTTTAAAGCAAGATGCAATAGTTTAGTACCATTGGTAGTAGTGATAACTAAAATTTTATTTTCAATAAAATCTCTTGGATATTCAGAAGGTGAATTTCCATAAGCTAATCCAGGAATAATTTTTCCATCTCTTTCGCCAGCAGTCACACCACCTGTTTGTTTACCTACTTCAATACAAAGTTCGGGTGTATCCACAGGAATAATTTTACTAGCACCATTGTATAAGGCAGTGGCCATAGTGGAAGTAGCTCTAAAAACATCTATGATTACAATGATACTATCTTTTAAGTCATATAAATCTAAAAGTGAAGGGGTAAGAACAGTGTGTAAAGAAGGTTTTGTCTTTGCTGCAGTTTTCATAATGCACAAATATACAAAACCTTCATTTTTTATTAGACTAATTCTTTGCCAACTGGAACTTTTTTGGACAAGATTAAAATATCTGAAACAATAATATCTGTACTTACTCTTTTAATTGCATTTTTATCGGTGTAAGACTTTGTAAGTAGCCTTCCTTCCACTGCAATTTCAATGCCTTTGAGTAAATATTTTTCAGCAAATAATGCCAGCTTAGCCCATGCCACTAAACTAAACCACTGTGTTTCTTCCACCCATTCTCCTTTGGCATTTTTATAGCGATCATTCACTGCCAAACGCATATTGGCTAACTGACTCTCTTTTAAAATTTTGAATTCTGGATCAGCCCCTAAATGACCAATCAACTGCACTTTGTTTTTAATTGCCTTCATATTAATTGTTTTGTTAAGACACAAAATTGCAAATAGTAAGAAAACAAAAAACAAGTATTTACCCAATGAAAAAAGGGTATAAATGAATCTATAAACTAGAATAATTAAATGTAACTCAAATACTCTTTTAAATGTGTAGAAAAACTAAATTTTACTTAAATGGAAACTTCACCACCTGCGCTTTAACTAAAGTATTTCTAATGTCAATATAAATTTCAGACCCAACTTTAGAAAACTCAGTGGCTACATAACCCATACCAATAGCCTTACCTAAACTAGGCGCCTGCGTACCTGAGGTGACTGAACCAATAAGCTTTCCAGCGGCATCTTTAATTTCATAATAATGTCTTGGTATACCACGGTCAATCATTTCAAAGCCTACTAATTTCTTAGCTACTCCATTTGTTTTTTGAGCAAGTAAACTTTCTTTATTAGTAAAATCTTTTGTAAATTTTGTAATCCATCCTAAACCTGCTTCCATAGGACTCGTGTTATCATCAATATCATTTCCATATAAACAAAAACCCATTTCTAAACGAAGCGTATCACGAGCGCCTAACCCAATGGGTTGAATACCATCATTTGCACCAGCTTCAAATATAGCATCCCAAATTTTATTGGCATTATCATTTATGTCTTCAAAATAAATCTCCACGCCTCCTGCACCTGTATAACCAGTAGCACTAATAAGTACATTGTCAATGCCCAGCATTTCACCTTTTGCAAAACTATAATAAGGCATATTTAAAACATCCATAGTAGTTAAGGTTTGAATAATTTTAGCTGCCTTTGGACCTTGTACCGCTAGTAGTGCAGTCTTCGCACTAATATTATGCATCTCCACTCCTTTAGTATTGTAACTACTAATCCAGTTCCAATCCTTTTCAATATTAGATGCGTTCACCACTAACATATATACTTTATTCTTTTCTAAACAATACACTAATAAATCATCTACAATTCCACCTGTTGTATTGGGCAAGCAACTATACTGTGCTTTACCATCTTCTAAAACTGAAGCATCGTTTGTGGTAACGCGTTGAATTAAGTCCAGGGCATCAGGACCTCTTAGTATAAATTCACCCATATGACTTACATCAAATACACCTGCATTATTTCTTACAGCAACATGCTCTAGATTAATGCCGGAATAACTAATAGGCATATTATAACCAGCAAAAGGCGCCATTTTAGCACCAAGTGCAATATGTTTATGGGTAAAGGGAGTGTTTAAAGCTTCGCTCATTTAGATTTAATTTTTTCAAATATACTCAAAAAAAGAAACCGGAATGAACTACTAATGAGTGAATCTGTCTAATACCCATTGCAAGTCAGATAATTTGCCGGCCGCCTTTCCAATCTTATTTACCTTTTCAAGGCTAGAATTACCAATATCATCCTTCTTAAAATCATTTACTTTTACCACTTTAGTTTTTTCTTTTTGAAGCTCCTCTTCTTTTAATTTCTTAATATCATTTTTAATGGCCTCTCTTTCTTCTTTCAATTTTTGTAATCGAATTTCTTTATCGGTCTTTCCATCAGGCATTGTTTTAAAATCATACGTATCCTCTTTCTCAATAGGACTTAATCTTACTAGACCATCTTTTGTCATTGTATATTCAACCCCTTTTTCAAATTGATAAGATTCATTGTCCCAAGGCTCATTCCATTCATCATACCAATTATCGTCAGAGGAAATACGATCAATAGGCCCCATTCTCATGCCCCTGCCATTAATGTTTATATTTGTTTGAGACCAACCTTTATTGGTAATTTTAATACGCTTGCCAATAGGCACTGCAATGGTCATAATAATATGCTGGTTTCTAAACTTATCTACTTTATTAATACCAATTCCTTTATCTAAATACAAGAGGCTATCTTTTTGTATGAGTTCAAAGTTTATTTTATTCGCTAGTTCATTGGCGTTTTGAACCGTCTTACCATTACTTAGCTTCACAATTTTCACTTCAAAGCTATCTGTTTTAGATTGTACAATTCTAATACGTAAATTTCTAACATACACGGTGTCTTCATCAGAGAATCCTTGAAAATCTTCAAACTGATACCAATGATTATCATAATATTTTATTTTAGGCGCTGCCGTAATTTCTAAATAATCAATTTTGGGATTAGTCAAAGCAATATTTTGTTCTACCGGCATATTATGTCTTGAGAAACTATTACCTAAGCTGTTGCCAAAATAAAACAGCATTACCCAACCCACAATCCATAAGGCCCAGAAGCTTGATCTCACCCAAACGTTTGCTTTTTTAAGTCCTGCAATTTTTCGAATCACAGCAGTGACTATTCCTAGAATAGGTACCCATACAAAAAGTAAAATGGCTCCAATCACAGACCAAGTTTGCGCCCCATCATCTAATATGAAATTTTTCAAAGGCAATAATGCAGTAGCTGCTACCCCTATTCCAAACAAAGCAGCTAACAATGAAACACCTACAATGGCTAATATAAAATAAACAAAGCCTTTTATACATAAAGTAATAATTCTTCCTATATAATACAATAAGCCTTTTCTCTTCTCTGTTGAATAATTAGAAGAAGCATTATTGGAAGTAGTTGCAGCATCTTGGTTATTCGAATCGGCCTTGCCCTTATTTCTATTGTACAAATCACTGCCCCAAGATTGTGCTCTTTTACTAAAGCCTTCCATATCATTTTGAATGGTATTTTTAATACTATTCAAATCTACTTTCTCCCCCACCATTTCTAATTTATCCGCACTGGTTTTAGCTTCAGGTAGTACTAACCACAATACAATATATACAAAAACAGCACCTGGACTAAATGTAATATCTAAAAAATTAGGAAAATCGGGTGCATCCCAAAATTGAAATAAATGCATGTGTCTGAAATTCACCACAAAGCGAATGAATGGAATTAAAAATAAAATTCTCACTATCCATACTTGAATACCAAAATATTTAGACAAGCCTGCAGCTACTCCCCCAATTACTTTATTATCTATATCCCTAAATAATCTTTTACGCACACCGCCTACTTCTTTAATAGATGTACTAGGCACTGCAATCCATAAAATTAAATAGGCCAATATATTAACGCCAATTAAGAACAACCAAAGAATTCTAATAAGTAGTGGCTCTACTCCAAAATAATTGGCAATACCGCTACAAACACCACCCAATACCTTGTTCTGTTCATCGCGATATAATCTTTTAGGTCTGTTACTATTGGATTCAAAATTCGAATGAGCATTACCTTCCCTATTTTGTTGGGTTGAACTTGCACTCGTTTCAAAACCATCCTGCGCTTCAAAATCGGCAGGGCGACCAATACTAGTAATAATTAAATCGATATCACTAGCAGCTATGCATACCGTTCCTTTTTTCAAACGGTCTTCACATAATTCTGCAATGCGACATTCAATGTCATTAATAATTTCATCGCGTCCTTCTTCATTGGCGAAATAACTACGAAGTGACTCTATATATTGTTTTAATATTTCATACGCTTGTTCTTCAATCGGAAGAATGCGGCCTTGAAAATTGATATTGATTACTTTATTCATAAAATATTTTTTAAAATGTATAGATTTAAGAAACTACTTCTGTGGTAGGTTCAATAATGTTTGATGTTGGACTGGTAAGTTGATCCACCGCTGTGGCCATTTCTTTCCAGGTTTGTAATAAAACACCAAAGGCTGCTTTGCCTTCTTCTGTCATTACAAAATATTTTCTTGGGGGGCCACTGATACTTTCTACCCAACGATAATTTAATAAGCCCGCATTTTTTAAACGCGTTAACAAAGGATACAGTGTACCTTCTAGAATATGCAAATTGGCCAATTTCATTTTCTCAACAATATCACTTGGATAAACTTCCCCTTGTTGAATGATGGACAATATGCAAAACTCCAAAACGCCCTTGCGCATCTGACTTTGTGTGTTTTGAATATCCATAAGAATTAATTTGAAACACAAAGCTATGTATTTTTATAGTACTATGCAATACATAGTACTAAAATTTTAATAACAAAAATCACAAAATATTGATTTACAATAAATTATAAAAAAATATTTTTATGAAAGAAAGCTGATAAGGATAAATGGTAGCTTAAAACCATTCTAATAAAATAGGAATGGACTTCTAATAGACCACTAATTCGTAAAAGTCTTCCTCTTTTAAATAGGCTTGAGCTAGGGCTTGTAATTCCTCGGGTCGAATAGAACGAACTACTTTAATGGTATTGTAAAAATAGTCTTCCGTTAAATCATTTAATAAATAGGTTTTCCAGCGACTTATAATTTGAAAGGGTCCATCTAAATCACCTAATAAAGCACCCAACATATAATTTTTAACCAATTTTAATTCTTCTTCTCCCACCATCTCTTCTCTTAATTTTTTCATTTCCTTATACACTTCTTCAATGGTGGCCTTGCAAACATCTTTACCTGCATCAGTACTTACCATCCAAGCTCCAGCATGTTTAAAATTTTGTAAATAACTATGTATGCCATAGGTATATCCTTTGTCTTCTCTAATATTACTCATCAGTCTTGATCCAAAAAAGCCGCCAAAAATATTATTCAGCACTTGTGCTGCAGGAAAATCGGGATGATGTCTATTCGGAAAATGTCTGGCTAAACGAATAGAACCTTGGACCGACGCTGCATCATTTACAATACTATATTTTTTTTGGGTGGCTGAAATTATGGGATGCACTTGCTCTTTAATATCCTTTTTGTTTAAAGGAAGCTGGCCAATATGCTTATTCAGCAAGGCTTCCATGTTCTTTGGAAATTTACCAGCAATAAAAATGACACATTTACCATTTAAATAATACTGTTCGTAAAAAGCCATTAAGTCTTCTCTATTAATAGCTGTATAATCTTTTTCTACAGAATATTTTCCATAAGGATGGTCGAATCCAAATAAGTATTCATCAATTAATCTATTGGCAATGAAGTCCCCTTTTTTCAAATTCAGTAGTAACCTTTGAATTTGATTTTGTTTTAAAATGGCAATTTCTTTTTCAGGAAAACTAGCTTCTGAAATAATTTCTCCCATAATTGGAATGACTTCCTTAAAATGTTTAGATAAACTATGTAAAGTAACGGTGGCCGTTTCATTGGTACAAGTTCTATTTAAATGAGCACCATAAAATTCAAAGGCATCGGTAATTTCAAAAGAAGTTTTTGTACTCGTTCCATTTTTTAATAAAAAATTAGTAGCGGCGGCTACCCAATTTTTTTGCTCAAAACTATTGCCTGCATAAAATACCATGTCCACTAGCAATACTTCCTGTGAGCCCCCTTCATAGGCATACACTTCTACTCCATTATCTAAGCTTAACTTTTGATATGGTTTCAATTGAATATTAAAATCAATAGCGTCTTTAATAACAGGAGCTACTATTCTGTCTAGGGCCATGATTTAGGATTTACTGTAATAATATAATGTGTTGCGATTATTGTCTTGAAATATTTTTTGCGCCGTTTGCTGAATCATGGCAGGCGTTACTTTCTGATACATCCCCAACTCTTTGTTCATTAAGTCTGCATCACCTAATAATTCATAAAAGGCCAGACTATGGGCTCTATTCATAATACTCATATCTTCAAAACAAATCACACTTTCTGTTTTATTAATTACTTTTTGCACTTCTTTGGCATCTAGTATTTCATTTTTTATTTTTTCTATCTCTTCTAGTACCGCCTTCTCTGCAACGGCCATACTAATGCCTTTCACTAATTTTCCTTCTATGACAAGTAAACCCGGATCCACGGTTCCAAAATGATAACAATCAATGGATGAAAATATTTGTTTTACTTTAATAAGCCTCTCATATAATCTTGCAGAAGTACCACCTCCTAAAACTTCAGTAATTAAATCAGTGGCATGATAACCTTCATCAAAACGGCCACCCATATGCCAAGTCATCATCAGCATATCTAAAGGTACATCTGCGCGCACATCCATGGACCTCATTTTTTCTTGTACAGGCTCCTTTGGTAAATTGCGTACATAAGGTTTTCCGGCTTCAATAGGACCAAACCATTTTTCAGCTAATTGTTTTACTTGTTCTGTTTGCACATTACCCGTCACTACTAATATCGCATTATTAGGACGATAGAATTGAAAGAAAAAATCTTTTACGTCTTCCATTGTAGCATCTTCTACATGCGCAAGAGAGGCACCAATGGTCATCCAACGATAAGGATGTTTTGTATAAGCCAAACTTCGCATTTTATGCCAAGCGTCTCCATAAGGTTTATTAATATAGTGCTCCTTAAATTCTTCACAAACTACTTTACGTTGTACCTCTAAACTTTTTTTACTAAAGGCCAATGATAACATTCTATCACTCTCTAACCAAAAAGCAGTTTCAATATTTTCTGCAGGTAATTGACAATAATAATTCGTTAGATCATTGGTAGTATATGCATTGTTTTCTCCTCCCGCTCTTTGCAGTGGTTCATCGTAAACAGGAATATTTACACTGCCTCCAAACATTAAGTGTTCGAACAAATGTGCAAAGCCTGTCTTGACAGGGTCTTCATCCTTGGCCCCCACATTATATAAAACATTTACCACTGCCATAGGGGTACTGGTATCTTGGTGCACCAATACTTTAAGGCCATTGTCTAGTTGAAATTTTTCAAATTGTATCATAACAGAGGGCAAAAATACTTAATAACTACAACAGTTCCTTTTCTATTGTAAGAAGCTTCTGTATAGCCCTTTCGAAACCCGATAAATTCGATTAACTTTGTGTCCAATTAATACCAAAGCTATGCAGCTGGAAATACTTTACCAAAGAGCATTAAATTTTGAACACTTAAGCGTAGAGGAAGGCATGTTTTTATTTGAAAATGCGCCACTTACCGAATTAAGTCATATCGCCAATGAGTTAAGAAAAAAACAAGTACCCCATGGAAAAGTAACCTGGCAGATAGATAGAAATTTAAATACTACCAATGTTTGTATTGCGAATTGCAAGTTTTGTAATTTTTATAGAGTACCCGGACATCCTGAATCTTATATTACGGATATGGATACCTACCGTAAAAAAATTAAGGAAACGATTGAGTGGGGAGGTGATCAATTATTATTACAAGGAGGTCATCACCCTGAATTAGGTCTGGCTTTTTACACCGATATATTTAGTCAGATTAAAAAAGAATTTCCAACAATTAAATTACATACACTTGGGCCCCCAGAAATTGCACACATTGCGAAGCTGGAAAAAATGAGTCATACCGATGTCTTGAAAGCTTTAGTGGCTGCAG
This sequence comes from Chitinophagia bacterium, assembly GCA_009928005.1. GTDB lineage: Bacteria > Bacteroidota > Bacteroidia > Chitinophagales > Chitinophagaceae > Sediminibacterium. The sequence goes on along the minus strand of RFVO01000002.1, from coordinate 97 downwards.
GTATGAATTCATTGCCTGGTGCTGGTGCAGAAATTTTAGTAGACCGTGTAAGAAAATTAGTGTCTAATGGAAAATGTGGTGCAGATGAATGGTTAGA
>RFVO01000001.1 GCA_009928005.1 Chitinophagia bacterium | reverse complement strand
CTAAAGCTTCTGCTATTACTCCTGTGCCTGGGGGGGTAGGACTTATGACCATTGCAGGGCTTTTAAAAAATACCATGAAGGCCTACCAAGGTCTTTAAATAATTTTATACATTTTAATTTGAATACCTCTACCCAATATCCTGTGATGGAAATGTTTTATTCTTTGCAAGGCGAAGGATATCATCAAGGCAAGGCTGCTTATTTTATTCGCTTGGCCGGATGCGATGTAGGTTGTGTTTGGTGTGATGTAAAGGATAGCTGGGATGCAAGTAAACACCCTGTTTTATCTATTGAAGAAATTGTATCTAGTGCATTAGCACATCCTGCTCGTTTGGCCATTATAACAGGAGGTGAGCCTTTACTATATAACTTAAAGGCCTTAACCACTTCTTTAAAAAAAGCAGGATTTGAAGTGAATATCGAAACATCAGGCTCAAGCCCAATGTCTGGAAACTGGGACTGGGTTTGTCTTTCACCTAAAAAATTTAAAGCACCCCTTGATGAAAGTATTCAAGCTGCTTCAGAATTAAAAGTAGTTATTTTTAATATCCACGATTTTGAATGGGCCGAAACATATGCCAAAAAAGTACCCGCTTCATGTAAATTATATTTACAACCTGAATGGGATAAAGCGAATCAAATAACGCCTTTAGTGATTGAGTATATCAAGGCTAATCCCAAGTGGGAGCTAAGCGCACAATTACATAAGTACATTCAAGTACCCTAATTTGTATATTTACAATACTTACGGCTATTGATATGAAAAGTAAAAAAAATTATTTCTTATTTTTTTTCGTTTTACTTTTTTTGAATGCCCACAAATTAGTGGCGCAAAAAAAGAATGATGATACAAAAATTTACGAAAAAGCCGTTGCCGCTTTTGAACAAAAAAATTTTGCTTCCTCCATTTCTTTACTTGAAAATTTATTGAAAAAAAATGAGCACAATGCAGAGGCTTGTTTATTTCTTTATCAAGTGTATGCTGAAGATAAACAATATCAAAAATCAATTAATGCATTTGAAAAATTAATGCAAATAGATACTACTATTTTTTTACCCTATATTGTAAAGTATGCTTCCCAGTATATGGTTATAGGAAACTATAATAAAGCGTCATCCATTATAGAAACCTTTAAAAGCAAACTTCCCTCCTATTTAAAAAGTAAAGCCTTTGAGCTACTTAGTATTTGTAGTTTTGCTCAAATGCATCCTGCTCAAAAAGAAATTATTGTAACCAATGTGGGCGATAGTATTAATACAGTCGATGCAGAATATTTTCCCAGCATTACCGTGCAAGACAGTCTTTTTTTATTTATGCGTCGAAGTAATTTTAAAAGAGAAGATTTTTATACTAGCGCCCTTTCAAAAAATAAATTTTCAAAAGCCACCCCTTTATCTGATGATTTAAATATTGAAGAGAAAAAAGGAAGCATGAGTTTAACCCAGGATTTAAATACACTTTACTATGCTGCCGATTATAATCAAAAAGGCTATGGCAGGTATGATATATATAAAGTAACAAAAACAAAAAAGGGATGGTCTGAACCAAAAAATGTTGGTAAAAATATTAACTCCGATTATTGGGACAGCGCTCCTAGTATTGCGCCAGATAATCAAGCCTTATATTTTTGCAGCAATAGACCTGGAGGTTATGGTGGAATAGATATTTATGTGGCTTATAAAAACGAAAAAGGTTATTGGGAGGAAGCCATGAATATGGGACCCGCTATAAATACAGCAGGCGATGAGCAAGCCCCATTCATACATGCCGATAATAAAACTTTATACTTTAGTTCCAATGGGTGGCCTGGTTTTGGTGGATCAGATTTGTTTGTTATTAGAAAAAAAATAGACGGTAATTGGTCAACCCCCATAAATTTAGGTTACCCCATTAACACTTTTGATAATGAAGGAAGTATTGCAGTGGCAGGCAATGGGATTGAAGGATACATAGCAAGTGATAGAACTGATAGCAGGGGCAGTTTAGATATTTATAAAGTAATACTAGCCCCAAACACAAGGCCCAATAAAACATTTTATGTAAACGGATTCATTGCAGACGCTGTAACTAAAAAACCAATAGCTGGGGATGTAGTTTTAATAAATACCAATGAAGAAACAAATACCATGCAAATAAAGGTAGACAGTAATGGTAATTTTATTTTAGGACTCCCCTATTTAGATAGCATTGGTATTAGAGTGAATAGCGAAGGACATGAATTTGCTAGCACTATATTATCTTTAGAAAATATAAATAGTTTATCGAGTAGTACCCTTAATTTTTATTTAGCCCCAATAGTAAAAACATTTACTAAAAATTTCAATAATATATTTTTTGAAATTAATAAAGCGAAGCTTAATAAAAAATCCTATGTGGAGTTAGATGCTTTAACTACCTATTTGCAATCGACACCTACAGCCCATATTTTAATTGAAGGACATACCGATAATAGAGGTGATAGTGTTCAAAATAAATTGCTATCAGCTAAAAGAGCTAAAACTATTGCTGATTATTTAATGAGCAAAGGAATTGATACTAGTAGAATTAAAACCATTGGCCTTGGGGGTAGCCAACCCATTAGCGATAATGCAACTGAAGAAGGCCGTATAAAAAATAGACGTACTAGCTTTACCATTACCATTCCATAGTCTAAAATTTCTTCAATCTTTAATTATTATACTCCATAATTTATAACGTATAAATACGCTGTTTTAATATTTTTTTAATGATGATGTTTGCGGCATGACAGAGGAAATTTTATATGCCATAGCATTCACCATGCTTTCCAGCTTCAACGAGCGGCAAAGAAAAAATATTTTCGAGTTCTATGGTTCAGCCTTAGCTATCTATAAACAAAGAGAAAATAAAAACTCCGCGTTTTCTAATTTAGAACTTGTTCAAAAAAATATTTTACTAGGTCCCTGGCCATTAAAAGAAGCAGGCTCAGAATTAAATTTTATGATGAAGCATAATATTAATTGTATCACCCTAAAGGATAAGCTTTATCCCAATAGGTTATTACATTGCGATGACGCACCTACTTTATTATATATAAAAGGAAAAGAAAATTTTAACCTGCCCTACTTAATAAGTGTGGTGGGCACAAGACAACATACTGTTCAAGTAAATAGAATCATAAATGAATTAATGAATGGTCTATGCCATTTAAATATTGGTATTATAAGTGGAATGGCTTTAGGAGTAGATGCCTTAGCACATCAAGCAGCACTTGCCTATAAAATTCCTACCTGGGGTATACTCGCACATGGGCTAGATCAAATTTATCCTATGGAACACAGAAAGCTTGCCATAGATGTCATGCAAAATGGTGGTCTTATTACTGAATCTAGAAAAGAAAGCATTATTCTTCCTTATTGCTTTCCAAAAAGAAATAGAATTGTGGCAGGCCTTAGCGATGCAACCATTGTTATAGAAACTGCTATTAAAGGAGGTAGTATGATAACAGCCAATTTAGCTTTTGATTATAATAGAGAAGTATTTGCAGTGCCCGGTAAAATTCACGACTCAAAAAGTAAAGGTTGCCTTGCTTTAATTAAAAGAAATAAAGCGCACTTATACCACGATGTAGAAAATCTACTTGAACAAATGGGATGGCCCTTAGCCGAACAAAATAGCCCTCAAAAAGAACTTGAATTTACATTTTCACCCGATTCAAAACGCGTACTTGCACATATTGAAGCCCACGGCCCTATTCATAGGGAATTAATTGCTAATCAGTTAAAAATCAATGCTAGCATGCTTTCAAACCTACTTTTAAGCTTAGAAATGAAAGGTCAAATTCAGCTACTATCAGGCAATAGATATGCCCTTTGCTAAAAAAGGATTTTGCCTAAATAAGCCAAGGCCCTATCTTTGCCTATGGCAACAAGAAATACTACAAACAACTCCCGCATTTTTGGTAAAGGCTTGACATTTGATGATGTATTGTTAATGCCCGCTTATTCTGAAATACTTCCTTCTGAAGTAAAAATTCACACGCAACTTACCAAGAACATTCAACTACATGTTCCTATTCTATCTTCTGCAATGGACACTGTTACAGAAGCTCAATTAGCAATTGCTTTGGCACGCGAAGGAGGAATTGGTATTTTACATAAAAACATGAGTATTGAAAGGCAGGCGGAACAAGTGCGTAAAGTAAAGCGTAGCGAAAGTGGAATGATAGTTGATCCAATTACCTTAGAAGTATCTGCTACTATTGGAGACGCTTTAAAGTTAATGAAAGAAAATAAAATTGGAGGCATTCCAATTGTCGATAAAACGAACAAGCTAGTAGGTATTTTAACCAATCGTGATTTACGTTTTGAAACAGATCGTAAAAGAAAAGTAAATGAAGTAATGACTAAAGAAAATTTAGTGATTGCACCTGAAGGAACCGATTTAAGAAAAGCAGAAAAAATTCTTCGTCAATATAAAATTGAAAAATTACCTGTTGTTAATAAGCAAGGGAAATTAATTGGCTTAATTACTTATCGTGATATTTTACAATTAAGTGCTTTTCCTAATGCAGTAAAAGATAAAATTGGTCGCTTACTTGTTGGCGCAGCCTTAGGTATAACTAAAGATTTATTAGAACGTGCTGCTGCATTACAAAGTGTTGGCGTGGATATTGTTTCTTTAGATAGTGCACACGGTCATAGCAAAGGTGTAATTGATGCATTAAAATTATTAAAGAGAACTTATAAGAACTTACCTGTTATTGCTGGTAATGTGGCAACTGCCCAAGGGGCACTCGCTATGGCAAATGCAGGTGCCGATGCAGTGAAAGTAGGTATAGGGCCTGGATCTATTTGTACCACTAGAATTGTAGCAGGTGCTGGTGTTCCTCAACTAACCGCAATTATGGAAGCAGCTAAAGCATTGAAAGGAAAAAATATTCCAATTATTGCCGATGGCGGCATTCGCTATACTGGAGATATGGTAAAAGCATTAGCTGCTGGCGCCAATTGTGTAATGATGGGTAGCATATTTGCAGGTACTGAAGAAAGTCCTGGAGAAACTATTATTTACGAAGGTCGTAAGTTTAAAGGATACCGTGGAATGGGAAGTATTGGTGCAATGAGCCAAGGAAGTGGTGATAGATATTTTCAAGAAAATGAATCTGATGCAAAAAAATATGTACCAGAAGGAATTGAAGGTCGTGTAGCTTATAAAGGAAACTTACATGAAATTGTTTATCAGTTTGTGGGTGGCTTAAAAGCAGGTATGGGATATTGTGGTGCAAAAAGTGTAAAAGACTTACAAAATGCAAAATTCGTTCAAATAACTAATGCTGGAATGAGAGAAAGTCATACACACGATGTAGAAGTTACTAGAGAAGCCCCTAACTATAGTAAAAAATAATAAACGTTTTATAAACCGGGCCTTGAAAAAATATATTTTTCTTTTTTTATTATTCGCTTCTTGCCTATTTAATAATCAAGTAATAGGGCAACAAACAATGGGACAAGACACCAGCTCTTTCAAGCCCCGATTACAATTTAGTATAATTACTTGTGCAGCCGGTGAAGATATATACACCATTTGGGGACATACTGCTGTAAGAGTAGTAGACAGCATAAACCAAACAGATATTGTTTTTAACTACGGCACTTTTAATTTCAATGAACCTAATTTTATTGCCAAATTTATTAAAGGCGATTTACTTTATTTTGTTTCTGTTAATAACTACAGCGATTTTTTAAACGAATATCAATACTATAAAAGAAATATTTATGAGCAGGTTTTAAAACTAAGCGATACAGAAAAAATAAAATGGTATACAGCTCTTCAAGTAAATATGATGGGTAATAACCGATTTTATTTATATAATTTTATCTCCAACAACTGCACTACCCGTGTAAAAGATGGCCTATTTAAAAATAGTAATTTTCAGCCAACTGCCTTACCTATTGCATCCTACCGCTCAGAGGTAGTAAGTGCTCCTTATAAACAAGGCCAGCCTTGGATTGGCTTAGGCATTGACTTATTATTAGGTGCTTATTCTGATCAAAAACCAAGCGATTTTCAAGTAGCTTTTCTCCCTTTTTTATTGCATGAGCAAATTGCTAGAACTGGACGTTTAGTTATCAAGGAAAACATTTTAACCTATGCTAGCGAAACTCCAACTAGTAACAATAGTCCTTTTTATATTTTAATAATTCTTTTAATTGCATATGTTTTCTGCTCTAAATGGAATAGCTTAATGACTCAACGCTTTGCTAAAGTTTTAGATGTTTTACTTTTAATATCTTTTACGGTAGGAGGTAGTTTAATGGTATATATGAGTATGATTTCAAAACATACTGCCTGTTACCAGAATTATAATTTAATGTGGATGCATCCATTATATTTTATGGCTCTATTTTTTTACTTTATTCCTTCAAAAACCATCGGACAAATTGGATTAGTATTTCTTGCATCAATTATAGGATTAGTTTTAACAAGCTACTGGCTGCCTCAACATTTTTCCAAAGAAGTTTGGATGCTAATAGCCATTGCAGCGCTATTAAACTACAGACTAGTAGAAAAAGGACGCATCAATGCCTTATTCAAAAAATAAAAATTCATTTAAAATAACAACATGTCAAAAATAATACTCATTACAGGTGCAAGTGCTGGTTTTGGAAAAGCCATTGCAGAAAAATTTGCTGCAGGTGGATGGAACTTAATTTTAACAGCACGAAGAAAAGAAAAATTAGATGCTGTTGCTACTGCCATTGAGCAAAAATATAAAGTAAAAATTTTGTCTTTAATTTTCGATGTTCAAAACAAAGAAGCCGTATTTCAACAAATTGGTGGTTTGCCTACTGAATGGCAAGCAATTGACCTACTCGTAAACAATGCAGGACTGGCATTAGGTAGAGACTCTTTTGAAAATGCCAATATAGAAGACTGGGAAACCATGATTGATACCAATGTGAAAGGTTTATTATATACTTCTAAAGCAACTCTTCCATATTTAATTAAAAACCAAGGGCATATTATTAATATTGGTAGCACAGCAGGCAAAGAAGTTTATAAGGATGGTAATGTGTACTGCGCTTCCAAGCATGCAGTAGATGCTATTAGCAAAGCACAAAGAATTGATTTATTGCAACACAAAATAAAAGTGACTGCTATTCATCCAGGTGCTGTAGAAACCGATTTTTCTTTAATAAGATTTAAAGGAGATACTGCTAAAGCCGCTGCAGTATATGCAGGTTACGAACCACTCAAAGCAGAAGACATAGCCGATACAACTTGGTATGTAGCTAATTTACCTAAACATGTTTGTATTAATGATTTAGTGATGACTTGTGTGTCACAAGCAAATTCAATGTACTTACACAAGGACGCATAAGTATTAGTTCCCTAAAAGATTTACTTAAAAAAAATCTACTTAAAAATTTCTACTAAATGGAAGAGATTTTAAATGCTCCACGCCTGCTTGAAAATCTTTCCAAATTTCATGCACAATTTCAGCAGCTGGTTGTATGGTATTAATCATGGCAGTTACTTGCCCAATTTCTAATTCTCCATTTTCCATATCTCCTTCAAACATTCCCAACTTGGCTCTTCCTTTCCCCAACCTTTCTGCTAAAGCTTCTTTAGTAGCACCTTGTTTTTCAAAAGCTAGTATTTCATTCGCAAATTTATTTTTTAAAAATCTTACCGGAGCTAACGACTTTAATCCTAATTCAGTTGCTCCTTCCTTTGATTCAACAATAGCATTTTTAAAATGTATATGTGCTGAAGCTTCCACACTACAAACAAATCTTGAACCTATTTGCACTGCTTCTGCACCTAATACAAATGCTGCTAACATTTGAGACCCATTCGCAATACCTCCTGCAGCAATTACTGGAATTTTTACAACTTTATGCACCATCGGTATTAAAACCATGGTGGTAGTTTCTTCTCTACCATTATGTCCACCCGCCTCAAAACCTTCAGCAACCACTGCATCACAACCAGCTGCTTCTGCTTTTAATGCAAACTGTGCGCTACTTACTACATGCACCACAATAATTCCAGCAGCTTTTAAAACAGATGTCCATGCTTTGGGATTGCCTGCACTTGTGAATACAATGGGCACCTTTTCTTCAATGATAATATTTATATGCGCTTGTAAATCGGGATATAACATAGGCAGGTTCACAGCATAGGGTTTACTGGTGGCTGCTTTAGTTTTTTGAATATGAATTTTTAATACTTCCGGATACATACTACCTGCACCAATAATACCTAAACCGCCAGCATTACTTACTGCACTAGCTAATTCCCAACCACTAGCCCAAACCATTCCTGCTTGAATAATGGGTAAATCAATTTTAAATAAACTTGTAATTCTATTTTTAAAAAACATACAGAAAGTTTAATGCCAATAAAGAAATTATTAACCGAAATCTATCTCCGTATTGTCACCAATATTTAAGGTACGACTTAAGCCTTTGACAGCAGCGTCACTTCCAATTAATGAATTATCTAAAACCACTTCATCAAGCGTGGTATAAGATCCTATAATACTTTCTTTTACCACTGAGCTTTTAATTGTGGTATTATTTCCAATAGTTACATGTGGCCCTATAATGGAGTTTTCAATTACACAGCCTTCTGCAATACTAACTGGTGCAATAATAATACTATTAGGATAAGTTTCTGGCATAACCGCCAAGCCGCCTGTTTTCTTTAATAATAAGGCATTAGCTTCTAGTAAATTTTCTTTCTTACCGCAATCGTACCATTGATTCACTTTAAAACCTTTGAACCTAGCTCCTTTTTTAATCATGCAATCTATGGCATCTGTTAAATTATATTCGCCATTTGATTTTATATTACCTGTAAACAGTTGTTGAAAGCATTCAAACAATAACACCGACTCTTTAATTTTATATAAACCTACTAGGGCCTTGTTAGATTTTGGAATAGCTGGCTTTTCAACTGCGTGTTCTACAAAATATTCTTCATTCATTTCTACTACTCCAAACTGTCTTGGGTCATCAACTTTTTTTACACCCAACATACTATATTCACTTTCCATCACTTCTTTAATATCAAATTCACATATGGTATCACCTAGCGAAATAAATATTTCATCATTACCAACAATAGCCTTAGTTAATTCAATAGCATGCGCAGTACCTAGTCGGTCATTCTGGTAAACAAAATGAGTGGTTAAATTAGGATAAGTAGTATTTACATAATCCTGAATTTTTTCACCTAAATACCCTACTATAAAAATAAATTCTGTTATACCCGCTTCTTTCAACTGATCTACAATAAAACTAAGAATGGTTTTACCAGCAATAGGTATCAAAGCCTTAGGCTGTGTATAGGTATGAGGGCGGAGTTTAGCGCCTGCTCCAGCAACGGGGATAATAGCCTTCATTTTTTCTTTTTTAGGGGGAGTTAAAAGTAGCAAATAACTGTTAGTAATAGTACAATTTTAAGCTTGAATTGGTCAATTTTGGACAAAGCACTTGAAAATGTGGATATTAGGTACCCAAGTGTTGAAACTTGGGCTTTGACTAGGATTATTAATGATTTATTTTTGCAAAATAGCACACTAAAATATCCTATTATGCAAAGAGATACACTTGTTTTCGATATCATTAAACAAGAATTAGCACGCCAAAGAAGAGGCATTGAATTAATCGCTTCTGAAAATTTTACCAGCTTACAAGTTATGCAAGCCATGGGTGGTGTAATGACAAATAAATATGCAGAAGGCTATCCTGGTCGAAGATATTACGGTGGTTGTGAAATTGTAGATAAAACAGAACAATTAGCTATAGATCGTTTAAAAGAAGTTTTTGGACTTGAATATACTAATGTGCAACCACATAGTGGTGCGCAAGCCAATGCCGCTGTAATGCTTGCTATATTACAACCAGGTGATGCTATTTTAGGTTTGGACTTAAGCATGGGTGGCCACTTAACACATGGAAGTGCTGTGAATTTTTCTGGCAAAACCTATACTCCCCATTTTTATGGTGTCGTAAAAGAAACAGGTTTGATTGATTATGAAATGTTGGAAAGTCAAGCTAGAGCGCATAAACCTAAATTAATTATTTGTGGAGCGAGTGCTTATAGCCGTGATATCGATTATGCACGTATTAGAAAAGTAGCCGATGAAGTAGGTGCATTTGTTCTTGCCGATATAGCACATCCAGCAGGATTAATTGCAAAGGGTTTATTAAGCTCTCCATTTAATCATTGTCATTTTGTAACATCTACTACGCATAAAACTTTACGAGGGCCTCGTGGTGGTGTTATCATGATGGCTAAAGATGGTGAGAATACTTTAGGCTTAAAAGATGTAAAAGGAAATTTAAGATTATGGTCCAATGTCATTGATATGGCTGTATTCCCTGGTACACAGGGTGGTCCATTAGAACATGTGATTGCTGCTAAAGCCATTGCTTTTGGTGAAATTTTATCTGATGAATTTATGATTTATGCAAAGCAAGTTCAAAAAAATGCACAAGCAATGGCTGCTGCATTTGTAGCGAAAGGATATGAAATTATTAGTGGTGGTACCGACAATCATTTAATGCTAATTGATTTACGCAATAAAAATATTAGTGGTAAAAAGGCAGAGCAAGTTTTAGGACATGCCGATATAACTGCTAATAAAAATATGGTTCCATATGACGATAAATCGGCCTTTGTGACTTCAGGTATTCGTTTTGGTGTGGCTGCTATTACCACACGTGGTATGACTGAAACACATATTCCATTTGTAGTAGAAGCTATTGACAAAGCTTTAATGAATGCAGACAATGAAACCATATTATCAGAGACTAAGAATGAAGTGAATAAGTTTATGGAGCAATTTGTATTGTATCCAGAGCTAGGATAAGCTTAGCATTTGACTTTAATGAGATTAATGAGTTTAATCAGTATAGAAAGAACCTCCCTCACCCGGAGGTTTTTTTATTTGAAATAGATTAACTTTATACTATGATACAAAGAATACAAACCATTTGGTTATTACTTGCGAGCGCTGCAGCATTTTCTGTACTGCGTTTCCCTTATTATTATACACCTACACCCTTTGCTTTAGAAATTAATGGTAGTGCAGGGTATAGCACACTTATATCTTTAGCATTTAGTGCTTGCCTTTCCTTTATAACAATATTTTTATATGGCAACCGTATGTTGCAATTAAAAGTAGTGATAGTGAATTTTTTATTATCGGTACTTATTGGATACTTCGTTTACAAAATAGTTATAGCCAACCCAGGTGGTGGCTTCACACTGCCTTCACTTGCATTATTTATCATACCCATTTTACAAATAATGGCTATGGTAAATATTTACAAAGACGAAATGAAAGTTAAAAGCGCTGATAGGTTACGATAGTCAATTAGTTTAAGTACTTCCCTGTTTGAGAAGTCTTGCATTTGACTAACCCTTTGGGTACACCAGCATAAACTACAGTGCCGCCCCCTTCACCTGCCTCGGGTCCCATATCAATTACCCAGTCGGCTACTTTAATAATATCGGTATTATGTTCTACTACAATTAAGGAATGTCCTTGATCTATTAAAGCATTAAATGCTTTTAATAATTTATGAATGTCATGAAAATGTAAACCTGTAGTTGGTTCATCAAATATGAATAACATTTTATTACTTGCTTTTCCTTTTCCTAAAAAGCTAGCTAGTTTTACTCTCTGTGCTTCTCCTCCACTTAAAGTACTACTGCTCTGCCCCAACTTTACATAACCTAATCCCACTTCCTGTAATGGGCTAATTGCAAGTACAATGTTTTTTTCTTCGCTAAAAAATGCAATGGCTTCATCTACACTCATCTCTAGCACCTCATAAATATTTTTTCCTTTGTACTGTACTTCTAAAACTGTTTCCTTAAATCTCTTACCGCCACAATCCTCGCAGGTTAAATGCACATCGGCCAAAAATTGCATCTCTACTAATTGCTCTCCTTCACCTTTACAAGTGTCACATCTACCTCCATCTACATTGAAAGAGAAATACTTTGGTAAGAAACCTCTAATTTTTGAAAGGGCTTGCTTAGAATATAAGTCTCTTATAACATCATAGGCTTTGATATAAGTCACCGGATTAGATCTTGATGATTTTCCAATAGGGTTTTGGTCAACCATTTCTATTTGATCAATCAAATGCAAGTCTCCACTAATGGCATTATAACCGCCAACTATTTCTGTAGGCAGCGATTTTGCTTTTAATAATGCATTATACAATACTTGTTTAACCAAGGTGGTTTTCCCACTTCCACTCACTCCACTCACTACACATAAGCTATGCAAAGGAAATTGCACATCAATAGTTTTTAAATTATGTAAATAGGCCCCTTCTATTTTTATAAAATGCTTGAATATTCTTGTTTTTGATGGTATAGGTATACTTAATACACCACTTAAATACTTTCCTGTTAAACTATTTTTATCTTTTATAAGTGCTGACGCATTGCCCACTGCCACTACCTCTCCACCCTGATGCGCAGCAAGGGGGCCCATATCAATGATATGATCGGCGTGACGCATAATTTGCTCATCATGCTCAACTACCACTACAGTATTACCTAAGTCTCTTAAGCTTTGTAAAACTTTAATAAGCCTTTCAGTATCTCTTGAATGCAGTCCAATACTTGGCTCATCTAAAATGTATAATGAATTAGTTAAGTTCGATCCTAAACATCTAGTAAGTTGTATTCTTTGACTTTCACCTCCACTTAAACTATTTGCAAGCCTTGATAAAGTTAAATAACCCAAACCCACATCCATTAAAGTTTGAATGCGTTGTTCTAATTCTATTAATAACCTTTTGGCCACTTGCTTTTCATACTCAGATATTTTTAATCCTTTAAACCATACTTGTAAATCCTTTACAGGCATTGCACATAATTCTCCAATATGCTTGCCATTAATTTTTACATACAGGGCTTCCTTACGTACACGATATCCATCACAATCGGGGCAGTTAGTTCTTCCACGATACCTACTAAGCATTACTCTAAACTGTACTTTATATAAATGCGCTTTTACATCTTCGAAAAAATCATCAATGCCTAATGCCTTGCCCACACCCTTCCATAATTGAGTGGTTTGCGTTTTAGTTAATTTATTAATAGGTTGATGAATAGGAAAACCAGCTTTGCCGGCTTCTTTTACAAACTGATCCTTCCACCAAACCAATTTCTCTCCCTTCCACGGTGCTACCCCACCATCATAGACCGATAAATTTGCATTAGGAATGACTAAGTTTTCATCAATACCTAAAACCTGGCTATAGCCTTCGCAGGTTGGACATGCTCCATAAGGGTTATTGAATGAAAATAAATTTGGACTGGGCTCATCAAAGTCCATCCCATCTAAAGTGAATTTATTATTGAAAGTTTTTAAAATAGTTTCATTTTGCTCTACCCATAAAACACCTTCACCTTCATAAAATGCAGTGCTAATAGAATCACTTATTCTATGTATATCATCTTCATCGAATGCCTTCACGACTACTCTATCAATTAAAACATATACATCATGGGCTTTAATAGTTTTAGCAATTTCCGCCTTGTTCATGGCAAGCGCATCTTCAATTCTTAAAATATTGGAGGAGGTTTTTGTTCTTAAATAAATTCTAGCAAACCCTTTTTGTAACAATATATTGAGTTCCTCTTGTAAATCTCTTTTAGCTTGCTGCTTGAAGGGAACTATAATAACCATTTTATCTCCGCTCTTCCCTTTTTGGATAAACTCTAATACATCCTGCACATCTTGCCTTTTTACCTCCAACCCACTAATGGGAGAATAAGTTTTTCCCACCCTTGCATAAAATACCCTTAAGTAATCATAAATTTCGGTCATACTTCCCACTGTACTTCTTGGTGTACGAGTTACTACCTTCTGCTCAATAGCAATAGCAGGACAAAGCCCCTTGATATAATCTACATCTGGCTTGCCCATACGAGACATAAACTGCCTTGCATAAGAGGATAAACTTTCCGCATAGCGTCTTTGGCCTTCAGCAAATAAGGTGTCAATGGTGAGGGACGACTTGCCACTTCCAGAGACCCCAGTCACCACAATAAATTGATTACGCGGAAATTGAACAGTAACATTTTTTAAATTATGCACCCTTGCACCCACTACCTGAATGTCATTGTTTGCCATATAGCAAAATAACAGATTCTACCCCATTTTGTTGTAGAAATTTGTACCCTCTTTTTTCTTTTAAAATGTGGATAGCTTTGAAATGATTTTCTTGTTTTCCACAAATGGATATTCGATGGCTATTGCGAGTAATTTGCCTCTACTAACCCATCGAAACCTACCCAAAAATAATGAACAAAGAAATCCAACTCTCAGACAACGAACTCATTCAATCGTTTCAAGAAGGCAATTCTCGTGCCTTTGATGCCTTACTAGAACGTCACCAAAACAGAATTTACAATGCCATTTTATTTATGGTAAAAGACAGCTACTTGGCCGAAGATTTAATTCAAGAAATATTAATAAAAATTATAGACAACCTTCAACAAAAAAAATATTCAGAAGAAGGTAAATTTTTACCTTGGGCATTACGTATTGCTCACAACTTTGTAGTAGATCATTTTAGAAAAGTAAAACGTACCCCTACTATTAAAACAAGTGATGACCAGGATTTATTTGAAATTATCAAACATGCAGACCATCCTGCCGATTATAAAATGACCCGAAGTCAAACACATAAAAATATTCAAGAACTAGTTGACCTACTTCCAGAAGAACAAAGAGAAATTATTGTCCTTAGACATTATGCCAATTTGAGTTTTAAAGAAATTGCTCAAATGACCAATTGCAGTATAAACACTGCACTTGGTAGAATGCGTTATGGCTTAATTAATCTAAGGAAGATGATGACCGAGCGCGGCATGAGTTTGTAAAATCTATTGCTATTGATAAAAAATCTAATAGCAATATCTTTAACCCTCTAATGATTTTTAAGAAGTTTTAGCGAGCTTTACTGGCGCTACATTGTAGCCAATTTAAATACTCCGTAACATTGGGCGTATAACCAACAGGGTTGGATAATAATTTCTGTTGAGGACTCATGACAACATATAATGGTTGCGAAGATTGATTAAAGTTTTCAGCTTGAAAGGTGGCCCATAAATCACCAACACTAGTTATTTCTTTTTTATCTCCTGCCTTAGTAGTATACGTAAAGCGTTTTTCAATAGGAAGTAATGCCTTATCATCTACATATAAAGAAACGAGTATAAAATTATTTTGTATAAAGCTCATCACAGCAGGATCAGACCAAACATTTTCTTCCATCTTACGACAATTCACACAGGCCCATCCAGTAAAGTCAATAAGTATAGGTTTGTTTGATTGTTTAGATAGCTCCACGGCTTTTTCGTAATCGTTCACCACATTTGCTTGCAAACCATGCGCCTCTTTTTTATCTGTGAATAAGCTATAATGGGTTGGCGGCGGGAAACCACTTAAGAATTTTAATAAGTAAGTATTCTTAGGTATCATTCCAGCAATTAATACAAGGCCAAATACAATGGCTAAATTACCTAATATTTTTCTTGCTCTCGAAATTTTTGAACCTTTCACATCATGCGGTAATAATAAAAAACCTCTCAAATAAAGAGCAAGTGCAATACTAATAACAGCCCAAATACCTAAGAACACTTCTCTTTTGAGTAGTCCCCAATGTTGCACAAGGTCGGCATTGGATAAAAATTTAAAAGCTAAAGCCAATTCTAAAAAGGCCAAAACTTTTTTAACGGTATCTAGCCATCCGCCCGATTTAGGTAAACTTTGTAACCATTGAGGGAATATGGCAAATAAAGAAAAGGGTAAGGCTAAAGCCAATCCAAAACCTGCCATTCCATAGCTTAAAGCCCAAGCACCTCCCTGTAAAGAGCCTACTAACAAGGTTCCTAAGATAGGGCCCGTACAAGAAAAAGAAACGATAGCCAAAGTAATAGCCATAAAAAATATACCGGCTAAACTACCAAGACCACTTTTGGAATCGGCTTTATTGGCTATACCACTAGGTAAACTAATTTCAAAAAATCCAAAGAAGGAAATACTGAAAAATATAAATATGATAAAAAATATAATATTTAACCATGGGTTGGTTGAAATACTATTAAAAATTTCTGGTTGCACATTACCTACAACATGAAAAGGCAAACTTGCCAATACATAAATTAAAAATATACTCAACCCATATAATAATCCATTTTTAATGCCTTGCTTTCTGGTTTTAGAACGTTTAGTAAAAAACGAAACAGTCACGGGTATCATAGGAAATACACAAGGCGTAATTAAAGCAATTAAACCTCCTAAAAAACCAAGCAGTAATAATTCCCAAGGACTAGAGCTGCTATTCGTTGTTGCAGAAGCCGAACCACAGGCATCACTGGGAGCATTAGTGGAAGTTGTTGGCAATAGTATTTGAAAGCCTGCTACTTTTTTACCATTCGCAAGTGCTACTGAAAAAGGAATTTCCAGACTAAGAAATGAATCGGCCTTGGCCACATTCAATAACATTATAAGCTGTAAACTATCGGGTTGAAAACCACTGATAATTATATTCTGCGTTAACTCAAATGATTTATTAAAAACAAAAGCCTTTGTAAATAAAATATCTTTTTCTTCGATTGGATTAATAGAAAATACAGCTTTGTTTTGAAATTTGGCAGTTTCAATTTTTGAACTTAATTCAGGCGCATTTAAGCCGTCCGGATTAGCTCCGTATACATGCCAACCCTCTTTAATGTCTATATTTGCTTTTACGGTATAAGTACTATCGTTCACTAATGCCGCTTTAGCTTTAATTGTCACAGGGCTTTGCGCTTGCAAACTTCCCGCATTGAAAAAGCTCATTAAAAATGCAAAACAGACAAGTACTTTATTCAAAATAAAAAATTAAAATTAGTTTATTGCAAGGCTACTTCAAAAGAAACCTTTGCAGGAGGCAAACAACGATCGTCATTACAAATACTATATTCTACCATACCCACTAAATTAGTTTTACTAGCTACTTTTAAATTCACAGTTTGAATGAAATCGACTTTTTCGCTAAAAAAACTGAGCTCTGTATTGAAATTTTTATCAAACATTTTTTGCAATTTACCTTTCTCTTTTGTTTTACCAGATAGCAGAACTAAAGGGTTTTTATTAAATGTAAAATGAGTAGGTATGGGGCCACCACTTACAAACTGTGAGTAAATATGCCAAGGTGCGTCAATAGTAGCTGATGCCACCACTTCGTATTGCTTATCCGATTTTTTAATGGCAGTAAAAGTCCATTTCACAGGATTAGGTTTTTGTGCATTTATATTCAATGCAAAGACTAAACTACAAAATAAGACTACTAAATGTTTCATACACAAATATCTATATTGTTAAAATTCTATTACTATAATAAATGACCCTTCAACTTTTTTTCTTTTAGTTCTTCAAGCCCAATATTTCAAATACTTTTTTCCCATCTATATTACTTAATGCATTTGAGGTAGCACGTTCAGGATGCGGCATCATACCAAATACATTTCGCTTATCATTACAAATACCCGCAATATCCATTGTAGATCCATTTGGGTTTGCTACGCCACCTACTTTACCTTTTTGATCGCAGTAACGAAATAATATTTGATTGTTATTTTCTAAATGTTTTAATGTAGCCTCGTCTGCATAATATCTACCCTCACCATGTGCAATAGGAATTTGTAAAGCCTCACTTTTATCAGTTTTAATAAATACATTTTTACAAATAAATTGTTGGTTTGCATTTTGTAATAGGGCGCCAGGTAGCAAACCACTTTCGCATAAAATTTGAAAGCCATTACAAACACCCAATACTTTTCCTCCCTTATTAGCAAAGTCAATCACCGATTTCATCATTGGACTAAATTTAGCAATAGCCCCACAACGTAAATAATCTCCATAAGAAAACCCTCCAGGAAGTACAATACAATCATCTGTGGTAAAATGAGATAAATTGCTATGTTTATGCCAAAGCATTTCAACAGGATAACCTAAATCTTTTTCTAAAGCATCTTGCATATCTCTATCGCAATTCGATCCCGGGAAAACTAATACACCAAACTTCATAGCTAAATTTTTTAATGCTTAAAACTAAGTGCCAAAGGTACCAAAAACCCTCAAAAAGAAGCTTTTAAATTCTTCACTTAGCCCAGGTGGTTATACACAATAACCGCTGCCCCAGCCCAGAATAAAAGGTTGGGAATGAGTAGCCTTTTGGGTGTAGCATAGGCAAAACTGATAAAGCATGCCAAGGGCGCAATCACAATAGCTGAAGCATATAAAGCTTGCACAGAGAAAACAATGGGTTGAAAAAAAGTAAGAATAAGTAGTAAAAAAATGACACCCCAATATTTTCTTACCTGAATAATAAAACGAGCCTGCTGTTCATTCCAATAAAAAAAGCCTGCTATGAGTTGAATACCCATCACAATTAAGGCCAAAATAACATTGAAATTAGGTTGAACTATTGGATTTTTCCAATCGAGCTTAGGTAAAAAATGTCTAAAGTCAGAAATATTTCCAGTTAAAAATACATAGGTAAAAATAAAATAGAATGGAAGTAAAATACCCATAATTAAAACCAACCATTCGGCTAATTTGAAAGGCCTTATAATTATAAGTGCAAATAAAACTACTGGAATTAATATGGCAATGGGTTCATACAAAATAATAGACAAACCAACAATTAAACCAATATTAAATTCTAGGGTTTTAGGTTGATTTTGATCATATAAACGTAGCAACTTTACGAGTATCCAAATAACTAAAGAATTAGCAATTAATCCAGCACTAATTACATCCCAATAAGGAAACATGGCTGTAAGAATAATATAAGCAAAGGCTGGTACATAACTAATTTGCTGAAACATTTTAAAATTACTAAGTAGTATATTTAATCGAATGGCCTGACTTAATATAATTGTATGAAATATGAATATTAATACTAGAGGCGATAAGGGTTTAATATAATGTAATAAAAAATAAGACAATATACCATCTGATTCATTTGCAATAACCATAGGAGGATGCATCCATACATGAAAATGCAGCGCAATACTTAATAGTAGTAAGAAAATTAAGTTTATATCCGACTTATCTTTGAATAAAAAAACCACCAGCTACTATTTAAGTTGAATTTTAGCGAATCCAATTTTGTTTTTAAACTGATAAGGCAAAATGGCTTCATGTTCTCCTACTTGCTTTAACATTTTTGGCATCCACTCGTAATTTTTTTCATTCAAAATAATAGAATTACCTTTTATCAATTGTCCGTCTTTTGAAAGTGTATTTACAATTAATTGGTTTACTCCTTTTTGTTTTTGATGATATATAAAAATCATACCTGTTTCATTTTCTATAGTCCCGTAACCAATAAACTGGTCAACATTTTGATCGGTTTGTTTTTTATCAATTGTTTTCACCCATTGTAAATTTCCTTTGATATCAAAAGATAATAATGCAATATTATTAGCATTATAGGTAATACTAGGATAGCCAAAAGATGCATATGGGTTCATCCATCTATTCCATATAAATGGGTTAGGACCCCATCCAAATCTGGTCCATGGATAAAATCCAAAGGGTCTATTCCAGTAATTAAACATAAAGGGATTGTAGAAGGGGCCGCCATAAAAATAATCCCATCTTGAAAACATGGTTCTATTAGAATATGATTCTGCAGCTTCACTAACTACCACAAAACTTCCATCGGCCTGTGTACTTATTTTATCTAAATAAAACATGTCAAAGGCATCTTTTAAATTTCTTTTATTAGTAACCAAGGCTCTTACTGCATCGGTAAATCTATTAGAATTAGTAAGAATTTCTTTTTTTGCACTTATGTCCCATACATAAGAATATAAACCTTCAATATTTCCTTTTTTAGAGCCTGCATAATATGAATTCAATATCACACGGCCTACTTTGTTATCAATTTTTAATCTAATGTCATCTAAGAGTAAGCTATTGTTTAAAATAGGCGACTCCACTACTTCTTCGCCACTTGCCGATAAATACAATAAACTTACAGCAGGGGCCATACCTGTTTGTGATACATTTCTTAAACAAAATAAATTACCATTATTGTCTAAAGCAAAATCTGATAAACTAGATTTTTTATTTGTTGCATTAATACTAATTTCAGCATCATTTATATTTTCAATATTTTTATTTAAGGTAATGGCTCTAACTTTAATGGCATTTGCATTCGTAGTGTTTACACTAAAAATGACCATTTTTTGACGATCCTCACTTTCTAATAAATTAAATACTTTTAAACGTGTGCCGGGTCTAATTTTATTTGCTGAATCAACTACTCTTGGACTACCCACTAGCAAACCATCGCTGTTTAATTCTGCCACTGCAGCATAAACAGTTGCCTTTACTTGGAACTGAAAAAACACATATACATTATTAGCATTCGTTATAAATTCAATGCCATTTAAATTTGTAGTTTTAATAAAAGATAAATCATTTTGTTTCACTAGTTGCATTCTATCATTGTACTGTGCTATAGTTGCAATACCACCTTCGTTTTTATAAATCCAATAACGGTTTCCCACTTTTCCTAAAATTTCATACTGCATATCTTCCTTATCGGATTTTTCAATACCCGCTATTTCATAAGATTGTGCAAATAAAAATTGCAAACTTAATATTAAGGATAACGAAATAGTTAAAAAAGACTTCTTCATTTTTTTGAATTTTATAATACAAATTTAATGCAATTATTAGATTGCTTAATCGCTAAAAGCCAATATTAACGCTTGTTTAATAATTAGGTTAAAAAAATGTAAAATTCTAGGCCTCCTGCAAACAAACGCCTTCCTCAGAAACCTCTAGACTATATTGCTGGCCTTGTTTAATGGCATAATTAGGAAGGCTATGACTAATTGGAAAATCGAAACAAATGGGATAAGTATATACTGAGGTATGTTCATTGATAATATCATAAGCCGTGGCGCCAAAATCTGAAGAGGGGTCTTTTAAATCGGTAAAACCTCCAATCACTAAACCGGCTAAATTATTAAACAGCCCCGCATTTTTACATTGAATCATTAATCGGTCAATATTATAATGATACTCGCCAATGTCTTCTAAAAACAAAATTTTTCCGCTCGTTTCTACCTCGTTTCTTGACCCTATTAAATGTGCTATAAGGCATAAATTTCCCCCCACCATTTGTGCTTTAGCTGTTCCCATTTTATTCATGACATGTGAGGGTATAATATATTTTGTTTTTGTTCCTTCTAGTACTTCTCTTAAGGATTGAATATAAGGCACTCCTGCTTCTCCCTTCTCAAACGCAGCAGCCATAGGACCATGAATACTCATGCAATTTTGTTTTAAAATGGCCGCATGTAAAACTGTTATATCACTAAAGCCAATTACCCATTTTGGCTTCTCATTAAAACGTTTAAAATGTATGTTATTTATAATTCTACTTGCTCCATAACCGCCCCTTGCACATAAAACAGCCTTAACAGTTGGGTCATCTAACATAGATTGCAAATCGGCTGTTCTTTCTGTATCGGTAGCGGAAAAACTGTCCTTTTTAGTACCCACTGTTTTACCCAACCTTACTGAATAGCCCCAATTTTCAAGGGTTTGAATGCATATTTGCACTTTTTCTAAGGGTATATAACCAGATGGGCATACAATGCCGATAGTATCTCCCTGACGAAGATGAGACGGTTGAATCATACCACAATATTAAGTACTTTTGCTGCAATGAACACGCCAAATAGATATTTGATTACTGCAGCCCTTCCTTATGCAAATGGACTGAAGCATATTGGGCACCTGGCAGGCGCTTATTTACCTGCAGATATTTATGTACGCTATCTGAAAGCACAGAAAAGAGATGTGGTATTTGTATGTGGAAGTGATGAACATGGAACAGCAATTCCAATTCAAGCCACTAAGGAAAATACCACCTCACAAGCCATTATAGATAAGTACCATCCAATTATTGAACAAAATTTTAAAGACCTAGGTATTGAGTTTGATATTTACCACCGAACTAGCGACCCTTTACACCATGAAACGGCTAGTGCATTTTTTAAAGACTTAGAAGCCAAAGGTGATTTAGAAACAAAAACTTCAGAACAATATTATGATGAAGCTAATTCTACTTTTTTAGCTGACCGATATATAAAAGGAACTTGTCCTAATTGTAGTCATCCGGAAGCCTATGGCGATCAATGTGAAAAATGTGGCAAAAGCTTAAGTCCTGAAGAATTAATAAATCCAGTTAGTACTTTAAGTGGGCAAGCGCCAATAAAAAAAGAAACAACACACTGGTATTTACCTTTAAATAAACACGAAGACTTTTTACGCCAGTGGATATTAAACGACCATGCAAAAGATTGGAGAGCCGCCGTAGTAGGACAATGTAAAAGTTGGATTGAAGGAGGCTTACAACCCAGAGCAGTTACCCGCGATTTAGACTGGGGCGTGAAAGTACCACTAGCAACTGGAGCTGGAAAAGTTTTATATGTTTGGTTTGACGCGCCTATTGGATATATAAGCGCTACTAAACAATGGGCTTTAAATACAGGAAAAGATTGGACCCCTTATTGGAATGATAAAAATACCAAACTGGTTCACTTTATTGGTAAAGACAATATCGTTTTTCATTGCATTATTTTCCCGATCATGTTAAAATTGCATGGAAATATCTTACCTGAGAATGTACCTGCTAATGAGTTTATGAATTTAGAAGGCGATAAGATGAGTACTTCTAAAGGTTGGAGTATTGAAATGGATGACTTTATAAAAAAGTGGATAAAAAAAGACAATGGTGGCAATGGTCTTGCCGATAGTCTTCGTTTTTATTTAACTGCCATAGCACCTGAATCTAAGGACAGTGAATTTACTTGGAAAGGATTTCAAGAATCCGTGAATGGAGAGCTAGTAAGCATATTTGCCAATTTTGTCAATAGAACCTGGGTGCTGATGCATAAATTATGCAAAGGAAAAGTACCTCCTATTCATACCGAATACTTGGATGATGAAGATGAAGCTATTTTAATGAGTGTAAAAGAAAGTAAAGAAAAAATTACTGAATTATTAGAACAGTATAAATTTAGAGAAGCACAATTTGAAGTAATAAATTTAGCGCGTATAGGTAATCAATACATGCAAAAAAAGGAGCCATGGATACTTGCAAAAAATATTGATACCGACCCTACTGCTCAAGCTAAGATTGACAACACCATGCATGCTTGTTTACAGTTATGCGCGAATCTGGCCATTTTAATTAATCCATTCTTACCTTTCACTGCTAAGAAAATGTGTTCTATGATGAAGGTGGTTGATAGAATGTTAGAATGGAAAAATGCAGGAGGATTTAATTTATTAAAAGTAGGTTATAGTTTAAGGCCCCCTGAATTATTGTTTAGAAAAATTGAAGATGAAGAAATAGAAGCAGAATTAACTCAATTGAAAAGCAATCTCAACGCTAAAAAAACAAATATGGATAATATTACGCCAGCTGCAGGTCCTTCAGATGTAAAAGACAAAGGCTTAAAGCCTGAAATTGTTTTCGATGATTTTAGTAAAATAGATTTACGTGTAGGTACTATTATTGAAGCCAAGAAAGTAGAAAAAGCAGATAAGCTTTTACAATTGGAAGTAGACCTTGGTTCGGAAAAAAGAACCATACTATCTGGAATTGCAATGCATTTTGAGCCAGCATCTATTGTGGGAAAGCAAGTAGTGGTGGTGGCTAATTTAGCTCCTCGTAAAATGCGCGGTATTGAAAGCAAGGGTATGATATTAATGGCAGAAGATGCGAATGGTAAGTTATACTTTGTACAACCTTCTGAGGCCATTGCATCTGGTAGTAGCATATCGTAATTAGAAATATAAATTAAGCTCAAAAAAAAGTCCTGCAAATAAAAGCGGGACTTTTTTATGCTTATATAAATGATAAGAGGTTAATATTAAAAGAGAAAAGATACTATTACGCAGCGAACTTTCGAGCGAAGCGAGCAGTGAGCTAGGAATAGGTATCTTTTCTCATGTTTTGGTTAAAATAAAAAAGGCCCCAAAATATGGAGCCTCTTTTTATAAAGTCATTAGAAATTAAATTATATACATTCTTTCAATTCCTTCTCTGTATAAGCTAAACCATATTGCTTTAGTACATCATCTGGTACACCCGCCCACATATTAGGCACATTACCCATATAGCCTAAGTCTTTAACACCAATTTCTGCAGTGTAAAAACCAGTGGTTACTAAGTCTCTTATTTTATTAAAAAAGCTTACACCTTGTGCTAGTTCTGGCGCTGCTTTTTTAGGATAAGCAATTTCATCAACAATACCTATCTGCTCTTTACTAGTACATTCTACAAAGGCCTTGCTATGTTTTTTATAGCTATGTAAGTCTAACCATTTTAAACCACCACGCATTGGCACTTGATGATCGGGCATATCTTTTACGATAAACTCGATAAACTCAGGCACTTTCGCATCGGTAGCAGAACCACTTACTGCATCTTTAGGTATAATAATATCAGATAGTATAGTAATAGTAGCCATTTCATGTGCAGTGAAAAAATTAGGCTGCGCTTTTACTTTTACTAAATAGTCTTTTTCTTCCTGCATACGGTCGTCCATGTTCACTTCAGTAACAGTAGTGGCTGAACTTTTACAAGCTTCTACTAGCACAGCTGTTGAAACTGTCCCTAATATCATCGCTTTGATGGATTTTCTTCTGTCCATAATATTTTATTTTTTAAAAATTAAAATTTTTATAAGTCAATTGATTACAGGTTTTGTTTTTGAAGTTGATCCAATACATATTCTGAAGTACGCATAGACAATGCCAATATAGTCCATGTAATATTTTTATCTGCTTGAGAAGTAAATACAGATCCATCTACGCAGAATAAATTCTTACAATCATAAGCTTGGCCAAATGCATTCAAAGGAGCTGATTTTTTATCGGCGCCCATACGAACAGTTCCTGCTTCGTGAATAATATTACCTGGATTAGATAAACCGTATTTATTGCTTGCATCATCTTGATCACCCCAAGTAATAACAGCTCCCATTTCATGCATGATTTCTTTAAAAGTTTCTTTCATGTGCTTTGCTTGCTTTACTTCATAATCAGAATTCTTACAATCAAATTTCAACACTGGAATACCATATTTATCTACTACATCAGGATCAATGCTACATTTATTTTCAAAGCGTGGCACTGCTTCGCCACGACCACCCATTCCCACATTGGCACCATAAAAGAAACGAACATCCTCTTTTAAAGATTCGCCATATCCACCTGCTTCCTTGGTCCTACCATTTACTTGAAATTTGCCATTTAATCCCTGCATACCCATTCCAAAACCATAACCAGGTTGACTCATACCTCCCCAATATTCAATATGGTAACCACGAGGAAAGTCTAATTTTTTATTATCCAACCACCATGGAGTATATACGTGCATGCCACCTACTCCATCTTCATTATAACGTTTACGTCCAAATAAAGCAGGAATCACACCTCCCATTGCAGCACCGGTAGAATCATGTAAATAATGGCCAACAACGCCAGAACTATTTGCTAAACCATTTGGATGTTTTGTAGATTTTGAATTCAATAACAAACGAGCAGTCTCACATGTGCTTGCTCCAAGGATCACCACTTTTGCATTGATTTGATATTCTTGATTATCAAATTTATTAACATAAGAAACACCTGTTGCTTTTCCTTCATTGTCTGTCACGACTTCACGCGCCATAGCACCAGTGATTAAATCTACATTACCTGTTAAAATAGCTGGTCGAACTAAAACAGAAGATGAAGAGAAGTCACCGTATACTTTACAAGAACGATTACATTGACCGCAATAAAAACAAGCACCACGTTCGTCGTTAATTTTTTTAGTTAAAATAGATAAACGAGAAGGAATCACAGGAATATTAATACCTGTTGCTGCTTTTTTAAACATCAATTCATGCAAACGAGGTTTTGGAGGAGGTAAGAAAATTCCATCAGGATCATTTTCACGACCTTCATTAGTTCCGTATACACCAATTAATTTATCTATTTTATCATAGTAAGGTTTGATATCCTCATAACCTATTGGCCAATCATCCCCTAAGCCATCAATACTTTTTCTTTTGAAATCGCGTGGTCCAAAACGAAGTGAGATACGTCCCCAATGATTCGTACGACCTCCTACCATTCTAGCTCTCCACCACTCAAACTTATCGCTACCTGGTGTTTGTGTATAAGGTTCCCCATCAATTTCCCAACCCCAGAAAGAGGCATCGAAATCACCAAAGGGTCTCATTTTTGTACTGGCTCCACGACGAGGCGAATCCCATGGATTTTTTAACTGAGCAGAATTTTTTGCAGGATCAAATTCTGGACCTGCCTCTAATAAACAAACTTTTAATCCAGCTTTCGATAATACATAGGCAGCCATTCCACCACCTGCGCCAGAACCCACAATGACTGCATCATATTTCTTAGGAGAAACTTTTACTTCAAAATTAGACATAAGGCAAACGTTTTTGCTATTGTAATTAAAGATTGAATTTAAAGAAAAAATTGAATGAAATGCAAAAAAGACCCACCCATTTTATGAATGGGATTAATTGATTTAAAAAGGTTAATAATATTAAACAAAACCGAATAGGGGTAATAAGAAAAAGGCACCTTTATGGGGCCTTTTGAAAAATCATTAGAGGATGTTTTTTTTGAATTTTATATTTTATACAAATTCACAAAAAATCAAAAAAGGCACCTTTATGGGGCCTTTTGAAAAATCATTAGAGGATGTTTTTTTTGAATTTTATATTTTATACAAATTCACAAAAAATCAAAAAAGGCCCCTTTATGGGGCCTTTTGAAAAATCATTAGAGGAGTAAAAAACAAATTTTACATTTCATGAAAAGTTGTTTTTTACGAACAACCCATAGAAGTACCGCAGTTTAAACATTTATAGCATGTACCACTTCTTATAGTAATATGTCCGCAAGTGCTACAAGCAGGCGCATCGCTTTGCATGCTTTTCGCTGCCGCAGTTATGTTATCCATTGAACCATTAGCTTCTACAGCAACAGCTGCTTTAGCTGCTGGAGCAGTCGAAGGTGCTGTTACGCGAATGCTACTCAATTCTGGCTTGCCTACAAGTGTAATATCTCCTTCTTCTCCTAAGTTTTCTACTGTAGGTTTATCTAGTACGTGCACTAAATCGGTTCTGCCTAAATATTCGTAAGCTAAAGAACGGAATATAAAGTCAACAATTGAAGTAGTGGTTTTGATATTTGGATGATCGACCATTCCTGAAGGTTCGAACTTAGTGAATACAAATTTCTCTACGAACTCTTCTAATGGCACACCATATTGCAAACCAACAGAGATTGAAATAGCAAAGCAGTTCATTAAACTACGAAGTGTAGAACCTTCTTTTGCTAAGTCTATAAATATTTCTCCTAAGGTGTTATCGTTGTATTCGCCTGTTCTTAAGAATAATACTTGACCGCCAATTCTTGCTTTCTGCGTAAAGCCGCGACGCTTAGCTGGTAAAGATTTGCGCTCTACAATGCGAGACAATTGACGCTTGAATTTAGTGTCGGTAGAAGCAGCCATTCTTTTTTGAACTTCTTCTAATAACTCATCTACATTCAATTTACTTAAGTCTACTAATTGCGAACCGCCTTCTACACTATCTTCTTCTTCAGTTTCAGTGTCTGCTTTTTTCTTCTTATCAGACTTCGTACTTAAAGGTTGGCTTAATTTAGAACCATCACGATAAATTGCATTCGCCTTTAAACCTAATTTCCAACTCATTAAATAACTATCTGCAATTTCTTCAACAGTAGCTTCGTTTGGAAGGTTAATAGTTTTAGAAATGGCACCAGATAAGAAAGGTTGACAAGCAGCCATCATTCTAATATGTCCATGTGCATGAATGTATCTAACACCTTTTTTACCATTCTTGTTTGCACAATCGAATATTGACAAATGCTCGTCTTTCAATGCTGGCGCACCTTCTACGGTCATAGTGCCGCAAACATAATCGTTGGCTGCGTCTATTTGTTCTTCTGTAAATCCTAAAGCTTCTAATAAATTAAAACTCCAGTCTGCAAATATTTCTTCTTTGAAACCTAATCTTTTTAAACAAGCATCACCCAAAGTAAAGCGGTTGAATATAAATCCAATTTCAAATGCAGATTTAGCTGCACCATTTAATTTTGTAATTTCTTCTTCAGTAAATCCTTTCGCTAATAAAGATTCATTATTAATAAACGGCGCTCCTGCGAAACTTGCATGACCTACAGCAAAATTTACAATGGCATCGTTTTCTGCTTGAGAATAACCCAAGTTCTTTAATGCTTGTGGTACCGATTGATTAATAATTTTAAAGTACCCGCCTCCTGATAATTTTTTAAATTTCACTAAAGCAAAGTCTGGCTCTACACCTGTTGTATCGCAATCCATTACTAAACCAATAGTTCCAGTTGGAGCAATAACAGTTGTTTGAGCATTTCTATAACCATATTTTTCTCCTAATTGAACTGCATCATCCCAAGCCTTTGTTGCAGCTTTCAATAAATAATCAGGAGTATACTGAGCTTTAATTCCTTGTGGTTTAATTTCAAGACCTACATAAGCATCTTCTGCATCATAAGCAGCAGCACGATGATTACGCATTACACGTAACATGTCTTCTTTGTTTTCTTCGTATTTGTCGAAGGCACCTAAGAAAGAAGCCATCTCTGCAGATGTTTTATAAGCCACACCTGTCATGATTGCGGTGATGGCACCTGCAATACCTCGCGCTTGCTCGCTATCGTAAGCAATACCACTTACCATTAACATAGAACCTAAGTTAGCAAAACCTAAACCTGTAGTTCTGTAATCATATGATAATTGTGCTACTTCTTTAGAAGGGAACTGCGCCATTAAAATTGACACTTCTAATACAGTCTGCCATAATCTTGTAGTGTATTCAAAACCTTTAACATCAAAACTATTGTCTGATTCATTGAAAAATTTACGCAAGTTGATAGAAGCAAGGTTACAAGCCGTGTTGTCCAAGAACATATATTCTGAACATGGGTTAGATGCATTGATACGGCCACCCTTTGGACAAGTATGCCACTCATTAATTGTGGTGTCATATTGTGTTCCAGGATCGGCACAACGCCAAGCAGCATTTGCAATTTGATCCCAAACTTCACGCGCAGGAATTGATTGCATCACACGACCATCTGTTCTTGCTTTTAATTCCCAGTTGCCATTTTCAGATAAAGCTTTAAAGAAGCTATTAGGAATACGTACAGAATTATTTGAGTTTTGGCCAGACACTGTTGCGTATGCTTCTCCTTCATAACTATTATCATAACCAGCTGCTATTAATGCAGCTACTTTATCTTCTTCTTTTACTTTCCAGTTAATAAAATCCATTACTTCAGGATGATCTAAATCTAAACAAACCATTTTAGCAGCACGACGTGTTGTTCCACCACTTTTAATAGCACCCGCAGCACGGTCTCCAATTTTTAAGAAACTCATTAAACCACTTGATGAACCGCCACCACTTAATTTTTCGTTTGCTCCACGAATTTGAGAGAAGTTAGTTCCTACTCCAGAGCCATATTTAAAAATTCTTGCTTCTCTTGTCCATAAATCCATGATACCGCCTTCGTTCACTAAATCATCACTTACACTTAATATAAAACAAGCATGTGGTTGCGGACGCTCGTAAGCGCTGGTTGATCTTTTTAATTTTTTATCTGTAGGATCTACATAATAGTGGCCTTGTGCTCCACCTGTAATACCATAGCTCTCATGCAAACCAGTATTAAACCATTGAGGCGAATTAGGCACACAAGCTTGATTTAATATACTATATACTAATTCTTCATAGAATACTTGTGCATCTTTTTCAGTAGCAAAATAACCATAACGCTCTCCCCACACTCTCCAACAATTGGCCATACGATGCGCCACTTGCTTCACAGTTGTTTCACGACCCAAAGAACCATCTGGTTGTGGAACACCTGCTTTTCTAAAATATTTTTGTGCAAGAATATCTGTTGCTATTTGACTCCACTGTTTCGGCACCTCCACATTGGTCATTTCAAATACTTTTTCTCCGTTTGGATTTTTGATAACGCTATCTCTGTAGTCGTATTCAAATTGATCGAATGGAGAAACATTCTCTTTAGTAAATAAGCGAGAAAACTCTAAGCCTTTTTTTGTTTTTGGAGTAGCCATGGTCATTATTCTATTTAGGATGTAAGTGGGTAATCCCACTAGGTTTTTCAAAAACCTTGATGGGTATACGAAAATATCTTTCTATACCCACAATGCAACCATGGAAATATCAACAGCTGTGGAAAAGAAATGTGAATTAAAACAAACCCCATATCCGGCTTGATTTCCGTGATTTATCCCCAAGCTATGTTAGTTTCTTAGAAAAAAAACCTGCCCATTTTAGGTTTTTTTAGTAATAAATGGAGATTGCTTGCAATACATATAATTAAATTGGATAATTTTGAGCATTCCAATAAAAAGCTGCACCTTACGGGGGTTAAAGAAATGAAGCATACACTATATAACATAATTCAGGAAGGTAAGGCTAATGCAAAAAAAGCACTGGCAATTTTAATAGACCCAGACAAACTCAATAAGGCTAGTTTAAACGAAACTATTGAATTGGCTATAAAGTCTAAAGTAGACTATTTTTTTGTAGGAGGTAGTCTAGTAGTAACTGATACATTAGATACAACAGTAGCTGCTATTAAAAAGCAATCAAATATCCCAGTTATTCTTTTTCCAGGCTCTCCAGATCAAATAACTGCTAAGGCAGATGCGCTCTTATACTTGTCTTTAATATCTGGTCGTAATGCAGAACTTCTAATTGGACACCATGTAGTAAGTGCACCTTTTATTAGACAAAGTGGTTTAGAAATTATGTCAGTAGGCTATATGCTCATAGATGGAGGTTCTCCTACAACGGTTTCATATATTTCTAATACCAACCCTATCCCATCAAATAAGAATGATATTGCTATTTGTACAGCTATGGCAGGTGAAATGCTAGGCCTTCAATTAATATATATGGATGCGGGTAGTGGTGCTCAAAGAGCCATTCCCACTGCTATGATTCAAGAAGTGGCAAAACATATTCAAGCTCCCTTAATAATTGGTGGAGGAATTACTACCGCTGAGAAAGCCATAGAAAATTGCAAAGCGGGTGCCGATATTATTGTGATTGGAAATGCAGTAGAAAAAGACCCTAGCCTAATTAAGGCCATGGCCGATGCTATTCATAGCTTGAACTAGAAACTCATCATTTCTTTAAACTTCACAGTTTGTCTTCGACTAATTTCAATTTTTTCTCCTCCTTTTAACTCCACTAATAAGCCTCCATTAAAATAAGGCTCTATCTTTTCTATCCAATGTAGGTTAATAATATGTTTGCGGTTGGCCCTGAAAAATACATGCTCGTCCAACCTCTCTTCTAAGGCGTTCAATGACTTTAAAATAAGTGGCTTATTGGTAGAAAAATAAACTTTCGCATAGTTCCCTACACTTTCAAATAATCTTATTTCTTCTAGTTTAACAAACCAACATTTCTCTCCGTCTTTTACAAAAACCTGATCGCTTTCTGACAAAGGACCACGAACATTACCAGATAAACTTGCACGCTCTAATTCAATTTCTGCTTGTAATTTTTGAATGGCGTCTGCTAATCGCTTAGGATCGATAGGTTTTAATAAATAATCTAAAGCATTTACCTCAAAAGCTTTTAAAGCAAACTCATCATATGCAGTAGTGAAAATTACCTTTGGAGATTTTTCTAGTTCAGCTAGTAAGTCGAAACCGGTTTTGCCTGGCATTTGAATATCTAAAAAAATTAATTCAGGATGCGCTAAATCTATTTTTTCTACACCTTCATCTACATTACTCGCCTCATCAATAATTTCTATTTCAGGATGTTGCTCTAGTAATTTTTTTAACTCATTTCTAGCTAATCTTTCGTCGTCTATTATAATGGCTTTTATGGGCATCTCTCTATAAATTTAATTTGAAATTGGTATTACTAATTTAGCAGTTACTTCATTTGGCTCGCATTGATATATTTCAAAAATAGCTTGGCCACGATATAAAATATTTAATCTCTCTCGAGTACTTTGTAAACCAAAACCATCTTTCTCTGATGGTTGAAGTAGGCCTGTATTTTGTACAATTAAAACTAATTTATCGTTCTCTAATTTAGAAATAATTTTAATAGTGCAATCGCCAAGCTGCTTGCCCAGCCCATGTTTAATGGCATTCTCCACCAAGGTTTGTAACATCATAGGTGGGACTTGATTCGCCAAAGTTTTTGGTTCTATTTCATACACCACTTTTAACCTATCGGCAAAACGTATATATTCCAAGGCTAAATAATCCTTTACAATATCAAGCTCTTTTTCTAAAGAAGTAATTTCTACCTTATCTACTTGAATACTACTTCTTAAAATATTACTAAGCTCTGTGATGGCCTGTCTTGCTCTTTGTGGATCTTCATCTACCAAGGCCCTAATACTATTTAAAGCGTTAAATATAAAATGTGGATTAATTTGAGATTTAATTGTTTTTAATTCCAATTCTTTAATCATGGTCTCTAATCTCACTTTCTTTATTTCTTCTGTATTGGTAAACTCAATATAATGCCACAATACATATACCGACATCCATACTAAAAAAATGGGTGTATCGAAAATGATACTAAATAAAAATCTTCTTGATAAAGGAATATTTCTACCTGGCTCATATAATTTTAATACATCTGCTAAATAACTTGTTGAAAAACTATTGACAATAGAAAAAGCAAATAATAATAAAACTAATTTCCACCATTGATTAGAAGGCATAGGCGGACGCAAAGAAATTCGGTGCATGGTCTCTCTTAATAAATGTGTTATTAAAATACCGATGGCTAAATTCAATGCTAATCTTGGATAAAAAACAGGATTTAATTCCTTGTCTAAAATAGAGGCAAAAAACAAGATAGTAAGGCCATAGCTAAACCAACCCGCAATTTGACAAATCCAATATAAAGAAGAGTGTTTTTTCATCTTCCCCAAATTTACCTCTTTAAACTAGGCTTTTAGCCTATTTTATTGACTAGTGGTCCTTTTCTAGGCTGTACGGCAAGCCTAAATTCCCCTTAAACTTTTGTCTTATATTTATGTTATTGATTTACATTTACACCCTAAATTGAACTGATGCATATTGAGGCTGGACCTTTATTAAAAATGATTGACTCACCGGAAGATTTAAAAAATATTTCCAGGGAGAAACTGCATCAGGTATGTGATGAATTACGCCAGTATATTATTGATGTGGTGAGCGTTCATGGAGGTCATTTTGCTGCTAGCCTTGGGGTGGTTGAATTAAGCGTTGCGCTTCATTATGTATACAATACGCCCTATGATCAATTGGTATGGGATGTAGGCCATCAGGCGTATGGACATAAAATTTTAACTGGTCGTCGCGACGAATTTATTAGCAATAGAAAATATAAAGGTTTAAGTGGTTTTCCTAAAAGAAGCGAAAGTGAGTATGATACATTCGGAGTTGGTCACTCTTCTACTTCTATTTCTGCAGCTTTAGGTATGTCTATGGCCGCAAAGTATAAAAAAGAAAATAGAAAATCGGTAGCCATAATTGGTGACGGCTCCATGACCGCTGGTATGGCCTTCGAAGCCATGAACCATGCAGGAGTAGCAGATAGTGATGTGCTTATTATTTTGAATGATAACTGTATGAGTATCGACCCAAATGTAGGCGCACTAAAAGAATACTTAACAGATATTAGCACTTCTCCAACTTATAATAAATTTAGAGATGAGCTATGGCAGTTAATGGGAAAGCTACCTATTGGTAAAACATTTACTCGCGAGATGGCTTCTAAAGTAGAAGCTGGTTTAAAAGGAGTCGTATCAAAAAGTAGTAATTTATTTGAAGCATTACAATTAAGATATTTCGGACCTATTGATGGACATAATATTTCTAACCTTGTTGATACCTTAAAAGATTTAAAAGAAATTCCAGGTCCTAAAATTTTACATATTATAACTGTTAAAGGAAAAGGCTATGCACTTGCTGAAAAAGATCAAACAAAATGGCATGCGCCAGGATTGTTTGATAAATTAACAGGTGAGATAATTAAGAAAAAAATTGAAACCCCTCAGCCTCCAAAATACCAGGATGTATTTGGACATTCTATTGTTGAATTGGCCAAAGAGAATAAATCTATCATGGGTATTACCCCTGCCATGCCAAGTGGTTCCTCTTTGAAATTTATGATGGAGGCTATGCCAGACAGGGCTTTTGACGTAGGTATTTGCGAACAACATGCAGTTACCCTAAGTGCAGGTTTAGCGACACAAGGCATAAAAGCATTTTGTAATATTTATTCTTCCTTCATGCAAAGAGCCTATGATCAAGTTATTCACGATGTAGCATTGCAAAATTTACCTGTGGTGTTTTGTTTAGATAGAGCAGGACTAGTAGGAGAAGACGGTCCTACACATCATGGCTGTTATGATATTGCTTTTTTTAGATGTATTCCGAATATGATTATTGCAGCGCCAATGAATGAAATTGAACTACGTAATATAATGTATACGGCTCAATTACCTACCATACAATCACCTTTTGTAATTAGATACCCAAGAGGTGAAGGTGTCACCATAGATTGGCAAAAGCCTTTCGAAGAAATAACCATTGGTAAGGGCAGGAAATTAAAAGACGGAAAAGAGATTGCTATTTTATCTTTAGGTCATCCTGGAAATTTTGCACAAACTGCTATTAGAAATTTAAGAGATGAAGGCATTGATCCTGCGCATTACGATATTCGTTTTGTAAAACCTTTGGATGAAGCATTATTACATGAAGTATTTCAAAACTATGATAAGATTATTACCATAGAAGATGCTACCATTATAGGTGGTATGGGTGCTGCTGTTTTAGAATTCATGAACGAGCATAATTACCATAGCAAAATAACAATGCTAGGTATTCCTGATAGTATTATAGAACACGGAAGCTTAAAAGAATTATACCATGAGTGTCATTACGATGCCATCGCTATTGCCGATGCCGTAAAAGCCTTACTAGGCAAGCAGATTATGTCTGAGGTGTAAAATCTGAAGCCTAGTTTAAGCTAGGATCAAAATCTCCCAAGTTCTCCTCTTTTGTATCCTCTTCTGAAATAGGATCATCTTTGAAAGATTCTAAATTTGGTGTTTCGTAAGAATCGAAATTATCTACATAGCCTGGCTCTAAATCATCTTCTCTATTTTCATTCCATTCGATAATGAAATTATTACGTCCCTCACCCACCATGAGTTTCATATATTTTTGTTGAGATAATTCAAGAATGGATAAGAATAAAAATATGGCATGTACTCTGTCTTGACAAATGTCAAAAACTTTTTCAAATGCCACCGTCTTGCCTTCTCTTACGATATCTAATAAATAAGCCCTACTACCTTCCATGGTGTAGTTATATCTTATAACTGTATGTACAGGTTTGTTTTGACGTTCTTGTAAACGTGTCATTACTTTTTCAAATGACTTCATTAATTTAAATAAAGTCACAGTTTGTAATTCAGTTCCTTCTGCTGCTTCTTCACCCACAAGCGACATTTCTTGTTGAATATTGCCACGCTTCATCATTAGCATTCTTAGCGCTTCTAAATCGGCCATTTGCACTGCCGCTTCCTTAAACTTTTTGTATTCTAAGATTTTATCAATTAATTCTTGTCTAGGATCAATTTCATTGCCTAAGGCATCCAGCTCTTTTCTAGGTAATAATAATTTGGCCTTAATTCGCATTAAAGTAGAAACGAATAAAATAAATTCACTGCTCAATTCAATATTTACCTTTTCTTGCTCTTGAATAAAATGCAAAAAATCGTTAATTATTTTTGTAATTTGGATATTGTAAATATCCATTTCATCTCTCTCAATAAAGAAAAGTAAGAGGTCAAAAGGTCCTTCAAATTGGTCTACCTTAATCGAATAATTATTTGTCTGATTCATTGTTACAAAGAAAAGGAATTGGTATTAATTTATAGTCAATTGAACAAGTATTTATCCACTTTTATAAGAAAATGAAGCATCTTTACCCAAAAATTTGTGCATGGACAAAAAGCTGATGAATCTAGCTATTTTTTCTATTCTTTCCATCATTTGGGGCAGTTCCTTTGTCCTTATGAAAGAGGGGCTCACTGCCCTTTCAGCCTATCAGGTAGCCTCTTTAAGAATGTTATCTTCAGGACTCGTTTTATTACCCTTTGCTGTTAGCGCTTTTAAAAAAATTCCCTCCCAAAAAATGGGTATAGTCTTTTTATCAGGTTTTATAGGAAATTTTATTCCAGCCTACCTATTTTGTATTGCAGAAACCAATATCGATAGTTCTTTAGCAGGTATTTTAAATTCACTCACGCCTTTATTTACAATACTAGTGGGTTTATTTCTTTTCAAAACGCCTGCAAATTTTCAAAAAATACTAGGCGTTATAATTGGCTTTGTAGGGCTTTGTTTACTTTTTGCAGCGGGCAAAAATATAAGTTTTCAAAATCTATCTTTTGCCTCCTTAGTTTTAGTAGCCACTTTTTTTTATGGCTTGAATGTAAATTTGGTTGGTAAGTATTTAAAAAATATTCGCGCTATTGATATTGTATCTGTAGCCTTTGCTTTTTTAATTATTCCAAGTACACTTATTCTATACTTAACTGGTTATTTTAGTATGCCCTTTCAAGAAATTGCTTTTCAAAAAGCTACCATTGCGGGAATTGTTTTAGGTGTGGTTGGTACTTCTATTGCCTCTATTTTATTTTATATACTTATTAAAAGGTCTAGCATTGTTTTTGCTTCCATGGTAACCTATGGCATTCCTATTATAGCTGTTGCATGGGGTGTGTATTTTGGCGAGTCTATTTCTTTATTACAAATAGCTAGTTTATTTATAATATTAGCAGGAGTGTATATAGTAAATAAGCCCCAACGTAGTTAATGCTAGGGCTTATTAAATTATAAAGCTTAAGACATATGACAGTTATTAAACGGTCATTATTTCTTTTTCCTTTGATTCTAAATGTTTTTCTACTAGGGCAATATGCTTATCGGTAATTGATTGAATTTCTTCTTCAGCTCCTTTACAAATATCTTCACTCAAGCCTTCTTTTTGTAATTTCTTTACTTGCTCAATATGATCGCGTCTTATATTACGAATAGAAACCTTACTTACTTCTCCTTCAGCACTTGCTTTTTTAAATAATTCTTTTCTCCTCTCTTCAGTTAAGGGCGGAGTAAACAATCGAATTTGAACTCCATCATTCTGTGGTGTAATACCAATATTAGCAGCCATGATGGCTCTTTCAATTAAAGCTAACATATTTTTTTCCCAGGGTTGAATACTAAGCGTTCTGCTATCCAAAACCTGTACATTTCCCACTTGACTAATGGGTGTGGGTGTTCCATAATAATCGACATTGATACCCTCTAAAATAGAGGGTGAGGCCTTGCCCGCTCTAATTTTAGAAATCTCTATTTCTAAGTGATTAATGGCCTTTTTCATCCCTGCTTCGGCACTAGCTGTTACTTTTTTTAATTCTTCTGACATACTAATTCATTAAGGCTACAAAGCTAATAAATCCTAGCTATTGTTGATAAGTCTTTTTTTGGGCATTTTCTAAAATTTTTAGGCACAAATTAGCCTATGAATTCTATCTTTGCCCTCAACTGAATAGCTATGAATAAATCAACAGCAGAATTAACAAAGATTGCCTCTCAAATTAGAAGAGATATTGTAAGAATGGTACATGCTCAACAAAGTGGCCACCCAGGTGGTTCATTAGGTTGTGCCGATTTCTTAACAGCGCTTTATTTTAAAGTCATGAAAATTGATACTAATTTTTCAATGGATGGTATCAACGAAGATCTTTTCTTTTTATCAAATGGTCATATCTCTCCAGTATTTTATTCAGTATTAGCAAGGTCTGGTTATTTTGATGTAAAAGAATTAGCTAGTTTTAGAAAAATTAATTCAAGATTACAAGGTCACCCAACTACACATGAAAATTTACCAGGCATAAGAATTGCCAGTGGTTCTTTGGGACAAGGTTTAAGCGTTGCTATTGGTGCCGCTTTAACTAAAAAATACAATAAAGACAATAGAACTATTTATAGCCTTCATGGTGATGGTGAATTACAAGAAGGACAAATTTGGGAAGCAGTGATGTTTGCTGCACATAATAAAGTGGACAACTTAATTGCTACGGTGGATGTGAATGGACAACAAATTGATGGCCCTTTAAGTAAAGTATTATCCTTAGATAGTTTGGAAGAAAAATTCAAAGCTTTTCATTGGAACGTTTTACACATGAGCGGACATGATATGGAAAATATTGTCGCTACACTTGATAAAGCCAAATCTCTAACAGGGCAAGGCAAACCTATTTGTATTTTAATGAAAACTGAAATGGGTAAGGGTGTTGACTTTATGGAAGGCAGCCACGAATGGCATGGAATTGCACCTAACGATGAGCAATTGGCGAAAGCATTAGGACAATTAGAAGAAACCCTTGGCGATTATTAATTTATTCTAAGATTTTAAAAAATATAAATCTTAGAATAAATCTCTCTTCTTATTTTTTTAGCATCTCCCATCAAGATAAATTAAGTATAATTTATCTTGTCATTTTTTTAGTAAGATTTTAAAAAATATAAATCTTAGAATAAATCTCTCTCTCTTATTTTTTTAATTAATTTTTTCGAACAGACGAGCCGAGGCTTTGCGAGCTGGAATCCAACCTGCTGCAATGGCAATTACTATTACTAAAAGTATAATGGCTATATAATCTTCTACCATGGGTTTTACTGGATAATAATCAATTACAAAAGAATTGCCTCCCAGTTTTATAAAATGAAATTTATTTTGTACAAAGCAAAATAAACTTGCTAAGCTCCCGCCAATAAAGGCACCCATAAAGGCCATGATGCCCGATAGCATTAAAAATATTTTTTGAATATCCCAAGGTCTTGCCCCCATGGCATGAAGTACATGAATATCTTTCTGTTTTTCTAAAACGAGCATAGTTAAGGCGCCTACTAAATTAAAAGAAGCTACAATCATAATTAAAGCAAGTATGGCAAAAATGATCCACTTTTCCATTTGCATAATTTTATATAAATCGGCATTTTGTTGGTACTTATCTTTTACTTGCAAACCGGGGCCTAATTGTTTTTTTATTTCTCCTATCGCTTGCTCTTGTTTATTAGACATAACAGCAATTTCAATAGCAGAATACTGATTAGTGTCTAAGTCAAATAAATACTGAGCAAATGAATAATTGGTAAAAACATACTGGTCGTCAAATTCTTGTTGTACAGAAAATGCACCGCCTTGTACAGCTGTTAAATTATTTAATTGATTAATATCGGTAAAAGTCTTGCCTGATCTATTGACAGCATAGAGTTGTAATGTATCGCCAATAAAGGAACGAAACAAGCCTAGCTTTTGTTCAACTCCTATGCCTAATAACAAAATGGGATTTTCCTTATTGCCCATTATATATTGGCCTCGCTTCATATACTTAGCTATGTTATTAATTTTGCTGTAATTCCTGTCTACTCCTTTTACAAGTACCACAGATTGCAAATCGCCTTTTACAAGCAAGGCCCTGCTTTCCACCACTTTACTTACTGCCCTCACACCTTCGATAGATTTTATTTTTTCGTACTGCGCATCTTGCATAGTAAAAAATTTACCCTGCACAGGCGTAACACGTACATCGGCATAAAAATCGGCATACAAGCCTTTAACGACTTCTGTAAACCCATTGGAAACACTTAGTACAATAATCAGAGCTGCAGTACCTACCGCAATGGCCACAACACTTACCCATGCAATTATTTGAATTGCTTGAAAATTATATTTACCTCTAAAATAACGCCATGCAAATAAAAAATGCACTTATAAATTTTTTAGAATCTCATCCATTTTAAAAACATAATCTAAGGTATCATCTAAGTAAAATTGCAATACAGGTATACGTCTTAATTGATGCTTCATGGTATCAGAAAGGTGCTTCTTGATTTCCCATGCCTGTGATTGAATTTTCTTAAAAGAAGCTTCAGTATCCTTTACCTGAAATAAACTCAAATAAATTCTAGCCTCCAATAAATCAGGGGTCACTTTTACTGAAGAAATGGAAATCATCCCTCCCTGCAAATTAGTAAGCCCTAATTTTAAAAAAATATCGTTAAGGGCGCTCTGAATAGCCCCGGCCACCTGTTTTTGTCTTTTTCCTTCCTCCATAATCAAAATCGTTGATTCGCTGTAAAATTAGTTACTTTGCTGATTATTCTGCGGGAATAATTTTGAATATGAAGAAATTTATTCGCATCATAAGTTATATCAGAGAATACAAGGCCTATATGGCTTGGTATAGCCTATTTATTACCTTATCTATCGTCTTTGGCTTGTTTTCCTTGGGTATGCTCATGCCCTTTATGGACCTTATATTTGGTAGTAATGAATTAACGGGAGTTATTAAAACCACCACCGCAGCGAGCGGGTCTGCGAATATTAAAGAAATTATTTATGGCTTTTTACAAAAAAGTATAGCCGAGCATGGAAAAGTAACTGCCCTAGGTTGGATTTGCTTAGCAATTGTAATTACCATTTTCTTAAAGAACCTATTTCTTTATTTATCTTATTATTTTTTAGCCCCTATTAGAAATGGAGTAACACGTAAATACTCCAGACTGTTGTATGAAAAAATATTACAATTACCAATTGGCTATTTTACAGAACAAC
The DNA here is from genome assembly GCA_009928005.1 of Chitinophagia bacterium. Taxonomy (GTDB): domain Bacteria; phylum Bacteroidota; class Bacteroidia; order Chitinophagales; family Chitinophagaceae; genus Sediminibacterium. The sequence continues at coordinate 62,040 of RFVO01000001.1, read as the reverse complement.
GCAAAGGAGATATATTAAGCAGGTCCTCGAACGATATTACAGAACTAGAGACTTCAGTGATTGGCGCTTTAGAAGGGCTCATTAAAGAACCTTTAAACATCATAGGCATACTTATTTTCTTATTTATAATAAGCATAAAACTTACTTTTTTTGTTTTTATATTGTTACCTCTTGCTGGTTTAATAGTTGGGCGCATTGGTAGAAGTTTGAAAAAAAATACCAATAAAGCTCAAATAAAATGGGGTGAAATATTATCTCAGATGGAAGAAACTTTAACTGGCTTAAGAATTATCAAAGCCTTTAATGCAGAAGGTAGAGTAAAAAAACAATTTTTTGGATTAGTGGATGAAATTTTTCATATCAAAAATAAAATTTTAAACCGACGCGATTTAGCCTCTCCAATTTCTGAAACCCTAGGGGTTATTATATTATGCGGAGTTTTATGGTTTGGAGGTCAATTGGTTTTAAGTGGTGAGATATTAAATGGGGGTTCTTTTATTGCCTATGTTGCTTTGTTTTCCCAAATTATTAACCCTGCCAAAGCATTGTCTCAAGCAGCTTACAATGTAACTAGAGGTAACGCTACTTTAGATAGATTAAATGAAATTTTAGAAGCCCCTTTAACAGTAGAAGAGCCTAATGAGCCTATTGAAATTAGTGAGTTTAAAGAGTCTATAGAATTTAAGAATGTAGAATTTTTATATCAGGAAACATCCATATTAAAAAATATAAACCTGACTATTCAAAAAGGAAAATCGGTAGCCTTGGTAGGATCCTCTGGGGCAGGTAAGAGCACCTTAGCCGATTTAGTGCCTCGCTTTCATGATGTAAGTATGGGTAATTTATATTTAGATGGAAAAAATATTAAAGAATATAGTTTACATAGTTTAAGAAATTTAATAAGCATTGTAACACAGGAGCCTATTTTATTTAATGATACCATTGCTGCTAATATTGCATTAGGTAAACCAGGCGCCACGGATGCTGAAATTATAGAAGCTGCGAAAATTGCGAATGCCTATGAGTTTATCATTAAAAAAGATGGAGGCTTCCAAAGTATGATTGGAGATAGAGGTAGTAAACTAAGTGGCGGAGAACGTCAACGCTTAACCATTGCAAGAGCAGTTTTAAAAAACCCTCCTATTTTAATTTTGGATGAAGCTACTTCTGCACTAGATACCGAAAGTGAGAAGTTAGTACAAGAAGCTATTAATAATATGATGCAAAATAGAACATCTATTGTGATTGCACACCGATTATCTACTATAAGACATGCAGATGAAATTATTGTGCTACAGAAAGGGGATATAGTTGAAAGAGGTAATCATGATGCACTCATTGCACAGAACGGATACTACCGCAAACTGATTGAAATGCAAGAAGTGAAATAATAAATTGGGCTAGCAGAAGATATATAAATTAAAAAACCTGATAAATAATTATCAGGTTTTTTATATATAAGATTTTTAATCTGTATTTTCTAAATAGCTAATCTAATAATAAATTAGAATAAAGAATTACTATTGATCGCTGCTATTTTTTACATAACCAAGTTTTGCTTCTAGGCTCAAGGTAGCATGTGGTACTGCACGTAAACGCGCTTTGTCAATTAAGCGACCTGTTACTCTACAAATACCATAGGTTTTATTTTCGATACGCATTAAGGCTTTTTCTAAATGGTCTATAAATGTAATTTGTCTAGAAGCCATTTGCCCTAACTGTTCTCTTTCCATGCTTACACTACCATCTTCCATGGTCATGTATCTGGCATCGTCATTGTCTCCACCTAATTCATCTTTGCGAGTAATAATACCTTGTAGGTATACTAGTTCTTTCTTAGCAGCATCTAATTTCTTGGAAATTAAATCTTTAAACTCATTTAATTCTGCATCAGAATATTTTACCAAAGTTTCAGTAGATCTTTCAACTTCTTTTCTTTTTTCCATTGGAACATAGCCAGGTTGATAAGGTACACTAGTTTTAGCACCAATTTTTGGAACTTTAATATCTTTAATTGGTTCTGCAACTTTACGCACTGGTTTAACAGGAGGCGTTGGAATTTTTGGAACCGGCTTTACTGGTGGAATATATTTTTCGACTGGCTTAGCAACAGGTTTAATAATTGGTTTTGCAGGCGCCTTAACTGGGACTGCTTTTTTTGAAGGAGCTTTAGCAGGTACCACTTTTTTTAAAGGTGCCGCTTTTTTAGAAACCACCTTTTTTACGGGTGCTGCTTTTTTCTTTGGAGCTACTTTCTTTTTAGCAGGAACTGATTTTTTGGGGGCTGCTTTTTTGGGAGCTACTTTTTTTGGAGCTGCCTTTTTAGGGGCTGCTTTTTTAGCAGAAGCAGGCTTTTTTGCAGGGGCCGTCTTTTTTGCAGCTGCTTTTTTAGCAGGAGCCGCCTTTTTGTGAGCTGGTTTTTTTGTAGGCATATTTATCCTTTTTGTCTAACTGAAATCCTTAATTTTTGATCATTTATGTCAACTTCTACCCCCTCTTTCAAGACCGGCAGGAAGTCTATCCGAATTGCGAGAATTTCGCGGCAAATATAGTCCGAAAATTGAATAATGGACTCCTTCAAGTCCGTATTATCCTCAATTTCAAGCAAAATCTTGTCTGTAAGCTCAAAATTGCTCTCTTTTCTAATGTTTTGGACCCTATTTACTAGCTCACGGGCATTCCCCTCTTTCAATAACTCAGGGCTAATGGAAATATCCAAGGCTACAGTCAGGGCATTTTTGACAGCTACGCTCCAACCTGGTATATCTTCTGCTATAATATCTACCTCATTGATTAACAACTGAATTGTTTCTCCTTCGATATTTAAAGCCAAACTCCCTTCTTTTTCCAAGCTAGTAATTTGTGCCTGGCTTAAATTGGCAATTACTGCAGAAGCTTGTTTCATTTTGGTTCCTAATTTGGCACCCAATAATTTGAAATTTGCTTTCACCTTTTTGCTAATAACTCCCTCAGTCTCTGTTATATAATTAATTTCTTTAACATTTACTTCGGCAAGAATTAATTCTTCCATTAATGCAATAGCCGTTTTGGTAGCTGGATCTAAAACAGGAATTAATATTTTTTGTAAAGGCTGACGCACTTTAATATTTACTTTTTTACGAATAGACAAAACTAAAGAACAAATATCCTGAGCCATTTGCATTCTTAGCTCTAAAGCAGTATCAATTTTAGATTTATCTGCAATAGGAAAAGGCGCATGATGTATTGAACTAAAATTATGTTTTTGAGTAACACTATTTAAATTTCTGAAAACTTGATCAGCAAAAAATGGCGCGATAGGTGCCATTAATTTAGCAATGGTTTCAATACACTCATATAAAGTTTGATAAGCTGCAATTTTATCTTGCGTATAACTTCCTTTCCAAAAACGACGACGACATAATCTTACATACCAGTTACTTAAATGCTCATCTACAAAAGTTTCAATGGCACGTCCCGCTGTGGTGGGCTCGAAATCATCCATTGAAGTAGTAACTGTATGAATTAAAGTGTGTAAAGATGAAATGATCCAACGATCAATCTCAGGACGATCTGCTAATGGAATAGTTGCTTGCTCGAAATGAAAATCATCTACATTGGCATATAAAACAAAAAATTGATAAGTATTGTACAATGTACCAAAGAATTTTCTTTGTACTTCTTGTATGCCAGACATATCAAATTTTAAATTATCCCAAGGTGAAGCATTGGTTACTAAATACCATCGTGTGGCATCTGCACCATATTTTTCAATGGTTTCAAAAGGGTTCACTACATTACCCAATCGCTTACTCATTTTATTACCATTCTTATCTAACACTAAGCCATTACTCATCACCGCCTTATAAGCAACACTATCAAAAAGTAAAACGCCCAATGTATGTAGTGTATAAAACCACCCGCGCGTTTGGTCTACTCCTTCGCAAATAAAATCGGCTGGGAACGCCTGCCCTTTGTCTATTAAATCTTTATTTTCAAAAGGATAATGCCACTGAGCATAAGGCATAGCCCCAGAGTCAAACCAAACATCAACTAAATCGGACACTCGTTTCATGGTTTGGCCACTTGAACTTACTAATTCAATTTGATCCACAAAAGGTTTATGCAAATCAAGATCTAGTTTACCATCTATAATTTTTAAATTTACTTCTTTGTTCAAGCCTTTTTCTTTAGCAACTAAAAAACCTTTGGTTAATTCTTCAATCGATCCTATACATAATTCCTCCGTGCCATCTTCTGTTCTCCAAATAGGAAGCGGAGTGCCCCAATAACGGCTACGCGATAAATTCCAATCAACCATATTCTCTAACCAATTACCAAAACGACCTTCTCCCGTACTCTTTGGTTTCCAATTAATGGTTTTATTTAGTTCTACAAGCCTATCCTTTACAGCTGTAGTTTTAATAAACCAAGCATCTAATGGATAATATAAAATTGGCTTATCCGTTCTCCAACAATGCGGATAATTATGTTCATATTTTTCTACTTTAAAGGCTCTGTTTTCTTTTTTAAGTTTTACAGAAATATCTACGTTCACATCTTGGTAGTCTTTCTCATCTTTATAATTTTTTACAAAGCGGCCGCTAAATTCTCCTACACCTTCTACAAATTTTCCTTCACGATCTACTAAAGTAAGAATACCTAAATTATTTTTTTGTCCTACTTTATAATCATCTGCACCAAAGGCAGGTGAAGTATGTACTATACCTGTTCCATCTTCAGTGGTGACAAAGTCGCCCAATACTATTTTAAAAGGATCTCCTTCAAAAGTTTTTGGATCATTGGCTTCAAAAGGCATTAACTGCTCGTAGCGTAGTCCATTTAACTCACTGCCTTTATGTGTTGCTATTATTTTCCAAGGAATTATTTTATCGCCTTCTGCAAAACCTTCTACCCCTTCACCTTCTTCTTTAAAATATTTTGATATTAAATTTTTTGCAAGCACCACATTTACGGGTATAGCAGTATACGGATTATAGGTAGCCACTAAAACATATTCAATGTGGGGGCCTACAGTTAATCCTAAATTAGAAGGCAAGGTCCATGGCGTAGTAGTCCAAGCCATATAAAATATTTCTTTCGACTTTACACTTACTGCATTTATAGTATCAAATAAAAATTGGCTATCTGCATTTTTTATTGCTTTGAACATAGCCACTGTTGAAGTATCTTTTACATCCTTGTATGTACCAGGCTGATTTAATTCATGTGAACTTAATCCTGTTCCTGCTGCAGGTGAATAAGGTTGAATACTTACACTTTGATACAAATAACCTTTTTTATAAAGGGTGCTTAATATCCACCACAGTGTTTCAATATAATTATTTTCAAAAGTAATATAAGGATTATTCAAGTCTACCCAGTATCCCATTTTATTGGTAATATCGTCCCATTCTTTTTTATAACGCAGAACCGCTTCTCTACATTTTTGATTATATTGTTCTATACTTATCTTTTTACCAATATCTTCTTTGGTAATACCCAATTCTTTTTCTACACCTAACTCAACTGGTAAACCATGCGTATCCCAGCCGCCTTTTCTTTTTACTTGAAAACCTTGCATTGTTTTATACCTACATACCATGTCTTTTAAAGTTCTAGAAATAACATGGTGAATGCCTGGCATTCCATTGGCACTCGGAGGCCCTTCATAAAAAACAAAGGGGGTCTTACCTTCTCTTAAAGAGACCGACTTCTCAAAAGCTTGCTCGGACTTCCAAGAAGCCAATATCTCCGCCTCCAATTGAGGGAGATTTAATCCACTAAATTCTGGGTATTTTTTACTCATACAACGCTTTATCCTAGCTCATTTTTAGGGCACGAAGGTACGAATAAGCTTGTAAAAAAGGCCAGCCTTGATTTGGTTTGATGATAAGGGGAAAAGTTAGTAAAAACTAAGCTTGGGGCTGGTCTGTATCACTAAAGAACTTCTTTTGAAAGATAAATAGTGCAATGACCCCTGTGCTTATTGAAGCGTCGGCAAAATTAAATACAGGTCGGAAAAATTCAAATTCCTCTCCAGCCCAAAAAGGAAACCAACTAGGAAAATGTGCATTTTGAATAATGGGAAAATAAAACATGTCTACTACTTTTCCATGTAAAAAAGAGCCATATCCGCCGCCAACAGGAAATAAATGCGCTACCATGGTAGTATAAGGTACACTTTCTTCAAATATGAGCCCATAAAACATAGAGTCAATTAAATTACCTACAGCGCCGGCATAAATTAAGGCTGCACAAAAAATAAAACCATTATGGTATTTCTTTTGGATAAAACCTTTAATTAAAAAAGTTCCCCAGATAACCGCAGCCAAGCGAAATAAAGTCAAAATTATTTTTCCAAAACCACCTCCGAATTTTAAGCCCCAGGCCATGCCTTCATTTTCTATAAAATGCAGTCTTGCCCATGAATCAATGAGAATATGCTCCTCTCCAATAAAATAATTAAGCTTGATATAAAACTTAATTGCCTGATCGATAATTATAATGAGTGCAATAATGATGGCAACTTTTCTCCCGTTCATAGGTAATGTATATGTGGTGCAAATATATGATTGTTTTTAAGGAGCCGCTTGTGAATTTCCTTTAGCAACTTTTTTCTTATTTGTAAAAATGGAATAAAAAATAGAGCCTGTGATACAAAAAATGATAACCATCAATGAAATTAAAACTTGAGTGTTCTTATCTATATACATATTGATATAGTGCTCACCAAGCATCTTAATACCAATAAAAACTAAAACAATGGCAATACCTTGTTGCAGATGCTCAAATTGATTCACCGCACCTCTTAATAAAAAGAACAATGAACGAAGCCCTAGTATGGCAAAAATATTAGAGGTGTAAATAACTAAACTGCTTCTTGAAATACCCATTACTGCAGGAATAGAATCTAAAGCAAATACAATATCAATAGCCGCTAAAAGAACTACCACTACAAATAAACTGGTATATAATGGTTTGTTATTATGGTCTCTAATGACAAATTTGCCATCACCATCAGTACTCCCAATGGGTAAGAATTTTTTTAAAAAAAAATATATTTTGGACTGATGGGGATCGAAATTATCTTCCTCACCTGCTTTAAACATTTTATAACCAGTATACACCAAGAAGACACCAAAAATATAAAGAACCCAAGCAAATTTCGCAACCAAAGCTACACCCACTGTAATAAAAATAACTCTAAATAAAATGGCGGCTAATATACCTATTAATAATACCCTAGGAATATGTTTTTCTTTTACTTTAAAAGCATTAAAAATTAAAATGAAAACAAAAATATTGTCAATACTTAAACTCCACTCCATTAAATATCCACTCAAATATTCAAATCCTAATTTTTGACCTTCCTCTATCCACATAAACACAAAAAAAGCAAGTGCTAACATTACCCAGAAAAAAGTCTGACTCAAAGCCTGTTTCATGGTAATAATGGCATTTTTTTTACTTAGAAACCCCAGATCTAGGATTAAAGCGATAAGAATGACCACCCCAAAAACAAGATAAACTAATTGATCTGTTGACATACTATAAAGTTACAACTTACTTATTAAACAGCAAATTGACGTTTACGATACCCTGTCCATATAATAAAGAAAAGTCCAAGAAGAAATAGTGGACCAAGGACTAAAATAAATTGCACCCATACTCTATGCTCCTCTACTTTTTGACGATTTAATAAACGAAGCATTAGTTGCTTATGACGAGATGCTAATAAACTGGAAGGTTCATTTAAATAAGCAATGGTATTTACAAAAAAGTCATGGTTGGCAAATTGGTATTCCTCATAAGGCATCATACCCATGGGCAGGGGTCCTCTTTTTACATCCACTTGATTGGTAAGAATATCAGCATCTGAAATAACGACTTGTTTTGAAAGAGCAATACCCTTTTCTAAATAACCTTTGCCAGTGGAAGTCTTAATACTATCAAGCATAGCGGCAGAAATACGATGAGAAAACATAGAAAGAAATTTACCTTCTAATAAAACTGCTACTGGCAAATGATTTTTTTGGAAACTTTCCAATTCACCTTCTCTCTTTCCACTATTAATATCCACCACAGCAGGTGAACTGAGTATTCGACTATTTGAATCGGTACTTAGTAAAATTGTTTTCTGAATGCCGGCCACTGCAATGGTATCAATACTAGAAGGAAAATAAGTTAAAACTCTGTCTATATTCTGAACAATAGGATGTTGCTCATTCCCTTGCAAAAAAGGAAAATAAGGCCATGGCATTCTTTGAATAAGCGGGCTACCATCCTCGCCTTTGCCCACTACCATAGGCAGTTTAGCACAATTTAGATCTTGCACTAAATTGGCATTTATTCTTGCACCATATTTAAAAAACAAATCATCTAAGGCTAAAACTCTATCAATAGCAATATATGACCCATTTGTTTTTTGCAAACTATCATATTCAGCTACTAGCTTATCAATGGCCCAAACAATATTACCCCCTCCCATTATATATTGATCTAATTTTAATTTATCCAATTCTGTAAAAGCTTGTGTTGGCTTTACAATAAGTAGGGTTTTAATTTTTTTCGGATTGGGAAAACCTTTTTTCAAATCAAATACAGCTAAATTGTAGTTATGCATAATGGATTCTCCTAAATCATTCACTGTTAAATTAACCGGTTCTCCATTACCTGTCAAATATGCAATACTTGGCACTTCTGTTCTATTTAATAAATAAAGTGCTTGCGTAAATTTATATTCTAATAAAGAAACCGCAGCATTCGCAGAGGCCTCTATATCTTCTTCAGGAATATCTTTTACTATATTATAGGGTTTGAAATATTTTTTACTAGTTCTTAAATCAATCACAATAGGTGCTTGGCCCTCTACTTCAATAAGTGCACCCGGAATCATTAGTTGATCGACTCTTTTATCTGAAGGGCCATTTTCGGTTTGTATTCTTTGAATGGGTAATCCTAATTTAGATAAGCTATCATAGAATTGATACAAGGCATCGTTTTTATACAACTCTCCAGGTACTTCAATATTCCATTGTATAGCGTTAGGATTGATTTGTTTAAAACGCTCTAGTAAATCCGCAGTGGCTAATGCAATATTTTTATAATAAGGAGGTATATCACCGCCTAAATATAGATGCACTTTTGTAGGTTTATTGATAGCTGCAATAATATGCTGCGTATTGTCATGTAAAGTATAACGCTGTTCTTTAGTAAGGTCTAATTGGAAATTGTAAAAAGAAAAAAATACATTGAAGCTAATTAAAACAATTACTGTAATTAAATATTTTACTTTGCCTTTAATATTTTCAAGACTTCCCATGGCAAATAAAACAAGTATCGATAAGAAGTAAATAATATCCTTAGCTGTGAGCAACCCCTTACTCATATTGATATAGTGTGCCTCTAAGCCCAGCTTGCTGATATAAAAATTAGCAGCATTGTTAAAAGGAGCTATATGACTAAGTAAATTAAAACCTTTAAATAATAAGATACAAACCAAAATAGATACCAATAAAGACACTAAATTATTTTTGGTAATGCTACTTATATATATACCTACCATTGTATAGCAAGCCGCTAAAAATAATAAACCAAAATAAGAACCATAAGTTGCTCCAAAGTCTATTCCACCAATATCACTTAAGGCGTTTAAAGTATATGCATAAAATAAAGTAGGTATAATGGCTACAAGTACTATTAATAAGTTTCCTAAAAATTTTCCAGTTACTAATTGAAGTGGGCTAATTGGTAGGGCTCTTATAATTTCAAAAGTACCTTGCTTATACTCATCAGAAAAACTATGCATGGTAATAGCTGGTACTAAGAGTAGTAAAAACCAAGGGGCAAAGTCGAAATACGCTTGCAAGGAAGCATAGCCAAAATCTAAGATATTAAAATTTGGAAGTACAAATAATACAAGCCCATTCACGATTAAGTAAAATCCTATGACGAGATAGCCTGTTAAACCATTGAAATACTGCGCCCATTCTTTTTTACAAATTGCCCACATAGCTCAAAGCTACAAAAAAAATGCCCCGTGTTAACGGAGCATTCAATATTATAATAACCTTATGATTAAAACCTTTAATTCACTATAAAATTCACTATACCGCAAAGCTTTCTCCGCAGCCACAACTTCTACTGGCATTGGGATTATTGAAATAAAAGCCTTTGCCATTTAAACCATCTGAAAATTCTAATTCAGTATTAACTAAGTATAAAAAACTTTTTAAATCTGTAACAATCTTTATTCCATTGTCTTCAAAGACTTGATCCATGGGCTTAATTTCATTATCAAAGTCTAGTTTATAACTTAATCCAGAACATCCACCCCCTACTACCCCTACTCTTAAAAAATAGCTAGTATCTTCTGATATGCCTGCGTCTTGCATTAACTGCAAAACTTTGGCCTTTGCCTTAGCACTTACATAAATTGAATTCTCTTGGGCTACTTCGCTCATAGGTTGTAAATAGAAGACCTAAATTAAACGTGGCTTTGTTCAAATACTAATTCAGCCAGTCCGTTCTTGACACGGAAATCATTGATAGCAGCTTTAATAGCATCTTCTGCTAAAACAGAACAGTGAATTTTAACAGGAGGTAAATTTAATTCCTCTACTAAATCCATATTATCAATTTTAACAGCTTCGTCAATTGTCTTTCCTTTTAACCACTCAGTAGCTAAAGAAGAAGAAGCAATGGCTGAACCACAACCAAATGTTTTAAACTTAGCATCGGTAATTACACCAGTTGCTTCGTCTACTTGGATTTGTAAACGCATTACGTCTCCGCACTCAGGTGCACCTACTAAACCAGTACCTACACTTTTAGAGCCTTTATCTAATGTTCCTACATTTTTAGGATTAGAATAATGATCGATTACTTTATCTGAATATGCCATTTTATTTTTATTTTATATTTTCAAAATTATTAAAAAAATCCGATTAATGAAGCAACCAGGTTTTAATGATGTGCCCATTGAATTGAATCAATATCAATACCTTCTTTAAACATTTCCCATAGCGGGCTCATTTCCCTTAGTTTTAAAACTGTATCGGTTACAGCTTTAATAGTATAATCGATTTGTTCTTCAGTGGTGTATCTTCCTAAACCAAAACGAAGTGAACTATGTGCTAAATCATCGCCCAAGCCCAATGCTTTTAAAACATAGCTAGGCTCTAAGGAAGCAGATGTACAAGCTGAGCCAGAGGATAATGCGATGTCTTTGTTAAAGCCCATCATCAAACCTTCACCTTCAACATATTTAAAAGAGATATTACTTACATGTGGCAAACGATGTGCTGTATTACCATTCACATAAGACTCATCAATTTGTTTTAAAGCATTTTCTAACTTGTCTCTTAATTTAGAAATTCTTTCTGTATCTGCTGCCATTTCTAAACGAGCAAGTTCGCAAGCTTTTCCAAAGCCTACTATACCTGGAACATTTAAAGTACCACTACGCATTCCTCTTTCATGTCCTCCACCATCTAATTGTGCAGTTACTTTTACACGTGGATTTTTTCTTCTCACATACAGAGCACCTACTCCTTTAGGACCATACATTTTATGTGCAGTAAATGCCATAATATCAATTCCGTCTGCAATAACATCGACAGGAATTTTTCCTACAGCTTGCACTGCATCTGTAAAGAAAAGCGCACCATGCTTTTTAGCAATGGTAGCAATTTCTTTCACTGGTTGAATAACGCCAATTTCATTATTAGCATACATGATAGCTACTAAAATAGTAGTAGGCTTCATAGCAGCTTCTAATTGTTTTAAATCTATTAAACCATCGGGTTGAACATCTAAATAAGTAACTTCTGCGCCTAATTTTTCTAAGTGTTTGCAAGTATCCAAAACAGCTTTGTGTTCTGTAGTGCAAGTAATAATATGATTACCCTTGCTTGCATACATTTCGTAGACCCCCTTGATACCTAGGTTGTCGCCTTCAGTAGCGCCAGAGGTGAATATAATTTCTTTAGCATCGGCACCAATTAATTGGGCCACTTGCTCACGTGCATAATCAACTGCTTCCTCAGCTTGCCATCCAAAAGAATGGTTACGACTAGCCGCATTTCCGAAATTTTCGACAAAATAGGGGATCATTGCTTCTAAAACCCTAGGATCCATGGGTGTAGTTGCATTATGATCAAGATAAATTGGTAATTTTAACATATCCGAATTTGATTTTTTCTAAAGCACAAAAGTAAAGCTTAAGGCTTGATTTTATTGAATTCGTTAAGCATTAAAGCTAATTTTTTCCCAATTCGTAAAACAATAGGACCATGAATTATAAAGTAGAACATATAGGAATCGCGGTAAAAGACCTAGCTACTAGCATCCCTTTATTCGAACAATTGTTAGGTAGCCCTTGCTATAAAACAGAATCTGTTGATAGTGAAGCAGTGAATACAGCCTTTTTTCTTCAACAAAGCACCAAAATTGAATTACTAGAAAGTAACAAGCTCGAAGGGCCCATTGCTAAATTCATAGATAAAAAGGGAGAAGGCATTCACCATATTGCTTTTGAAGTACCTGATATAGTAGCTGAAATGGAAAGATTAAAAAAACTAGGCTTTACCCTTTTAAATGAAACTCCTAAAAAAGGGGCTGATCATAAATTAATTTGTTTTGTGCATCCTAAAGAAACGAATGGTGTGCTTATTGAGCTTTGCCAAAGTATATAATTAAATACCTAAAATTTCAATGGCTTTTTGTGCTGCCAATTGACTAGCATCTTTTTTAGTATAGCCTTTTTGAGCAGTAACTACCTCCCCATCAAGTACTACATTAATGGTGAATAATCTTCTTCTGCCTTCTAACTGTTCGCCTGCTAATACAAAATCAATTTGTTTTCCTTGTTTTAAAGCCCAGCCAATAATTTTATTTTTTATATTAATATCTATTTGTTCTAAATCGTCCATAAACAAATAAGGTTGTATCATTTTTTCTATAATCCAAAGTTTAGTAAAATCGTATTTCTTATCTAAATAAATTGCACCAACTAAGGCCTCAAGTGTATTTCCAAAAATTTGACTTGTTTTCAAAGACCCATCCATTTTATTGAACTTTGTCATTTTACGGAGACCCATTTGCACTGCAATATGATTCAATTGCTGTCTATTCACCATCTTACTTCGCATCTCAGTTAAAAAACCTTCTCCTTTGTAAGGATATTTTTTAAATAAATAATCGGCCACCACCGAGCTTATAATGGCGTCGCCAAGAAATTCAAGTCTTTCATTATTTTCTGATGGATTCTCTCGAACCGATCTATGATTTAATGCAGTTTGAAAAAGTAGAATACTTTTTGTTTTGTAGCCAATGAGAGCTGTTAAATTTTTTTCAAAATCAGATTTTTTGAAAAAGGAAAGTAAAGTTTGTATTCTTTTCACTTTGAATTAGGCCTTGTATTTTTTTACAATCACACATGCATTGTGTCCGCCAAATCCGAAAGTATTACTTAAGGCTGCATTCACGGTCCTTTTTTGCGCTGTATTAAAAGTAAAATTAAGGCGTTGGTCTAATTCAGGGTCGTCTGTAAAATGATTGATGGTAGGAGGAATAATATCATTTACCACTGCTTGAACACAAGCAATAGCTTCAATTACGCCAGCTGCACCCAAGCAATGACCTGTCATGGATTTCGTAGAACTAATATTTAAATTATAAGCATGCTCACCAAACACAGCCATTATAGCCTTTGTTTCTGCTATATCTCCTAAGGGTGTGGAAGTACCGTGTGTGTTGATATAATCTATATCTGATGGTTGCATTTCAGCGTCTTTTAAAGCAGCGATCATTACATTCTTAGCACCTAAACCATCTGGATGTGGTGCCGTTAAATGATAAGCATCTGCTGTAGCACCACCACCCACTACTTCACAATAAATTTTAGCAGCACGTTTTTTTGCGTGCTCTAATTCTTCTAGAACTAAAACACCTGAAGCTTCTCCCATGATAAAACCGTCTCTATCTTTGTCATATGGGCGACTAGCTGTTTTAGGATCATCATTTCTTTCACTCATTGCCTTCATTGCATTAAAACCACCCATACCTGCAATTCCAATAACCGACTCTGCCCCACCTGTAACAATAATATCGGCCTTGCCTAATTTTAAATTATCCATAGCTGTTACAATGGCATTAGTACTAGAAGCACAGGCACTAACTACTGCGAAATTGGGACCACGAAAACCATGCTTCATAGAAATTTGCCCAGCGGCAATGTCTAAAATCATCTTAGGAATAAAAAATGGATTGAATCTTGGTGTGCCATCACCTTGCACAAAATTGGTAATCTCTTCAGTGAAAGTATTTAAACCTCCAATACCACTGGCAAAAATAACACCTACTCTATCGTGATCTACATTGTCTTTTGTAATACCTGCATCGGCCACTGCTTGGTCACTTGCCACTAAAGCAATTTGAGCAAAGCGGTCTAATTTTCTAGCTTCTTTTCGATCCATAAATTCTACAGGATCAAAACCTTTGATTTCACATGCAAATCTTGTCTTAAACTTAGAGGCATCAAATTGAGTTATCATATCTGCACCCGAGACACCATTGACTAAATTTTCCCAGTAAGAAGCTAGGTTATTTCCAATAGGTGTTAAAGTGCCAATTCCAGTAACTACAATGCGTTTAGTTTGCATGTTAATTGTTTTAAAATAAGAATCCGCCTTTAAAGCAAAGGCTCAAAAAGGCGGATTTAAATATGCCGATGATTCAGCTTGAAAATTCTAAATGAATTTAGTTATTTCGCGTGCTCTTCTAAATAAGCAACAGCTTGACCAACGGTAGTAATAGTTTCTGCTTGTTCATCAGGAATTGAAATGTTGAATTCTTTTTCAAATTCCATAATTAATTCAACTGTGTCCAAAGAATCTGCTCCCAAATCATTTGTAAAAGAAGCGGCACTTGTAACTTCTGCTTCATCTACACCTAATTTGTCAACGATGATTTTTTTAACTCTTGTAGCGATGTCTGACATTGTAAAAGGTTTTGTTTACGGCGCAAAAATATACTTTTTGTTAAAAACGAAGTATTTTATTTGCCTTTTTGTTTACACATTTTGAAGTCCATCAACAAGGTAGGTCTATTTTGGGCTTTTTGGGGGTTTTCTAGGCTAAAAATAGCATAAATAGCCCATTTTACAGGCCTTTTTATAAGCGAACAATGAGTAGTAAATGGGGTCTTTTTTATTAATTAATTATTGTAAAAGTGGATAACCTTTAAAGGGAAAGTATTGCTAAGGACTTATTTATTCTTTAAAATAGACCTCAATGCTTGCTCTACCTCGAGGGTCATATTATCTGTAGGGATTATAAAGAAAGTTTTAGGGCTAAAGTAAATATGAAAAAAATGTGGGCTTTCAAAATAATGGGATACTTCTTTCCAGTCCCAAGCAGCTTCCCCTTGCATGGAATGTAAACTTGCCTTTTGATTGTCAAAATTAAAATCCCAGCTATAGGTAAATAAAGCCGTTTTTTTATAAAAAATTCTAGGCATAACATACCAAAATATAAGCAGTAATACAATCCAAAGAACAGAGCCTAATAAAAATAATTCTGGTCTAATTTTTTTAAGGAATAATAAAATGCCAGTTAGGATTGCATAAACATTCACTATAATCATGAGTGTTTTAATTTCTGGTTGCTTTATAAAATGATAACGCATGGCTTCTAATACCTGCGCTTTTTGATAACTTACTTCGATAGACATGAAAGGAAATATTATTTATATTATACAAAGATACAGCCCTTTTAAAAAATGACTATATTTAATTAATTAATTAATACATGAAAGTACTTTGTATTGGCGAAGCTCTAATTGATATGATTTGCACTGATGTAAATGTATCATTATCAAATGGCCAACAGTTTTTAAAAAAAGCTGGCGGTGCTCCCGCAAATGTAGCTGCCGCTATTGCAGCATTAGGCGGCGATGTAAGCATGGCTGCAAAAGTGGGCGACGACCCCTTTGGACTTCACCTCACTAGTTTACTTAAAGAAATGGGCGTAAATACTAATCTAATTATAAAGGACCCAACTCATTTTACCACTTTTGCTTTTGTTTCTTTAATGAACGATGGGGAAAGAGATTTTTATTTTAATAGAGGTGCAGATAAAGAATTAACCATAGCCGATTTAGCAGCACTTAATTTAAAAGAATATAGTATTGTTCATTTTGGATCTGCTACTGCTTTTTTACCTGGCCCACTTCAAAGCACTTACATAGAATTATTAGCAACAGCAATACAAGCAGGCTGTTTAATTAGTTTTGATCCCAATTACAGACATTTACTTTTTCAAAATAATAGCAGTTATTTTATAACACAATGCATGCCTTTTATTGAAAGGTGCAATTTTTTTAAATTGAGCGATGAAGAAGCCTTTTTAATCACTGGCTTTGATACAGTGACATTGGCAGCAAATGCTTTAAGAAAAAAAACAAAGGCTGTCTTTACCATTACTTTAGGTAAAGAAGGCACGTTACTTTCTCTAGGCGAGCAAATTGAAATCATTAAAAGCATCCCTATTCAACCTGTGGATGCCACCGGCGCAGGCGACGCTTTTGTAGGTGCTGTTTTATATCAATTGAATACGCTAAATAATTTAGATATAAATAAGCTTACTATTGAAAATTGGAAACTCATCATAAGTAATGCCAATAAAGCAGGCGCTAGAACCTGTGAATACATGGGTGCGATGGAAGCATTTCAACATTTGAATAATTCCATATTCGATTAATCGCAAAATTTTGTAAAAAATTTGCACCCCTTTTTTAAATTTTAATTTGCTTTTATTTAGGCTTAAAACTTATAGCCAAAACCTAGGCTAATACTATAATCTGCAAAAGCAGCATCGCCTCTGGAAAATACATTAGTATCGTTAGTCTTTAAAATATCAGGATAGCTTTGAGGCCTTTCTCTTCTAATGGCAATTGGTGCATATAAATAAAAATTGAATTTTTTATAATTATAATTTGCTCCAGGTTCTAATGCCAATACATTGCCAGGTCTTCTAAATCCAGTATTGTCTCCAATTATATCTTTTGCAGGAATACATTCATATCTCACTCCTAATGAAAGGGTAAAGTTATTTGTTGTAAAGTTAGTACCTGCTCTTAGTAAATACTGATCAGGCACACTCATCACATCTGATGTATACTTAATGGCTGATGCTGAAGCAATACCCCCTCTTGCAGTGCTTACTCCATTATTTCCTTTTGGATTGATTAAATAATAGACATTCCCATAAGTACTCAAGGAATTATTTAATTGTCTGAATGCATTTAATTCAATTGTCATACCCCAGCCCCCATCACCTGGCTGAATAGATTGATCTACTGGTCCTTTTCTAGTTAAAATAGAGCTACCTAATTTATAATGAAAAATATCTTCTGATTTAAAATTACCTGTTGGCATTTTAAGACCAATGCCTGCTAATAAATTTCCCTTCGCCCCTATCCTTGGTGCAATAAGCCATTTATATGCAGCTATTCTAATATCCCCAATACCTTGTGAAAAAGTAGAAAAACGCGGATTACCGATAGCACTTCCTACATGCTCATACAAAGAACTTCTTTCATTGTATACTAATGGGAGATCAAAACCAATACTCCATTTTTCATTTACTTTTCTTAGCAAAGAAATGTCCAAGGTGCGACTAAAATTTCTAACATCTGTTTGCTCGTCAACTCTTTGGGTTTGCTCGTCAGTACCATTAAAATGTTTATAAGATTTAAAGTAACGACCACTAATATTGAGTTCCCATTTAGGTTCTGCCATTTTTGAAACATTACTATCATGCATCATTCCGTGCATCATAGAATGTTCCATGGTATTTAACCCACCCACTGTTCTAATGGCCACACAACCCTGCGCCCTTAATTCTACATTGCTGCCTAAAACTAATAGGAGGACTGCGAAAAGCTTTATATCGAGTAGAATATTTTTCACGAATACACTTAAATTTGTATCAACAAATAAAAATCAAATATAGGTTTAAAAAATTGTTCCTTAAGTCAGATATATGATTAATTTTGAATTAAACTAGTTCAACTTAATATGCTTGTAGAACTAGAAAACAATATCTTATGAAATACATTAAACTTTTTTTAATTACTGTTTTTTCCTTTTTTATAATTTTAGTATATTTATTTATCCCTAACAAAATAGTAGTTAGTAGTGTCAGCTATGTGCATCAGCCAGGTAATATTGTAACTAACTCCTTTATGAGTATCCAATACTGGGATAAATGGATGCCTCATGATTCAATCAATGACCATACTTTTGTTTTAAAGCAGGGTAAATTGGAAGTACATGAATCTTTTTTATCTGCAGTTAAATGTTTGTATACCCTTAATGAAATGTCAGGGCCAGTTACCTATTCTGCTATTGATGCAGGTGGCGATAGTACTATGATAAGATATGAAGCCAACATAAATAATAAATTTATTTCTCCTATGAAAAGAATTCATAATTATTTTGATAGTAAGAAAATGAAACTACAACTAGACATCACATTAGAGGCAGCAAAAAAATTCTATACAAAAAGAGAAAATAATAAAGTAGACACTGCGCAGTAATCTACTTCCCAATACAGAACTTAGAGAAAATAAAATCTAATTGGTCTTCATTAGTTATTTGTCCAGTAATGGTGCCTAAATAATGAAGAGCCTGATTAATATCAATAGCTAGCAAATCACCAGTAGCATTATTAGCAAGTCCAGTTTCAATATCTACAAGGGCATATAATAATTTTTTAAGCGCAGTAGCATGTCTTGCATTAGTCACTATGGTACCTTCTTTGTTTAATCCATCTCCAACAACTTTCTCTGTAAGAATTGTTTTTAAAGCTTCAATGTTTTTCTTATCCTTTGCTCCAATAAATATAATGTCTTTTAAAGTTTCATTATTTTGCAAGGTAGAATCAATACCTAAGTCTATCTTATTACCCACTAATATCATTTTATCATTACCTACTGATGCCTGCCAATCTATAATTTGCTTTGCACTAGTAGTACTTGCATCAAATAAGGCTATGACTATATCGGCTTGCGTAATTTTTTCAATACTCTTGTCAATACCCATTTGTTCAATCAAATCTGAAGTACTACTTCTTATACCTGCAGTATCAATTAATTTATATAAGACTCCATTAATGGTAAGATACTCTTCTACCGTATCGCGCGTGGTGCCAGGTATTTCACTTACCAATGCTCTGTGCTCGTTTAACAAAGTGTTTAATAAGGTCGATTTTCCTGCATTGGGCTTTCCTACAATTGCTACCTGTACCCCATTTTTAATAACATTGCCTAGCTTAAAAGAATTATACAATAACTGTGTCTTCAATTGTAATTGCGCTACTAATTTTTCCAACTCTTTTTTATTAGCAAATGCAACATCTTCTTGAGAAAAATCTAATTCTAATTCTATAAGTGCAGAAAATTTTATTAATTTTTCGCGCATCACTTGTAAGTCTGAAGAAAAGCCTCCTTTTAAATTATATAATGCTGTTTTGCGAGAAGCCTCTGTATTGCTGGCAATTAAATCGGCTACTGCTTCCGCTTGTGTTAAATCTAATTTACCATTTAAAAAAGCACGCTGAGTAAACTCACCAGGCTTTGCTAGCCTAGCCCCTTTTAAAATAAATAACTGCAATAGGGAGTCTTGTATAAAAGGCGATCCATGACAAGAAATTTCTACCACCTCCTCCCCTGTATAAGACTTAGGCGCTTTATATAATGTAACTACCACTTCGTCTATGACTTGTAAGCCGTCGATAATTTTACCAAAGTGAACTGTATGCGAAGCCTTAGCCGCCAAATTCTTTTTGGAAAATACGGATGCAACTAACTCAATTGATTTTGGACCACTTAGTCTAATAACTGCAATAGCTCCTAATCCTGGAGGAGAAGCAAGTGCTACTATGGTATCGTTCCAAGTACTTAAATTTTCGCGCATAGATAAACAAAGGTAAACTTTATAATAGAAAAAAGCCTCCCCCCGAATGAACGAGAGGAGGCATTATAATTATCTTAATTAAGAAAAAAGCTTAATCTTCAGATACAACAAACACAATGGCTTGTCTATGGCGGTAAATTACATTACGACCATTCTGAACAGCAGGCTTCCATTTTGGACCTCTAGTAATTACACGAACAGCTTCATCCTTTGTGCCATATCCAGGATCGTTCTCAGCTTTTACATCACTAATAGAACCATCTCTAGCTACAACGAATGAAACTACTACAGAGTATTTTCCAGCAGGTGCTCCATTTTCTACAGGTAAGTCTCTATTTAAAGTTCTTTCCAAATAGCGTATCCATCCTTGCTGTCCACCAGGGAATTCAGCAGGAATTTGTACTACTGTAAAGATTTTATCAGTTTCTTCTTCTGCAGGAGGCGCTACTGTCGATTCAGTTGGTGCCACAAGACCATCGTCTTTGATACCTTTTTGATCTACTGCACCAATTTTTACGTCTTCTAATTTTTCTACTTCTTTAATCTCATCTTCTTTTTTCACTTCCTCATCTTTTACGATTTTAGGAGGTGTAAATTTTGCCATTTCCACTTTTGGTGGTTCTTGCTTTGGCGGAGGAGGGGGAGGAGGAGGTGGCTTTTTTTCTTGCGTTACATCTGTTAAAGAAACATCTGTAACTACTATCTCAGTCTTAGCTTTCTTTACAGAATTAGACCAGATAGCGCCAACTGCCAACATAAGTGTTATAGCAAACATACCAATTAAGGCCTTTTTAAGACGATCATTGTATGTTTTTCTTAGCTCATAAGCACCATATTCCTTAAACCTTCCCTCGAAAATGAGGTCAAGTACATCGGCGGTTAATATTTTATTTATGTCCATTGTTAAATGCTTTTAATTGCTAGAAGATTTTGCGTTCGCGTCTGATTTTTGAACCAGTTGTTCTTCAATGTCAAAAATATCTACTAGTGCATATTTTTTTACCACGTTGATTGACATTTCATCTAAAATATCAATTACGTTTTTGTAATTACATTTTGAACTTGGTTTAATAACAATCACTAAATCCTTTTCAGGATCACTGGGGTCTTGTGCAATACTTCTTACTTGCACTTTCTTTTTCATGATGACTTCACGAATAGAATTCTCTCCATTATAAGATGCTGAAAGAAAATTAGAAGCATCTGGCTTTAATTGACCTTCGTAATAATATATGTGATTATCATCCCCCATTAAGATGGTTAAAGCACCTGATTCTTTTGCTTTGTTTTGCTCTTCAGGTTTAACTTTATCATCAGGCAAAATCAACTTCATTGCTGTAGGTTGACTCATGGTAGTGGTAAAAATGAAAAAGGTAATCAAAAGGAAACCCAAATCAACCATGGGTGTCAAATCGACACGCGTAGATAATTTTTTCCCTTTTTTGACCCCTGGTCCTTTCTTTTTATGTCCCCCACCTGAGGTATCTAATTCTGCCATAGTAAATAGCTTTTAATTAGTTTATAATTTAGTTTTCCTGTTTTTCTCCACTCATGGATTTTTGGTACAATTCTGAACCTACTGGCGCATTTTCAGGATTGGTTACCATTTGAAATTTCTGAATATTATTTCTTTTAAATGCAGTAAGTACATTTTTAAATGCTGGATATTTGGCTACGTTATCTCCTTTTAACAAGAGATCCAATTTGGAACCAGCATAAGCTTCATTTACTACTTGCATCCAAACGATCAATTCATTATCTGTACTATCCTTACATGGAATGCCAGGAAGTTGGTCTCCTTTTCTATTTTCTTCTGAGATAGATAAGAAAGATTTTAAACCGCTAAAGGAAGCGCCTATAAAGTTTGCACTCTTGAAAGCAGCTACATCAATTCCTAAATTTCTAGTTGCATTTAAAGAATTAGCGATGGTTTCTCTTTTTTGCTTATCATCTATAGTAAGAAATACTTTGCCGTCTTTATCAATGGTAATTAAAACAAAATCCTTATTAGGAGCAACTTTAGAAGACACCGAACTGGGTGTAGTTACTGCAATTGCTTCAGAAGGTTTGAATTTCGTTGTCAAGATAAAGAAAGACAATAAAAGGAAGGCCACATCGCACATGGCTGTCATGTCGATGGTGGTACTCTTACGAGGCAATTTGGCTCTACCCATTGTATAGTCTTTTAAAATTTTAAGGATTTAATTCCTTAATTATTAATTAATATTTGTACTACTTAGTTTTATTACTATTTGTAGTTAGCAGCGAAGCTTTGAGTTAAAGTAAATCCAGACTCATCGATACCATATGTAATACCGTCAATTCTTGTAGTAAAGACGTTGTACATAATAATAGCGACAGCAGAAGTACCAATACCTAATGCAGTATTATATAAGGCCTCAGAGATACCT
This sequence comes from Chitinophagia bacterium, assembly GCA_009928005.1. GTDB lineage: Bacteria > Bacteroidota > Bacteroidia > Chitinophagales > Chitinophagaceae > Sediminibacterium. Next base: position 39,669 of record RFVO01000001.1, on the reverse strand, counting down.
TGAGATAATTCACGTGCAGCTTCTCCACCACCTTCTTCTCCTAATTTAGAGAAAGAACGAATCATACCTAATACCGTACCGAACAAACCTAATAAGGTTGCTACTGATGCAATAGTTGATAAGAATACTAAGTTCTTTTCTAACATAGGTAATTCTAAAGCAGTTGCTTCTTCGATTTCCTTTTGAATGTTTAATACTTTTTGATCAGTATCTAATTCTGTATTAGATATCATCTCTTTGTACTTAGTCAAACCAGACTTCATAACATTACCTACAGAACCTTTTTGCTTGTCACACTCTGCAATAGCTTTGTCAACTTCTTTATTGGCTAATTGGAATTGTACTTTACGGATGAACTCAGTAATGTTACCATTTCCTGCTGCTTTTCTAATAGTTAATAATCTTTCAATTACGAAAGTTAAAACGATTAATAAGCTACCAATCAAAATTGGCACAACGATACCACCTTCATACATTTTTGTAAATGTACCTTTTGGTCCTTTGTGTGTAGGCCAGAAACCACCACTAGGGTCTGGGTTTGTAAAGTTACTTGCGTTACCCAACACAAAACGCCAGATAACATAACCTGCTACGATACAAGCGATTGGTGCTAAAGTTGCAATCAAGTTACCGCCTTCTTGCGGCTGTGCTGTTTTCTTAGAAGCAGCTGTTGCAGTTGATTTAATCTCAGCCATGATTCAATTGATTTTTGGTTTTAAATAAAAATTTATTAAAGAAATTATTCCTTTTAGCTATGTGTTAGATTCACTTAAATCTTTTCTCACTAGTTTCTAAGGGCTTACAAAATAAGTAATTTATTGGTTGAAACAAACTTAGTGTGTTAATTTTTAAAAAAATTATTTAAACTAACTTGCGTTGGCAAAAACCTATTATATTCACTACCCCATATACAATACTAATTAAAATTTAATATGAAAAAAAACCTCCTGTTTTCAGCACTATTTCTACTAGGCTTCTTCCCTATTTTGGCTCAAAAATCTGATAGCACCGGCATTAGCGCTGGCCCTAAAAAAGAAACAGCAACAAAACAAGGGCCAAAAGCCTTTGCAGATATCATTTCCAAGAAGGCCGTAAGCCAAAAAGGGGTGTTTACTGTTCATTTTCAAGACGATAAGTACTATTTTGAGATCCCAGACAGCCTTTTAGGTCGAGAGTTAATTGCTGTTACCAGGTTTGCAAAAGTGGCTGCAGGTGCCTATAAATATGGTGGCGAAGTGGCAAATGAACAAACCCTTCAGTTTGAAAAGGGCCCAGGCCAAAGAATTTTCATGCGGGTAGTAACTTTAATTAATACAGCCGATTCTACCCAAACCATTGTCAAAGCAGTTAAAAACTCCAATTTAGACCCCATTGTAGCTGCCTTTGAAATAAAGGCCTATGGCAAGGACTCAACTAGCTCTGTTATTGAGGTTACCGATTTTTTTAAAGGGGATAACCAAGCCGTTAGCCTGAATAGTTCTGCAAAAAGAAGCTTTAGCTTATCAGGTCTAGCCTCAGACAGGTCTTATATCGAAAGCATTAAAACCTACCCAACCAATATTGAAGTAAAAACTGTAAAAACCTATTCCGCAAGTGGTGGTGGTGGTTCAATGGCTGGGCCGAGTGGACCTGGTATTCCCGCTGCGCAAAACGCTGGAGCAGTAACCTTAGAATTAAACACTTCTATATTATTACTTCCAAAAATTCCAATGAATAGACGCTTGTTTGATTCAAGAGTGGGGTATTTCGCAGATAATTTTACTGTTTACTCAGATGATCAACAAAAAGTAGATGAACAAACTTTTGCAGTAAGATATAGATTAGAGCCTAAGCCAGAAGATGTAGAGAAATATAAGCAAGGAATATTAGTAGAGCCTGCAAAACCAATTATCTATTATATCGACCCCGCTACACCAAAAAAATGGGTAGCTGGTTTAATACAAGGTGTGAATGATTGGAATATTGCATTTGAAAAAGCAGGATGGAAAAATGCCATTCAAGGAAAAGAGTGGCCTAACGATAGTACTATGAGTTTAGAAGATGCCCGTTTTTCTGTCATACGCTATTTTGCATCTGATATAGAAAATGCATACGGACCTCAGATACACGATCCAAGAAGTGGTGAAATTTTAGAAAGTCATATTGGCTGGTATCATAATATTTTGAAACTACAACACGATTGGTATATGATTCAAGCGGGCGCTAGCGATCCTACTGCTAGAAAAATGATATTGGATGATAGCTTAATGATAAAATTAGTTCGATTTGTGGCTGTACATGAAGTAGGACACACATTAGGCCTTAGACATAATATGGGTAGTAGTAGTAAAACACCTGTTGAAAAATTAAGAGATAAAGAATGGTTAGCTAAAAATGGACATACCGCCTCTATCATGGACTATGCACGTTTTAATTATGTTGCACAACCAGAAGATGGAATTGCGCAAAATGAATTATTTGCACATATAGGTGCTTACGATAAATGGGCCATTCAATGGGGTTATACCTATACAGGATTGAATGATGTAGAAGCTGATAAAAAAATAAATAATAAATGGATTGTAGAGAACTTAAAAAATAATCCTCGTTTATGGTTTGGTGGGGAAGGATTTGGATATGATCCTCGTGCACAAACAGAAGACCTTAGTGATAATGCTGTAGTAGCTAGCGAATATGGAATCAAAAATTTAAAAAGAGTTTTAACCAACTTACCTGCTTGGACAAAAGAAGAAGCAGACAAATACGAGAACTTAGCTGATATGTATTTACAATTAACAAGTCAATTTAGTAGATACATGGGACATGTTAGTAAAAATATTGGAGGTGTATATGAAACATTCAAAAGTGTAGAAGAGCAAGGTGATGTATATACACCAACGCCTGTGGCGATGCAAAAAGCTGCAATGGCTTTTTTACAAACTCAATTATTTACAACTCCTAAATGGTTATTAGATTATTCTATTTTAAATAAAATAAATAATCCTGCCGCTAATGAGCGTATTCAAAGTATTCAAACCAATACTTTAAAAAGTTTATTAGATAAAGGACGCCTACTTCGTTTAAATAATTCTTATTCACGTTTTGGTAATGCTACCTATGCATTGCATGAAATGATGGAAGATACAAGAAAAGGATTGTTTAGTGAATTAACTACTCAAAAGGCTACAGATGTATTTAGAAGAAATTTACAAAAGACCTACGTGAGTCAATTAGAAGATTTAATCAAACCGCCTGTAATGAATGTAAGTTCAACTACGCCTTTTAGATCGGCTTCTGTGGATGTTGAAAACACGGATGTTGTTTCTGAAGCTAAAGTGCAATTAAGAAAATTAGCTGCGAACTTAAAAGCAAGTTCAAGTGCCGATCCCGCTACGCAAAGTCACTACGATGATTTAAAAGACAGAATTAAAAAAGCATTAGACCCTAAATAAAAAATGCAAAAAACAATTTAATTGTACAGGAAGTTTTTTTATACTTGTCGTAATTTTTTATTTAAAAACTATTCATATCTAAGTGCATCAATCGGATTTAAAGCAGATGCTTTCATCGCAGGATAAATACCTGCCACAAGTCCTACAACAGAACAAATGACAATACCTATTATTACCCAGATCCAAGGTACCACAAATCCAGTACCTAAAACAAGGCTAAATATATTACCCACGAGAACGCCCAAAATAATACCAAAAATGGCGCCTAAAATACTAATCAAAATACTTTCAAATAAAAATTGACGACGCACATCTTTTCTTTTACCTCCAATGGCTTTTATCAATCCCACTTCTCTGGTTCTTTCACTGACTGCCACTAGCATAATATTCATAAGACCAATGGCTGCCCCAATTAAAGTAATCATACCAATAGCCCCCGCTGCACCACTAATACCTGCTAAAAAGCCAATAAACATAGATGCAAATTTATCACTCTTTTCAATGACAAAATTATCGGACTCAGAAGGAATTAATCTTCTAGCTTTTCTCATTTGATCGGTTGTCTCTCCAATAGCTGGCTCCAATTCTGCTACATTATTCACCATCACGCCCAAAGAATAAGAAGTACTTCCTTGATACTGTCTTACATTTTTTAAAGAAGAAATAACCACATCATCCTGACGCAGCATGGCACTAGAACCCTTTGATTTTAATAAACCAATTACACGGTAGGGCTTCCCTTGTAATAAAATAACCTTGTCAATACATTTTTCTGGTCTACCTGGAAATAATTTAGCAGCTACATTAGATCCTATGATACAAACATTACGACCACTTGCAATATCAACATTATTAAAATTTCTGCCTTGTGTTAAAGAATAACCATTTACTGCTAGATAGTTTTCATCTCCCCCCATTAAAGAAATTTGTGGATTGGTTTTTCTATTCTTATAATGAAGTTCATTATTTCCTCCCATTCTTCTGGAAATACTTACAGCCGCTCTATTAAATCCAAAATGTTCTTTGAAATAAGTCGCTTCCTCAATTTTGATAGGCTTATCTAAATTCGATTTTTTTTCTTTTGTACCTCTTTTAGTTTTTGAAAACTCAGGGCTACTATTTCCAGGTTCTCTCATTTTTGAATTCATTTCTTTGTATCTTACCACAAAGGCATTTGCACCCATAAATGAAAAGTTCTCTTTCAAACTTTGGTTCATAGCAGAAATAGCGGTAATAATTCCGATAAGTGCCATAATACCAAAGGCAATAATAGCCACCGTAATCCCGGTTCTAAGTTTATTACTTTTTACAGTGCGCCAAGCGAGTACAAAAGAGTCCTGAATAGTCATTCTACTATATTTATGAAAATTAAAGGTAGCACAGATTCGACAATATGGCTTTATTGGGCCTTATAAAATGAGGAACGGCTAAAAGTATAGATAATTGAATACTAAGGAAGGGAATACACCTAGGATGAGTAGCAAAATGGCTATTAATAAAAGCGCATAAGTATATTTCTTAGGTACTTCATGCATTGCAGGCTTGCCTGTAAAAAAATACATGGCTTGTACTAATTTGAAATAATAAAAGACACTAATGGCTGCAAATAAAATTGCAATAATAATTAACCAAAGACCTGCCCCTGCTGCATATAATGCATTGAGCATATAATACTTAGCAAAGAAACCTCCCGTTAGAGGAATTCCTGCAAGTGAGAATAAAAATATTGTAGTAACAAAGGCTAATAATGGATTGGTTTTAGCTAAACCATTAAAAGCTTCAAAACTATTTTCTTTCATTTTAATTAAGACACCAAAAACACCTATTGTAGCTAAAGAATAAACGACCGCATATAATACAATACCTTCCTGTGCAAAACTTGATTTACCATATAAAGCAAATAACATAAATCCTGCCTGTGCGATACTAGAATAGGCCAACATTCTTTTTACACTTCTTTGAAAAACGGCTACTATATTTCCCACTAGTAAAGTAGACACAATCACAAAACTTAACACTAATGCCCATGAATATCCTAAGGCCTTCGACTGACTATTAAAGATGGTAATGAAGGCTATAAAACCTGCTGCTTTTACAATCGTGGCCATAAAAGAAGTAAAAACAGTAGGTGCTCCATCATACACATCCGGTGTCCAAAAATGAAAAGGGGCTGCAGATACTTTAAAGTTCATAGCTGCAAATACAAGTAATAAACCGGCAGATAAAATCATTTGCTCCGCAGGTAGGCCAGTAGAGGGTTTAAGTACAGGCTCTACTAAATGAAAACTGCCCGTTGCTCCATAAATAAATGTTATACCTAATAATAAAATGCCTGTAGAAAAAGAGCCCATTAAAAAATACTTTAATGCTGCTTCATTGCTAAATAAATTTTTCTTGTCTGCACCAGTTAAAATATATAAAGGAATAGATAAAATTTCAATACCTATAAACAACATCAATAAATTATCAAAAGATGTTAAAATACTAGCTCCACATAATATAAAGAAAAACAATGCATAAAAATCGGCAGCCTGGTTATTGAATTTCGCAATCTCTTCTCCGTTCAACCAGATATAAATAAAAGTAATGATAAAAAATAAAGAATTAATGTATAAACCAAATCTAGTAAAAGCGAGCATACCCTTGGTATCAAAATTGATAACATACCATCCATTCAATTGAGCCAAATTACTTAGTATCAAAACAAATAATCCTACTAAAGCAATGCTTTGTTGCGTTTTTTGAATTTTGATACCCCATGAACAAAACATCATGATGACACCTAAGAGCGTAGAAACAATAATTGCATTCATTACTAATTCGTTTTTATTATTTGGCTATTAATTGTTGTAAAGTATCGGCCGTTAAAGTAAATAAAGGTTGTGGATAAACACCGGTAACAAAAACAATAATCAATAAAATAATCAATACCAATTGTGCGGCTTTATTGGGAGCTGGCATGGCATTTATTTTTTCGCTTATTTCACCGTAGGCTACTTTTTGTACCATATTCAAAGTATAAATAGCCGCTAAAACAATACTTATACCTGCAAAACCCGCTATCCAAGGATTTAAAATAAATAAACCATTAAACATTAAAAATTCACCCACAAAAGCATTGGTTAATGGCATGGCAATATTGGCTAAGGCAAACCCTACTAATAAAATAGCTAAAGTAGGTTGCTTCTTGGCAAGCCCACCCATTTGTTGCATCGATCTTGTTCCTGTTTGTTGCTCTACTATATCGGCAATAATCCATAATCCTAACACATTAATACCATGGGAAAATAATTGAATTAAAGCCCCTTGTATAGCAATACCAGTTCCAGAAAAAATGGCTGCGTTCATTAAACCTATATGTGCAATAGAAGAATAAGCAATTAATCTTTTGATATCGTCTTGACGTATAGCAATAAATGAAGCATATAAAATACCTACTACCGATAAAAATACAACCACATTGGTATGTGCAGCAAAAGCCACAGGAAATAAAGGTAATAGCCATCTTAAAATTCCATACAAGCCCATTTTTACCATTACCGCACTCATGACCATAGTGACTGGAGTAGGTGATTGCTCATAGGTATCTGGTTGCCAAGTATGTAAAGGGAAGATGGGCATTTTTATAGCAAAGGCTACAAAGAATAAAGCAAAGGCTGTAATTTTTTGCCCATCAGTTAAGTTAGCTTGTATAAAGGCTTGAATAGAAAAACTATGTTCAACTGTATGCGCATTGACAAACAAAATACCAATAAGCATAAATAAAGAACCTAAAAAAGTATAGATGAAAAATTTAAAAGTTATAGCAATGCGTTTCTCCCCTCCCCAAATTGAACATAAAAAGTAAACAGGTATTAATGCCAATTCCCAGAAGAAATAAAATAGTAATGCATCTCCCGCTAAAAATACACCCATTAAACCAGCTTGTGTAAATAGTAAAAGAGATAAAAATATATTTTTTTGCTTGTACTCATTTTTATTACTCGCCATTAAAATAGCAGGTAAGCTTATTGAGGATAATAAAATCAAAATTTTCGCAAGCCCATCTGCTTGTAAGGTAAATCGGCTATTCAAATTGGGCAACCATGACATATCAAAAGTTTCAACTTTATTGAAAGAAGCAAAAACCGCTAATGCCAATGTTGCCAAACTTGCAGCAATTGCAGTTTGAAAAGCCAAAGTATCTTTTTTGATAAACAAAAGTACAATAGCTGTCAAAATTGGTATGAGTAGAAATGTAATTAACATAGTTATTGCTTATTATGATTGAGTCAATGTATGAATGAATCGTAAAATATTAATATCATTGAACCAGATTAGAAAAAGGGTAATGATGCCCAATACCATAAATAATATATAGTAGCCCGCTTGGCCATTTTGTATGAGCCTTACTTTTCTAGCACTAAATTGAACCAACTTGCCGGTTCCATTTACGGCTCCATCAATGACTTTCTTTTCAATAAATTCTTTTAGAAATAGTGCAAATTCATTCAATGGTTCAATGATGGTTTTTTGATAGAACTCGTCTATATACCATTTATGATAAAAGAATTTTCCTATTGCTGAGCTTGGCTCTTCGTCGGTTTGCTTAGTATATTTTAATAAAGCAATAATTAATGCAATGGCTGCTATAGCTACCGACACACTCATTAAGATCCACTCAGTAGATACAGATAAACTAGCTTCATGAGGTGTGCTTACAATTGTGCTTAGTTGTCCAGTTAACCAATGATGACCTCCCATTATTTCAGGAATACCAATGGCCCCACCCACTGCACTAAGTATAGCTAAAACTATTAAGGGTAAAGTCATCGCAAGAGGGCTTTCATGCAAATGCGCTTCTTGTTCATGACTACCTCTAAACTTTCCTAAAAAAGTAGTGGTGTATAAACGGAACATATAAAAAGCAGTCATCGCAGCCCCCACTAAACCTAAGACCCAATAAATTTTATTTTTTTCAAAAGCAGCTGCTAGTATTTCGTCTTTAGAAAAGAAGCCGCTAAATGGTGGGACTCCAGCAATAGCAATACAGCCTATTAAAAAAGTAATGTGAGTAATAGGTAGCTTCGATTTTAATCCACCCATTTTTCTAATATCTTGTTCATGATGCATTGCATGAATTACAGAACCTGCACCCAAGAATAATAAAGCTTTAAAAAATGCATGGGTAATTACATGAAATACTGCGCCAGAATAAGCACCTACACCTAAACCTAAAAACATATATCCTAACTGACTTACTGTAGAGTAAGCCAATACTTTTTTAATATCGTTTTGCTTAATAGCGATAGTAGCTGCTAATAAAGCTGTGCTAATACCAATAATAGCAACAATATTTTGCGTAGTCTCACTATGACTAAATAAAATATTACTTCTTGTTATCATATAAATACCAGCGGTTACCATGGTGGCCGCATGTATTAATGCAGATACAGGTGTAGGACCCGCCATCGCATCAGGTAGCCAAGTAAACAAAGGTATTTGTGCACTCTTACCCATTGCACCTACAAATAATAATAAAGTAATGCCAGTAATATCGGCGCTAGATAATTTTGCCAAAGATTCGGCAGTTAAGACTTCGCTATAACTCACTGTACCTAATTTAGCAATGAGCCAAAATATAGCTAATAAAAATCCTAAATCACCAATACGATTCATAATAAAGGCTTTCTTCGCAGCATAATTATAATTACCATTCGAAAACCAATATCCAATTAATAAATAAGAACATAGGCCCACTCCTTCCCAACCCATGAACATAATTATATAGTTATCTCCTAAGACTAATAATAACATGGAGAAAATAAACAAATTCAAATAAGCAAAATACCTTGCATAGTGTGGAGCCGATTCTTCCTGCATATAAGCAGTAGAATATAAATGTATTAAAGAACCTACTCCTGTAATGACTAATAAAAATAAAGAAGAAAGGGCGTCTACTTTAAAGTCGAAAGGTATCGTTAAACTAGCAGTATGAATGAAGTCAAAGTAATGCACCGTCACTGCACCATAAGTTTGTACATGCAAAAAAGCAATTACGCTTGCTATAAAAGAAGCTACAATATAGCCAGTAGCCTTATAAGCAATTATTTTCTTACTCCAATAATTTCTACCTAGTCCATTGAATAAGAATCCAACAAAAGGCCAAAGAAGAATGAATGCCACTAATATTTTCATAAAGGCCATTGACTTAGTTTTTTAATCTATTTAAGAAATTAATGTCTATAGAATGCGTATTGCGATACATCATTACTATAATAGCTAGCCCAATACTTACTTCTGCAGCAGCAACGACCATAATAAAAAATACAAATATCTGTGCATCAATACCTGCAGTGGTTGTAGGGGACATTACCTGAGCCGCACCGTAATTCATTTTTGAAAATGCCACTAATAATAAATTTACTGCATTGAGCATAAGTTCAATACACATAAAAACAACAATCGCATTTCGGCGTGTTAATACCCCTATCACACCAATACTAAATAGTGTTAAACATAAAAAGATATAATATTCTATAGGCATCTTACAAAATTTTTATTTTTTACCAATGATTACAGCCCCCACCATGGCACTTAAGAAAAGAACACTACTTATTTCAAAAGGTACTACATAGTCGGTAAACAATGCTTGGCCTAATGGATGAATAAGTCCTATGCTTCCTTCTTTCAATAAAACATCTCTTCCTTGAAAGGAAGTATTTTGTTTTACAAGCGCAATGAGTAAAGTTAAAAAACTACCTCCTGCAATCACTCCAATTAATTTTACCCATAATTGCTTTTGTGGTTCTTTGTCCTTTTTTACATTCATAAGCATAATCACAAACAAGAACAAAACCATAATGGCGCCTGCATACACTATAATATTAACGATGGCTAAAAATTGAGCATTTAATAAAATATAGTGACCAGAAATGGCAAAAAATACTAGAATTAACCAAAGCACACTGTGAATTGGATTCTTACTTATCAATACCATAGTTGCACTAATAATAGCAAAGGCAGATAAAGCATAAAATAAAATTTCTAGTGTATTCATAGTCTCTAAGCTTCTACTCCTTTTGCTTTAGCCAATTCAGATGCGTTGGTTAAAGTATTAGGAATTAATAAATCGTTTTTATCATAAATAAATCCTCTTCTAGTATAATTGGCTGGTGCAAAAGTTTCACTTAAGTAAATAGCGTCTTTAGGGCAAGCTTCTTCGCAGAGTCCGCAAAAAATACAACGTAGCATGTTAATTTCATACTTAGCGGCATATTTTTCTTCTCTATATAAATGCTCTTCTCCTTCTTGTCTTTCAGCCGCTTCCATAGTGATTGCTTCTGCTGGACATGCCACTGCACACAAACCACAAGCAGTACAATTTTCACGACCCTGCTCATCTCTATTCAAAACATGTAGGCCCCTAAACACAGGACTAAACTCTCTTTTTTGTTCAGGATACCTTACAGTAGGTTGCTTTTTAAACATGTGACTAAAAGTGATCGCCATGCCTTTAATAATATTAATCAAATACAAACGCTCCCATATTGTCATGGGACTGCGATTGACTGCGATTGATTTATTGGTTAATGCTTGCATGTTATATTGGTGCCGTTTATTTAATTATAATTTTGATAAAATGAGTGCCCCCGTGATTAACATATTTAGTAAAGCAAGTGGTATCATTTTTTTCCAACCTAAATTCATTAATTGATCATATCTAAATCTTGGAATCGTCCAACGAATCCACATAAATAAAAATACAAATAGTACAATTTTAATAAGCAAAGTGCCAACACCAATGATGGCTGCAATATTGGGCGCTACAGTGCTTTCATCAAAGAATGGTAAATCGTAGCCACCAAAATACATAGATGCCATAATAGCACTGCTCATAATCATATTTACATATTCCGCAAATAAATAGAATCCTAATTTCATGGAAGAATATTCTTGGTGATAGCCAAAGTTTAATTCATTCTCTGCTTCTGGTAAATCAAAAGGAGTACGATTACATTCTGCCATCGCACAAATAAAGAAAATTAAAAAGCCCAAAGGCTGATAAACTATATTCCACCAATGGCCTGAGACTTGATCTGCTACTATTGTTTTTAAACTAAGGGTGCCTGTTGACATTAATAAAGCAATCAAGGCTAATCCCATTGCAATTTCATAACTAATAGCTTGTGATGCTGCTCTTAGTGCAGACATCAAAGAAAATTTATTGTTAGAAGCCCAACCTCCAATCATAATACCATAAACGCCCATGCTTACTACTGCGAACACATATAATAAACCAATATTAATATCCGCAATTTGTAAAGCAATAACTCTTCCAAATAAATGTATTTCAGTACTCCAAGGGATAACAGCGCAAGTCATCAAACTTGCAGTCATGGCTAGTCCTGGACCTAAAATAAATAACCACTTACTTGCAGATGTTGGAATAATTTCTTCTTTCATAATTAATTTCAAACCATCTGCTAAGGGTTGTAATAAACCAAAAGGGCCCGCTCTATTAGGACCTGGTCGGTCTTGTAAGATAGCTGCCACTTTTCTTTCTCCAAAAGTGGTATATAAAGTAATTAATAAAGTGGTGAGCACTATAATGATAATCAAAATTAATTTCTCAATAATAAAGGCCCAATCAAATGCGAGTAGTGTCATACTTTATGTATTAGGCGTTTTTAGATTTATTTTTAAAAGTATTTCCATGCGAAGGACCTTCTATTTCACTTAAACGAACAGAAGGTAAGTTCACTTCACTTTCATTATGAATATCCATTAATAAATGTGGCGCTCTTCCATCATTCACTGCCTTAAAAGTTTCAGTTGGTTTTGTGGTACCAATATTACCTGCATAATGGCCTTGTGCAATTACTGAATGCCTGCTTATCTCACGTGGCCCTTCAATGATCCAATCGTTAGTATGTTTTTTTTCAAAACGACATGTATTGCAAATCCATCCTGGCTTACCTTCTGGTGTGTCTTCAATTTCACCCCACTCGTCTTTGCGTGCTGTCACTCTAAATACTTCATCTCCTCTATTCCATAAAGTAACTCTACCAGAACAAGTTGGACAATTGCGATGCGCATCCATGGGTTTTAAAAACCAAACTCTGTTTTTAAAACGGAAAGTTTTATCAGTTAAAGCGCCCACTGGACATACATCAATAACATTACCGATAAATTCATTGTCCAAACTTTTTTCTATATGCGTAGCAATTTCTGCATGATCTCCTCTATCTAAAATGCCGTGTTCTCTTTTATTTGTTAATTGGTCGGCGGTAAACACACAACGATAACATAAAATGCAACGCGTCATATGAAGTTGTATATGCTTTCCTAAATCGTGCTTTTTAAAAGTGCGTCTTTGGAATTCATATCTAGTACTAGACTTACCATGTTCGAAACTTAAATCTTGTAAATGACATTCTCCTGCTTGATCACATATAGGACAATCCAATGGATGATTCAATAATAAAAACTCAACAATACCCGCTCTTGCATCAATGACTTTTTCACTAGTAATATTTTTTACTTCCATGCCATCCATTACGGTGGTACGACATGAAGCCACTAACTTAGGCATGGGGCGTGGATCTTTTTCAGAACCCTTCGATACTTCAACTAAACAAGTACGGCATTTACCACCACTTCCTTCCAACTTGCTATAATAACACATAGCAGGGGGCGCTACTGCACCTCCTATTTTTCGTGCCGCTTGCAATATCGTAGTGCCCGCTGGTACTTCAATGGTAATGTTGTCTACTGTTACTTTAAATAATGTTTGTTCACTCATAGTTTTACGCAATGTTATGCAGGCACATGAATAGGGTCTGCATAGTGTTGTAAACCAAAATTACTTGTTTGTGATAATTCTCTATTGTTGATATGCCATTCAAATTCATCACGGAAATGTCTAATAGCAGCTGCTACGGGCCAAGCTGCGGCATCTCCTAAAGGACAAATAGTATTGCCCTCTATTTTTCTTTGAATGTCCCACAATAAATCTATATCACTTGATTCTCCTTTTCCTAATTCTATTTTTTGTAATATTTTTTCCATCCAACCCGTTCCTTCTCTACAAGGTGAACATTGGCCACAACTTTCATGTCTATAAAAACGCGCTAAGGTTAAAGTATTTTTTACAATACATTGGTCTTCATCTAAAATAATAAAACCACCAGAGCCCATCATAGAGCCTGTAGCAAAACCACCTTCGCTTAAACTTTCATAGTTCATGTAACGTGTTTCTCCCTTTGCAGTTTTTAATAAAAGATTCGCTGGCAAGATGGGTACAGAAGAGCCACCTGGAATACAAGCTTTTAATTTTTTGCCATTAGCAATACCTCCACAATATTCATCGCTGTATATAAAGTCTTCTACTGAAATAGTCATATCAATTTCATAGACACCTGGTTTATTAATATTACCACAAGCAGAAATTAATTTAGTACCTGTAGAACGGCCCACGCCAATTTTTGCATATTCCTCTCCACCCATTTTAATAATAGGTACTACGGCTGCTAAGGTTTCTACATTGTTTACCACCGTTGGACGCATCCATAATCCTTGAATGGCAGGAAAGGGAGGTTTGATACGAGGATTTCCTCTTTTACCTTCCAATGATTCTATTAAAGCAGTTTCTTCTCCACAGATATAAGCACCTGCACCACGGTGCACATGTATCATACAATCAAATCCAGTACCTAAAATATTTTTTCCTAACCAACCATTTTTAGTAGCTTCTACAATCGCTTCTTCTAAAATATCAGCAACCCATGCATACTCACCTCTTATGTATATATAAGTATCGTTAGATCCTAATGCATAAGATGATATAAGTAAACCTTCTATTAATAAATGTGGTAAGAATTCCATTAAATAACGGTCCTTAAAAGTACCAGGCTCACTTTCATCTGCATTACAAACCAAGTGACGTGGCACACCTTCTGGCTTTGCAATAAAACTCCATTTCATACCTGCAGGGAAACCAGCTCCTCCTCTACCTCGAAGTCCGCTTTTCTTTACTTCTTCTACAATAGATTCAATGGACATTTCTTTCAACGCTTTTTCTGCAGCAGCATATCCTCCCTCACGACGATAAACATCATAGGTACGAATTCCTGGTACATTTGCTTTTTCTAATAATAATTTTACACCCATTGCTTCTTCTTTATTGTTGCTTCTTTATTAATTCTACTTTATCTTTTATTTTGTTGCTGCTTGTGTTCTATATTCAGCAATAATTGCATCCACTTTATCCTTCGTTAAATGCTCTCTATAAATTTTTCCTACTTGCATCATTGGCGCATAACCACAAGCTCCTAAACATTCTACCAACTTCAAAGTAAACATACCATCCTTAGTGGTTTCTCCTGGCTTAATGTCTAATTGCTTTTGTATATAAGCAATGATGTTATCTGAACCACTCACCATACAAGGACCCGTTTGACATACTTCAAATACAAACTTTCCTACAGGCTTTAAATTATACATGCTGTAAAAAGTTGCTACTTCATATACTTCAATTGGTTCAATTTTCAATAAGCTTGCTACATAATCCATAGCCTCAGTAGGTAACCAACCTCCAAAACTATCCTGTGCTAAGTGCAATACTGGAAGCAGTGCGCTTTTTTGTTTCCCTTCTGGATAACGAGCCACCAAGCGTTTAAACTCGGTCATTTGTTCGTTATTAAATTGAAGACTCATATACAAATTTCTTTTTCTCAATAATTATTTTTCAACTACCTAAAAACTAAACATCCCAAAAGCTAAGCATCTAACTCTCCTGCAATCAAATTCAAACTACTCATTGTTACCACAGCATCACTTAACATACCTCCTTTAATTAATTCTTCAAAGGCTTGGTAATAAATAAAACAAGGTCTTCTAAAATGAAGTCTAAATGGAGTACGACCTCCATCGCTAATTAAATAGAAACCTAATTCTCCATTACCTCCTTCTACTGCACTATAAATTTGACCCTTTGGTAAATCAATCTCCCCCATAATAATTTTAAAATGCCAAATCAAAGCTTCCATCTTAGTATATACATCTTCCTTTTTAGGCAAATAGTATTCAGGTACATCAGCATGATAAACTTCTGCCTCTGCTCCTTTAAAGTTTTGTATTTTTTGGTAGGCTTGCTTTATAATTGAAATGCTTTCATACATTTCTGCATTACGCACTAAGAAACGGTCGTAGTTATCGCCGGTGGTACCCACGGGTACTTTGAAATCAAAATCCTGGTAGCTACTATAAGCTTGTTGCACACGCACATCGTAGTCAACACCTGCTGCTCTTAAATTAGGGCCTGTGAAACCATAGTTCATAGCACGCTCAGCACTAATGCCTCCTGTACCTTTAGTTCGTTCCATGAAAATTCTATTACGTGCAAATAAACTTTCAAATTCTTTTAAAACTTTTGGATACTCGTTTAAGAATTTCTCGAGTTTCGTAAACGCTGTATTTGTAAAATTCCTTTCAAAGCCACCAATGCGGCCAATATTAGTAGTAAGACGGGACCCACATACTTCTTCATATATTTCATAAATTAATTCACGGTATTGCATCACATATAAAAAACCGGTATAGGCTCCAGTATCCACACCCACTATTGAATTACAAATTAAATGATCTGATATACGCGCTAGTTCCATAATAATTACTCGCAAGTAATCGACACGCTTTGGCAATTCTATTTTTAAAAACCGCTCACAAGTAATATGCCAGCCCATATTATTAATTGGGCTACTACAATAATTTAAACGATCGGTAATTGGTGTGATTTGATATAAAGGACGGCGCTCTGCTAATTTTTCAAAAGCACGGTGAATATACCCCACTGTTTGCTCTGTTGATACCACACGCTCCCCATCCACTTCCATAATATTTTGAAATACACCATGTGTTGCCGGATGGGTAGGTCCAATATTTAAAGTGGTCGTTGTTTTTTCAATTGACCCTTTTGGTAGTGTTATATGACTTTGATGTTCCATTCTATTATTTATTGCGCCTGTACTTTAAAATTGATTTACCCTCTTCCAAACATTTCATCATCTTTATCAATACGCGTTTGATCTTCTAAAGGATATTGTTTTCTTAAAGGAAAATAATCCATTTCATCTACATTCAAAATGCGTTTTAAATTAGGATGCCCTACAAAATTAATTCCAAAAAAATCATAGGTTTCACGCTCCATCCAATTAGCCGATTCAAATAATTTACTTGCTGTAAATACCGCTGTTTCATTCACAGCCGTACTTATTGAATAACGTAAACGAATATTTTCTGAAAAATTATGTAAATGATATACCACCACTAATTCTGCACCAATATTATCAGGATAATTCACCCCACATAAATCGGTTAAGAAAGTAAAGCCCAAACTTGGTTCTTCGTATAAAAATTGAAGTACTTTTAAATTGATTTCTTTAGAAGATTCGAAAGATAAAATACCAGAAGCCGTCGAGAAATTCAAAACTTGCTCTCCAAATTTTTCAATTAATTTATTTTGTATTATCTCGTTGCTTAATGCCATTTTTTAAAAAAATTTTAAAACTCAATTTTTTATAAGATTTATTGAATACCATAGCTATTTAATAAGTCGCGGTATTTTTCACTATTTCTTCTGCGAATACTTTCTTGTCCAACTAAGTCTTGAATTTTCATAAAACCATCAATGATCGCTTCTGGACGAGGAGGGCAACCTGGTACATATACATCCACGGGTATCACTTGATCTATTCCTTGTAATACACTATACGTATCAAATATACCACCGCTTGAAGCACAAGCCCCAACTGCAATTACCCAACGTGGCTCGGCCATTTGTAAATACACTTGTCTTAAAACTGGTGCCATTTTTTTTGCAATGGTCCCCATGACCATTAATAAATCGCATTGACGTGGTGAAAAACCTACACGCTCTGAACCAAAACGTGATAAATCATAATGCGATGCCATGGTAGCCATAAATTCAATACCACAACAAGAAGTTGCAAAAGGTAAAGGCCATAAAGAATTTTTTCTAGCAAGTCCAACGACAGAACTTAGCTGTGTTGCAAAAAAGCCATCACCTGGAACACCATCAGGTGCTTTGCCCATAGAAATAGCTTCTGAAATTTCAGCTTCTTTAGGATTTAAATTAAAACGTACAGGACGCATATTACTTATGCTTTATTATTTTATAATTAGTCTTCCCATTGTAAGGCTCCTTTTTTGATGATGTATATAAAACCCACCAAAAAAAAGGCTACAAATAAAATCACTTCTCCAAATCCAGCCCAACCTAAACTTTTAAAATTCACTGCATATGGATAAAAGAAAATAACCTCTACATCAAATAAAACAAATAGAATAGCTACTAGAAAATATTTGATGGCCATTGGCGATCTTGCATCACCATGTGTTTCAATACCACTCGCAAAGTTTTCTAATTTATCGCTTGTTTCACGCTTGGGTCCCATCCAACTTGAAATCAAAATCATTAACGCTACAAAGCCCCCTGCAAATAATAATTGCAGTGCAATGGGTAAGTAATTAGTAGCGCTGTTTGTCTCGTTCGCAGACATCCAATACTGCAACAGAATCATACATAAGTTTTTGGTGCCGCAAAAATACGCAAAGGATAGCTCATAAAACGAAAAACTCCCCATAAATGGGGAGTAATTTTCAATTATTTTTTACACAATAGATGTGCTTAAAAGCTCGTTTTAGCCTTTTTTGATTTGAGTGGTATCAGCTGCTGGCTTTTGAACTGGGGGAGCAGGTGCACCACCCTTAGAATTTTGCATTTTTTTGATAATTTCTATGTTCTTTGTGAACTGTGCCTTGGCTTGAAGGGTAGTAGGATCTTCAGGAACTAATTCTAGTACTTTATCACACATTAAAACTGCGTTTTCATAACCTTTGGTCTCATTATAATAGCCAATTAAGGTATAATAATTGTTCACCAAGGCCTGCTTGTTTTTAGCTACATCCTTTAACAAAAACTCGTTTTGGATATTTACAGCTTCAAATAATATACCAAGGTTGTTAGCTGTGTCCAATAATTTAGCAGCCCTCACATTCATGGAGTATCCATTGGGTTTATCAGGGAAATTAGCAATATATTCCTTAGTAATAGTAGAGGCTAAAACACCTTCTTTTGCATTAATTGCAATGCTAGCAGTTTTATAATAGTATACTTCATCTTTCACCCCTCTTAAAGCCGAATAATTCGTATACCACTTTAATTCATCAGCATACATATTATTTTTTTCTAACATTTCATAGCCTAATTTGTAATATTTAAGCTTATTTACCTTGCTTGTATCAGCGGCAATTGCTTTTTCCAAAATTACAGCTAAGGAAGCTTGACTTCCACTGAATTTAGATAGAATCTTTACTGCTAATTCATAATCGGTATTTATTAATTTATCAGGAGTTGTATTTGTGATATAAGGTTCGATGTATGATTTTGCTAAAACAGTATCTCCTTTTTTATCATAATTCTTTGCTAATAAAACGGCTAAGCCTGGAAAAATAGTAAGACTCCCAGCAGCCTCCATTGCTTTTGCTTTTTCTAAAGATTGTTCGAATTGACCAGATCTAAATAAATAATCTGCACTAAAGTATTCGAAAATAGGATCCTTATCTGCGTATTGTAAAAATAAATCCAAATTAGATTTTGCAATACTTGTACTTACTTCAGCATAGTAAGTATATAAAGAAAAATAAACTGGCGCAATAGCTGGGTCAGCAGCGATAGCTTTATTATAAAACTCGTCTAAAGATTCTTTATTGTTTTGTGTTTGATACACTTTACCAATTCTATAATATGCATAGGCATTTTTAGGATCTGCATTAATAGCGTTTTGAAAAGCAGTTACAGCATCTCCTCCATTTTCACCACCCCCTAATTTTAAATAGTTAATCCCCAAATTTATATATAAGCTTGGATTTACTATATCATAGGCGCTCACAGTTTCTTTTAATTTATCGATAGCATATCTGTGATCTCCAATACTAATAGGCAATTCAGCAAATACATATCCAATGGCATTAATAATATCTTGATTAGGTTTTCCTTTGTATTTTCCTTTTGTATTAAGTGTAGAAGTTATAGCCACTTCCAAATTTTGCTTCACTGCATTTACATCTGCACCTTCTAATGATTGAATATGTGACATACCTATTAACAACCATGGATCATTCCCTTTTGCTTGTATACTTTTTTGGAATAAATCTTTTGCTTTTTGGATAGATTCAGTAGTTGAAATACCATTGTAGTTTTGTGCTAAGATTGCTTGACCATACCAGAAAGTGGTTTCACCATCACCTGGGTTTTTGTCATAGGCCTCCTTAAAAAAATTAAGGGCTGATTTGTTTTTTTCATAATTCAATAACTTCACGCCTTCAGCTAAAGCAGAAGGTGTTACTTGAGCCATCAATGCAGTAGAAAGTACAAATCCTACCAAAAGAAAAACCAATTTTTTCATCACTTACTTTTTTTCATTTTAAATTTAAACCGAATTCAACATACCATTTATTCTATATGGTATATGTCCCAATGACACATCTATTTTTTAATAGAAAAAATAGCTATTATAGGGAAAGCTAAAAATATTAATTTTTTGGCAAGAATCCCATTAATTTTTCGTGAAAAATGCCAATATTCGTTAGTATTTGATGAACATTAGTTCAACAAACCCTTTCTTTTCTGAAATCCCATTTTGGCAGGTACTAAAAAAGCCCTTTGAAAAATTAATTGACCTCTTTCAAGGCTCATAAAATTTAGAAATCCAGTTCCAAGACCCGGGGCATTTTCTTTTAATATATAATAAATGGGTAATGAAAGAGAATAATGACCTTGACTAATATTTGCTTGAGAGGGTTGTGAATAATAGCCTTTCTCAATACATAAGGTACATTCAACTAGGGCCATTCTTATAGTTTTTCTGTCTTCCATTTGCTTGGGATCGTAATTATCTCCCACCCAATTCATACCCACAAAACCAATAGCATTAGGATTATTTTTTATATATGAAATCACTTCTTCACTGCCACTTGCAGAAAATACATTTTTCCCAAAAGCTTTTTCATGCAATAAACTATCTTTTAAAAAACGAACTACACCTGTTAAATTACTCCCGTCCATCACTACTTGTTTATTATTTTGCCCACCAAGCGCTGCACTTAGTTCTGCCATAGTAAAAACAGAGTCTTTAGATTTTTTATTCACCACCACAGCAATTGCATTATATGCAAGTATGCCAAAGGTGGGCGCGAAGCTAAGTTGGTCTTTATAGTTGGTTTGTTCTTTTTTGTCAAGGCCTCTTGTAACAATAATCATACGAGTACTATCTGAAGCTAAATCTTTAAAACAATCAATTTCAGATTTATAAGACACTTCAATAGTAGCTTTTGGAAAACTTAAAGCAAAT
Source organism: Chitinophagia bacterium (assembly GCA_009928005.1). Taxonomy (GTDB): domain Bacteria; phylum Bacteroidota; class Bacteroidia; order Chitinophagales; family Chitinophagaceae; genus Sediminibacterium. The sequence goes on along the minus strand of RFVO01000001.1, from coordinate 18,824 downwards.
ACTTTAAGTTCCTGCTCAATAAAGGGTTTGAAACTTTCTTCAACAGAAATGTGAATACGGCCTTCACTTGGACTGTCTATTAACTCAGTTTTAACTGTCGTTTTGCAAGACGTAGCTAAAACGCAAACACTCATAATAATGTATAAATAACGCATGTGCTTAATTTAAAAGTCAATGAAAAACATTGAAAGACTTAATACATTTGATGGATACCTCTGTACAATCTAAAACCACCATATAATAAACATAGGCTACCGAATATATATCTAAAATCGGCACCTGCATTGATGATCATATCTAAGTGAAACCATTTAGCACCTAGCATTAATACCCCACAACCCAAAATAAGGGTGGCCATGGTATAGTCATAAATACTTCTAAAAATTCGGTACGTACGCTCCGATTTTTCACGAGGAGCATTTGGCCTGGGCTCATAGGGGTATTGATTACTATCTTGATTTTCCATAAAATCGGGTTTTAAAGAGGCAATTTAAACAATTAATAGCCGATGAATTTAAAAAATTTATCTTTACTTATAAATTTGAAACTATGAGCAAACCTTCTTTGCCACAAGGTACCAGAGATTTTAATGCGGCTACGGTTCAAAAGCGTCAGTTTATATTTAAGACAATCCAATCAGTGTTTGAAAACTATGGGTTTCAGCCATTGGAAACTCCTGCTATGGAGAACCTGGAAACCTTAATGGGCAAGTATGGCGAGGAAGGCGATAAACTTATATTTAAAATTTTAAATAACGGCTTAGACAACCCACAGAAAAAAGAACAAACACTAGAAGGAGTTGAAAAAATTTTAGCTGGTAAAAATAGTACTTCTATTACTGAACGTGCCTTAAGATATGACTTAACAATTCCTTTTGCAAGATATGTAGCCATGAACTATGGCTCAATGAATTTCCCTTTTAAAAGATATCAAATACAACCTGTATGGCGTGCCGACCGTCCTCAAAAAGGTAGATACCGTGAATTTTATCAATGTGATGCAGATATAGTGGGTAGTGAAAGTTTATTAAACGAAGTTGATTTAGTAGCGGTATATCTTACTGCTTTTCAAAAATTAAATTTACCCGTGCAGGTAAAAATAAATAATAGAAAAATATTATTAGCCCTTGCACAAATTTGTGGAGGAGAAGATAAATTAATCGACTTAACTATTGCTATAGATAAATTAGATAAAATAGGATGGGATAAAGTAAAAGAAGAATTACATAGTAAAAATTTTAGCGAGGAGCAACAAAAAATTATTCAAAAGTATTTAAATATTGAAGGTAGCAATGCTGATAAATTAAACCAGTTAGCAATTTTACTAGGTAATAATGAAATAGGACTGAAAGGAATAGAAGAAATAAATTATGTATTAGACTATCACACGCAAACGGGCATGGATAAGCATTTGGTGGCCGACTTTACTTTAGCCAGAGGACTTAATTATTATACAGGAATTATTTTTGAAGTGAAAGCCCTAGATGCGCAAATGGGTAGTATTGGTGGCGGTGGACGCTACAACGATTTAACTAGTTTATTTGGCGTTCCTAATATTGCAGGTGTGGGTATTAGTTTTGGAGTAGACAGAATTTATGATGTGATGGAAGAGAAAAATTTATTTCCAGCAACCATTGATCAAACCACTCAAGTATTATTTTTTAATTTAGGCGAACAGGAAACTAAAGCAGCTTATTTTCAAATGATGTCATTAAGAAATAAAAAAATTGCTTGTGAAATTTACCCTGAAAAAAGCAAATTTGACAAGCAATTTAAATACGCAGAGAAAAAAGGAATTCCGAGCGTTATTATAATGGGTACCGAAGAAATAGCTAAAAATGAATGCACTGTAAAAAATATTATTACTGGCAAACAAACTACTGTTTCTTTATCGGACCTTTCTAATTTTGAGTTCTAATAATTTTTATTCGCCCAAACTTTTGTGTAAAAATCTTCTTCTTTTAATGCATAAGAAGCAGCCGCTTTTTTAGCAGTTAATTCCATTCCTTGTACAAGAATAGTTAAAGTTTCAACAGCATTGCCAGCACCTCTTTTAAAAATAATAGGCGCATCATAAGCAGCCAAATAAAAAGTATCAACGCCTTTCTTCTCCAACGTTGTAGAACCCATTGCAGAATTAAGTGTTAAGACGGTGTCTTCTGCAGTTACAGTTACTTCTGCCACTGGACTTCCTTCTGGAAATACATATTTTCCTAAATAATCTTTCAAAGGACTTGTTTGTGCGTTTAAGTTAGCTATTACCCCCATTAGGATAAATGCCATTAAGAAGATTTTTTTCATAATTTATTATTTATTTGTTTCTAATTGTATTTCGAAAGTAAGTAAAATGGCGTCCATTTGACAATAAATTTACATTATTTATTGAAGGGTTAAAAAGGGGTTGAAAAAAGATTTAAATGTATCCAAATACGATCAAGTATCTTTGCAGTATGGAGAAGACAAGACCTAATATAAGACAAGTAGAAGTTGCTGACATTGAGCGATTTATATCAAAAATAGGTGAAAAGCCTTTTAGAGTAAAACAGATTGTAGAATGGTTATGGCAAAAACATGCCCATAGCTTTGACGAAATGACTAACTTAAGCAAAGACTTACGTGGTTTATTAGAAAATGAATTTCAATTACCTGCTTTACAAATTAATACCACACAACTTAGTGAAGATGGTACTTTGAAAACACGTTTTAAAACTTATGATGGTCATATGATTGAAGGAGTGCTCATTCCCACTACTTTAAGAAAGACTGCCTGCGTTTCTTCTCAAATTGGATGTAGTTTAAGTTGTAAATTTTGTGCAACAGGTACTATGGAGCGTAAAAGAAATTTAAATTTTGATGAAATTTATGATCAAGTAGTTTACATACTTCAACAAAGTGAAGCCACTTATGAAAAACATTTAAGCAATATTGTTTTTATGGGTATGGGCGAGCCTTTAATGAATTATCATAATGTTTTAAAAGCCATAGAAAAAATTACATCTCCCGATGGTTTAGGTATGAGTGCAAAAAGAATTACGGTATCTACAGCGGGTCTGATAAAACAAATAAGACAATTAGGCGACGATAATGTAAAATTTAAGTTAGCAGTTTCCTTACATGCGGCCAATGATAAAAAGCGTAATGAAATTATGCCTATTAACGAAAGTAATAACATAAAAGGTCTAATTGAAGCACTAAATTATTTTTATAAAAAGACAGGCAGTGAAGTTACTTTTGAATATATCTTATTCAAAGACTTCAACGATTCAGAAAAAGACGCTGAAGAGCTCACTAAAATTTATCGACAAGTGCCTGCCGATTTAATCAATGTCATTGAATACAACCCCGTTGATATTTTCCCATTTGATAAGCCAGACGAAGAAGGCTTTGAAAGATTTGTAGAAATTTTACAAAAAAATAGAGTAAATGTGCGCGTAAGACATAGTAGAGGAAAGGATATCGACGCTGCCTGTGGTCAACTAGCCAATAAAGATAATTTTTAATTAAAGGATGCATGAATCAAAAAAGATCTGACAACTTTGACAAGTTCTCTAATAAGAAAAAAGGAAGTGCTGTTAAAGAAGAATATAGACAAGAAAAAAAGAAAGCCAAAATTGAAATGAGGGCTGCTGGAGAAGCCATGCGCCAAAGAAAAAAAGATAAAGAAAGAGGCATACCGGTGGAACCATTAGGAAATAATAAAAGAATAACCCCTGCTTCAAAAAGAACACCTAGTACTTATGTAAAAAAAGGTGAGGCACCTAAATATGGTGAATTGGCTAGCCCCTTTCCTGCTAAATCTAAGTTCACTAATAAAAGAACGCCTGCTTCAATGAACAGGGCCGATGAAAAAAGAACTGCTTCTATTGGTAAAGTAACCGCTTCAGCCGATGCACCCTTTGAACAAATGCCCTTGAATAAATATATTGCACATGCAGGCATTTCAGGTCGAAGAGAAGCAGCAGAGACTGTGAAAGCTGGTCATGTAACAGTTAACGGTGATACTGTTTTAGAGCCAGGTTATAAAGTGAAATACAAAGATGTCGTAAGATTAAAAGGAAAAGTTTTACAGCTTCAAGTTACGCCTGTTTATATTTTATTAAATAAACCCAAGGATTATATTTGCACAGCCAATGACCCAGAAGGTAGAAAAACTGTTTTAGATATAATTAAAAACGCTACTACTCAAAGAATGTTTCCAGTAGGTCGTTTAGATAGAAATACAACGGGTGTTTTAATTTTAACCAACGATGGTGACCTTGCACAAAAATTAACGCATCCTTCTTACGAAATTAAAAAAATATACGAAGTTACTCTAGATAAACCTGTGACCAAGGCCGATATGGAATCTATTGCTGCAGGAGTTGAATTAGAAGACGGATTTATTGCAGCCGATGCGGTAAGCTATTTATCAAACACATCTAAAAATGTAATAGGTATTGAAATTCATAGTGGGCGTAATCGTATTGTGCGTCGCATTTTTGAACACCTAGGATATGATGTGAGACATTTAGATAGAGTCATGTTTGCCAACCTTACCAAAAAAAATGTAGACCGTGGTAAATGGCGTTTTTTGGCAGAGAAAGAAGTTAGACTATTAAAGTTTTTAAATAAATCATTTACCAGAAAATCTTCCAAATAACTATTACATGTTATCAATATTATTTGAAGATGAGGATATGATTGTATTGAATAAGCCCGCTGGTTTATTAAGCATCCCAGATAGATTTGGAAAGGAGGTTTCTTTAAAGTCATTATTAATAGAAAAGTACGGAGAAATATTTACCGTTCACCGTTTAGACCAATTCACCAGTGGCTTAATTGTATTTGCAAAAAATGCAGAGGCACATAAATTACTTAGCGAATTATTTGAAGGAAGAGCCATTGAAAAAAAATACTTAGGCTTGGTTTTAGGCAGACCACCCGCAGAAGGTAGTATTGACCAACCTATTATGGAACATCCTGTAAAAAAAGGAACCATGGTAGTACACGCCAAAGGAAAAATAGCTTTAACTACTTATAAGGTCATAGAAAATTATAAACATTTTGCTTGGGTTTCTTTTCAAATACATACAGGACGAACGCATCAAATACGTGTGCATGCCAAACAAATAGGACATCCCATTGTTGCAGATGATATCTACGGAGATGGCGAAAAATTATTATTGTCATCCATAAAAAAGAAAAATTTTAAGCTCAGTAAGGCTGAAGAAGATGAAAGACCATTACTTGCAAGACAGGCCTTACATGCACATACGCTATCTTTTATGTACAAAGAAAAAGAGCTTCATTTAGAAGCTCCTTTACCTAAAGATTTAACTGCTACTTTGCAGCAGTTGGATAAATGGAATAAAGAAAAATAATTTTTATTTGAGCGTATTTTTATATACTACACCATCCTTCATTACGAAATTCACCTTACCCATTTGATATACATTTTTTGTAGGGTCACCTTCTACTGCAATAATATCTGCTAATTTATTTTTTTCAATACTGCCTAATATAGACTGCGTACCCATTAAGTCCGCTGCATTCCAAGTAGCTGCTTTTATAGTTTCGAGAAAAGGCATACCCCCTTCTGTCATGTATACAAATTCTTTCCAGTTTGTACCATGCGCATACACACCCGCATCGGTACCAAATGCAATTTTTACGCCAGCTTTATAAGCTTTTGAAAAAGTGTTTTGAATTTTTGGTCCAATTTCCAATGCTTTTTTTGCCACCATAGGAGGATAATAACCAGGAATTTTTGCAGAGTCCGCTGCAGATTTTCCTGCAATAATAGTAGGCACTAAATAAGTGCCATATTGAACCATTAGGGGAAATACCGATTCATCCATTAAAGTGCCATGTTCAATAGAACTCACTCCGCCACGAATTGCTCTTTTCATAGCTTCTACTCCATGACAATGTGCAGCTACTTTAAATCCATAATCATTAGCTGCAGACACTATTGCTTTCACTTCTTCTTCTGTGAATTGAGGATTTTCTCCATTAGTCGCCATACTCAACACACCACCTGAAGCAGTAATTTTTATTAAGTCTGAACCATCTTTATATCTTTGTCTTACTGCTTTGTAAGCATCCTCTGGACCATTGATCACTCCTTCTTTAGGACCAGGGTCTCCCATTAAATCGGGTCTATAATTATTAGTAGGATCGGCATGACCACCTGTTGTTGCAATTGATTTTCCTGCTGTAAAAATACGAGGACCCACAACATATCCTTTTTGAATTGCTTTACGCATGGCAATATTAGCACCTGAACCACCTAAGTCACGCACAGAAGTAAATCCTGCCATTAAATCTCTTTCAGCAAAACGCAGTGAACCATAAGCAATATCGGCTTGACTTTGTGTAAAGCCTTCTAAGTATCTATTAGGATTGGTTTCATTTTCTATATGCACATGCATGTCCATAAGTCCTGGCATCACAGTACTAGTTTTTAAGTTCATTACTATGTCACTCCCCGTTCCACTTTGATAACCATCCACTATATCAATAATTTTATTACCCTCAACGACAATAGTTTTTTCTTTTAATACTTGTAATTGTCTTACATCAATGAGTTGGCCACATTGCAAATAAGTTTTTTGTGCCTTACCAGTGATTACTAAAAGTGCAAAAGAAAAAATGAATAAAAAATACTTCATAATAAATAGTTTAGAGATTAAATATACAAAAAACTATTTATTAGGCTGAGGCGTATAGCGTAAATAAGGTTTTACAATATTTAATCCTTTAGGAAATTTCACCAAAGCGTCTTCTGTTTTAACAGCAGGTACTACAATGACATCTTCCCCTTCTACCCAATTGGCAGGTGTGGCCACACTATAGTTAGCGGTTAACTGTAAAGAATCAATGACTCTTAATACTTCTACAAAATTTCTTCCTGTTGAAGCTGGGTAAGTAATTGATAATTTAATTTTTTTATCGGGACCAATAATAAATAAAGAACGCACCGTAAATGTTTCAGAAGCATTAGGATGAATCATATCATAAGCATGCGCAATAGTTTTATTTTCATCTGCAATAATGGGAAAGCCTACTGTTACATGCTGCGTTTCGTTGATATCCGAAATCCATTTTTGATGACTTTCTACGCCATCCACACTTAAGGCTAATACTTTTACATTACGTTTTGAAAACTCTTCTTGCAAAGCAGCAGTACGTCCTAATTCAGTGGTGCAAACGGGTGTAAAATCGGCAGGATGAGAAAATAAAATTCCCCAACTATCTCCTAAATATTGATGAAAGCTAATATCACCAATGCTTGTTTTTGCGTTAAAATCGGGAGCAATATCCCCTAGTCTTAGGCTCATAAATTTTTATTTTAATGTTGAATCTTCTTTTTTCAATCCCCCCATTTTAAATGATTATTTCACCATCTTGATTAAATGAGAGCACAAAGATATATATTTCCTACTAATTTAGTAGACTTTTAATAAACTATTTTTAAAATTATATTAAAGTCTTCTAATAAATAAAGTTGATGAATGAATACAGAACTTTTTGCAAGGCCGTAACTACTCATTTATAAGTAGCTATTTATTCCTCCGAAGGTGCTGCTTTATATAAATCTAATAAACCATCGGGCAGTTCAACACTAATGGTTTTGGCCTTATGATTCACCGCTTTTAAACTTTCTTCATGCAATGGTATATAGGCTTCTTGACCTTGGTATAATATAGTCACCATTAATTGATGTGGTTGTTCAATCACTTCTTGAATAACCCCTATAACCTTTCCGGCTTCCACGACCGAATAGCCGAGTAAGGCCAAAGGAGATTGCTTGTCTACTAATTTTTGAAATTCATCTTGAGGTAGCCAAACTTTTTTCCCCAATAATAGCGCAGTTGCTTCTCTACTATTAATGCCTTCCAATTGTAAATGAGTAATGGTTTCTGTTTTTGCAGAGGCACTTTGAATAAAATAAGGAATAAAACTAGCTGCATTTTTTTCTACAAATAGGGCATCAATACCTTTAAAGTTAATAGGTTTACCGAGTGCATGCTCTAAAATGAGATGACCCGAAATGCCATGGGGTGCAACAATTTTACCTATATGTATATATTGACTCATTTGCTAATTTAATTCTTTTATCGACAAAATCATTTTCAAAAAAAACCCCCAATTCCGTTGATAGGAACCGGGGGCTTTATAAAGCTAAATTAATTTTAAAATTATTCTGCAGCAGGTGTTTCTTCTGTAGCGGCTTCAGCAGATGCTTCAGCTACTGGCGCAGCTTCTTCTGCTACTGGTTCTGCTACTTTTTTTGCAACAGGTACATACACTTTTTTAGCAGCTTCTGCTTTTTTGTGTGTATCACTTGTGCTGGCAATTTTTGCTTCATGCGCTGCATACCAAGTTTGGAATTTCTCCATTGCGGTTGCATCATCAAACAAACCTAATTTTACTCCACGAAGTAAATGCTTCAAATAAAGAACTCCTTTGAAAGATAAAATTCTGTGAACGGTGTCTGTAGGTTGAGCACCTTTGTTTAACCACTCCAATGCCTTTTGACGATCCAATTGGATAGTTGCAGGAACTGTTAATGGGTTGTAAGTACCAATTTTTTGGATGAATTTACCATCTCTTGGTGCACGTCCGTCAGCCACTACTATAAAGTAGAAAGGCCTTTTTTTACTACCGTGACGTTGTAGTCTCATTTTTACTGCCATGTTAAATAGAAATTTATAGGCGTTATTAAATAGGGTTAACCGGCTGCGAAGATAATATAAAGCAGGCAATAAACAAAGGAAAAAGGTCTTTAATTGATATTAATAAATGAATATCAATTAGTTAGCTCAAAATTAACGCCTCAAACCAGGCATTTTACCAGGCATTTTACCAGGCATAGAACCGCCAGACATTTGCTTCATCATCTGCTTCATTTGGTCAAACTGCTTCATAAAAGCATTTATTTCTCCTATATCCTTACCCGATCCTTTGGCAATTCTTTGTTTGCGACTTGTTGAAAGCAAGTCTGGATTTCTTCTTTCAATAACAGTCATCGATTGGATAATAGCTTCCACTCCTTTAAAAGCGTCGTCTTTAATATCTACATCTTTTAAACTTTTGCCCATACCTGGAATCATTCCCATCAAATCTTTTAAGTTACCCATTTTTTTAATCTGCTGTATCTGTGTTAAGAAATCTTCAAAATCAAATTGATTTTTTCGAATTCTTTTTTCTAATTTTTTGGCTTCTGCTTCATCAAATTGCGACTGCGCTTTTTCTACTAAAGAAGTAATATCACCCATGCCTAAAATTCTTTGGGCCATCCTCTCTGGATGAAAAACAGTGAGTGTATCTAATTTTTCACCACTGCTCATAAACTTGATAGGTTTATTGACTGTGTATTTAATTGACAAAGCTGCACCCCCTCTGGTATCGCCATCTAATTTTGTTAAAACTACTCCTGTGAAATCTAAACGCTCATTAAAAACCTTAGCTGTATTTACTGCATCTTGCCCTGTCATTGAGTCTACAACGAATAATATTTCTTGTGGTTGAATTTCATTTTTAATGGCAGCTACTTCATTCATCATCAATTCATCGACTGCTAAGCGTCCCGCTGTATCAATGATAATTACATTTTTATTATTGGCCTTTGCATATACCAATGCATTTTGTGCTATTGAAACTGCATTTTTATTTTCTCTTTCTACAAAAACATCTACTCCTATTTGCTCTGCTAATAAAGTTAATTGATCCATTGCTGCAGGACGATAAATATCTGCTGCCACTAGTAAGGGAGATTTTTTTTGTGCCTTTAAATAGTTAGCCAACTTTCCAGAAAAAGTAGTTTTACCAGAACCTTGTAAACCTGCTACCAAAATTATAGTAGGGCTTTTAGAAAGATCCATCAAAGAAGTTTCATTACCCATTAAAGCCGTTAATTCATCTTGAACAATTTTTACCATTAATTGTCCAGGACTAATGGCATTAATTACTTTAGCGCCAATAGCTTTCTCTTTAATACTATCTGTAAAATCTTTGGCAATTTTAAAATTGACATCTGCATCCAACAATGCCTTTCTAATATCTTTTAAGGTATTGGCAACATTTAATTCATTAATTCTCGCCTGACCTTTTAGGTGCTTAAACGCAGATTCTAATTTTTCACTTAAACTATTAAACATACTTACAACATTAAGGGGAGCAAAGATAAGTGATCATAACGAGTCTAGACCATCAATTCAAAAGGTATAAATACATTAAAATGGGTAAATTAATATGTATTCTAATATGATATAATATATTGATTATCATATACTTATAGTTATTTAAATAATATGTAAATTATGTCTTGACAGATTGTTAACTAATAAATATTAAAAAATACTTGGAACCTAACCTTTATTTAATATTATTGCATCAAACGTATCCATTTTTTAAAGAGGTGCTAGTTATATATGAGTAAGAAACAATTATTTACGCTTGAATTTCCGGTGAGATGTTCGCCTAATATATTATTTGAATTTTTATCCACTGCTTCTGGGTTACAAGAGTGGTTTGCAGACAAAGTAGATGAATGGGAAAATGTTTTTAGTTTCTCATGGAATGGAGGTGTTCCAGATAAAGCAGAATTAGTTGACCAAGAGCCTGATAAATTCATAAAGTTTAGATGGTTACATGGAGAGAAGAATGAATATTTCGAATTTAGAATTGAAAAAACTGAAATTTCAAATCAAACTATTTTAATCGTGAAAGATTTTGCTGAAAAAAACGAAGTCAAAGATCAGAGTCGACTTTGGGAATATCAGATTAAAGAGCTCTTTCATCGCATAGGTAGTTAGCATCCACATTTTGTTCAAGAAATTAGACATACTAATTCTTAAAGCCTTCATAGGCCCTTTTTTGGCAGCACTCACTATTTCAACTTTTGTGCTGACCATGCAATTCTTTTGGTTATATATTGACGACTTAGTTGGTAAAGGATTAGACTTACTTACAATTTTAGAATTAGTAGGGCTAGTTTCTGTAAGTACTTTTACCACTGCTCTTCCTTTAGCTTTATTATTTTCTTCCATCATGACCTTTGGTAATTTAGGAGAAAGTTTTGAGCTCATTGCCATTAAAGCAGCAGGCATTCCTTTGATTCGCTTTATGCGTCCACTTTTTATTTTCACTATTTTTTTAGCGGGCATTGCTTTTTTATTTTCAAATAATATTATCCCGGTAACGCAGATGAAGCTTACCAATTTAAAATATGAAATCATTATAGCCAAGCCTGCCATTGATTTAAAGGAAGGTATTTTTTATGATAAAATTGACGGCTATGTTATTAAACTAGGTAAGAAAGAGTCAAATGATAGTGTTATGCATAATATCACCATCTTTGAAAAAAGATTTGGATTACAAGATAATTTAATCATGGCCGAATCGGGTGTAATGCGTGTTTCCCCTAATAAAAAGTTTTTAGAATTTGTTATGTACAATGGTTGGCGATACCAAGAAAGAGGTGCACGTAGTACTACCAATACAGAATTCACCAGGCTTTATTTCAAAGAATATAAAAAAGTATTTGATCTTAAAAGTTTTCAGATGAATAAAAATGGTGATGTATTATATGACCCAAAAATGTTAAGTGTAAGACAACTTAGTAAGGCCATGGATTCCCTTCAAAATAAAGACAGTTTCTTCATTAAAAAAACGAATGCAGATGTGGCCTCCTATTTAAAGTTTATGAACTTTAAAGACAGCAATCAACTATTCATAAAAAAGAAAAATAGCAAACCTTTAAAAAGCTTTGATAAACTCATTCCAGATTCTTTAATTAATAGTATTCAACTCACTTCAGGCTATCAATTTTCTTCTTTATTATACAATCTTACCGCTATTTCAGATACCTATAAAGAAAATAAAAAAGCAAACGCATTACATGGAATAGAATGGCATCGAAAATTTACTTTGTCCTTTGCCTGCTTTGTGTTGTTTTTAATTGGCGCTCCCTTGGGTTCTATTATTAGAAAAGGAGGCCTTGGAACACCCTTAGTTTTAGCCATTATCTTTTTTGTGTTATTTTTCTTACTCAATAATTTTGGAGAAAAATTAGCCAAATCTGGGCAGTGGGATGTATTTTCTGGTATGTGGATGTCGTCTATAATTTTGATCCCCGTTGGTCTATTTTTAACCTATAAGGCAATGCGTGATTCCCAACTCTTTAACCAGGAATTTTACTACCGACTATTACAGCCAATTAAAGTAACTTTACAGAAGTACTTTAAAAAATAATACCATGTCAAAATCTACTCAAAACAGACGTCAGTTTATCTCCACTTCTGGTAAAGCGGGTATGGCCCTTGCGGCGATGCCTCTAATGGCTAAAATAAATCCAATAACTTCTATTCATTCAAAGACAAAATTTTCTGTAGTAAATGAATATGCACAACAACCATTAAACTATAGCTACACTGCATTGGAACCTTTTATTGATGCTATGACCATGGAAATTCATTATACAAAACATGCTGCTACTTACGCTAAAAATTTAGCAGACGCTGCGCTTGCAGAAAAATTGGATACTCAAACTTATTCTTTAACAGATCTTATAAAAAATATTTCGCATTATTCTCCCAAAATGAGAAATAATGCTGGCGGACATTTTAACCACGAAATGTTTTGGCAAATGATGAAGCCCGCACCCGCTAGCATCCCTACTGGTGAATTAAATGAAGCAATTAATAAAAGCTTTGGTTCATTAGACAATTTTAAAACAGTATTTAGTGATGCAGCAAAAACAAGATTTGGTAGTGGATGGGCATGGTTAATAATTAAAGCTGATAATACTTTGGCCGTTTGTTCAACACCTAACCAAGACAATCCATTAATGGACATAGCTGAAACAAAAGGTACACCAATTTTAGGTTTAGATGTTTGGGAACATGCTTATTATTTAAAGTATCAAAATAAACGCCCAGACTATATCAATGCTTTTTGGAACTTAGTAAATTGGGAATTTGTGCAGAAAAAATACGCAGAGGTAATCACTAAAAAATAATTCCAACGTGCCTTACTCTAAACAAAATTTGAAAGTTCAATATTTTGTAACTGCTTTAACCATAGTTGTTTTTGTACTAAAAGTCGTTACTTATATATTAACCCACTCCTTGTCGGTTTTATCTGACACCCTTGAAAGTGTTGTAAATATTGTAGCTACCTTGGTTGGATCCTATAGCTTATTTATAGCTTCCAAACCTAAGGACAAAGACCATCCATATGGTCATGGGAAAGCAGAGTTTGTATCTGCAGCTTTTCAGGGCAGTCTAATTGTAGGCATAGGATGTTTAATTATATATAAAGCCATAGATAGCTTTATTCACCCCGTAAGTTTACACAACCTCAATAATGGGATTTGGTTACTAGTAATGATTGCAATTATTAATTTAGTTACAGCGCTTATTTTAAATGGTATTGGTAAAAAAAATAAATCTTTAGCCATCATTTCATCAGGTAAACTTTTTAAAATTGATTTTTTTACTACCGCATCCGTTGCAATTGGAATAATATTATTACTTATTACAGGTTATGAAAAAATTGACGCATTCATTGCACTATTTTTAGGCCTCTATGTAATTTATGATGGTTATAAAATTGTAAGACAATCCCTTGCTGGTATTATGGATGAAGCAGACATGGTATTATTAGAAGAAGTTATTACAGAAATAAATTTATCAAGAAATGCAAAATGGATTGACCTACATAATTTAAGAGTTATCAAATATGGTGTTTTAATGCACATAGATTGTCACTTAACAGTACCTTGGTATTATAATGTGAATGAAGCGCATGAAGCTGTCGATGATTTTACCCAGTTAATAAAAAATAAGTTTGGCACCAGTGTGGAGTTTTATATTCATACAGATGGCTGCATGCCATTTAGTTGTCCAATTTGTACTCTAGAAATTTGTGAAAAAAGAAAAGCCCCCTTTGAAAAAAAATTAAATTGGAACTTAGAAAATGTTTTATCGGATAGAAAACATCAATTAGCATAAACAAGTATCAAAATTTTATTTAAAAAATTATAGAATATGAAAGCATGGTCTGAATATCAAGAAAAAAACAAAGACCGTTTCTTAGAAGAACTATTAGCTTTATTACGTATACCTAGTGTGAGTGCCAAGACTGAACACAATGGTGACATGTTAGCCTGTGCTAAAGCAGTAGAAAAATCTTTGCAAGTTGCGGGTGCCCCCATTACTAAAATATATGAAACAGAAGGTCACCCAATTGTTTATGCAGAAATAAATGTTGACCCAAAACTGCCCACTGTACTTGTATATGGCCATTACGATGTACAACCCGCAGAGCCTTTAGAACTTTGGCATAGTAGCCCTTTTGACCCCACTATTAAGGATGGTAAAATATTTGCTCGGGGTGCATGCGATGACAAAGGACAATTTTATATGCATGTCAAAGCCCTAGAGATAATGACCAAAACTAATTCTTTATGTACTAATATTAAATTTATTATAGAAGGAGAAGAGGAAATTGGAAGCCCTAACTTAGCCGCATTTGTTAAAACACATACCGAATTATTAAAAGCAGATGTAATATTAATAAGTGACACTGCAATGATTAGTATGGATACCCCATCTATTGATATTGGAGTCAGAGGTTTAAGCTATATAGAACTAGAAGTTACCGGACCTAATAGAGACCTACATAGTGGCGTATATGGAGGGGCAGTGGCTAACCCCATTACTATACTTTCAAAAATGATCGCCTCTTGTCATGATGAAAATAATCATATCACTATTCCTGGCTTTTATGAGGATGTTATTGTATCCACTGATGCAGAAAGAAAAAAAATGGCAGAAGCCCCTTTTAATGAAAATGAATTTAAAACTGATTTAGGCATACAAAATGTTTGGGGTGAAAAAGGATATAGCACCAATGAGAGAACAGGTATTCGACCTACATTAGAAGTGAATGGAATTTGGGGAGGCTATACTGGAGAAGGTGCTAAAACAGTTTTACCTTCTAAAGCTTTTGCAAAAATTTCTTGCCGTTTAGTACCGAATCAATCGGCTGAAAAAATAACAGCCATGGTTCTTGCACACTTTAAAAAAATAGCACCAGACTACATTACTGTGAATGCATTTGAACATCATGGAGGTGAACCCTATATTACACCAATCGACTCTCACGAATACAAAAGTGCTGCAAAAGCTATTGCCACTACTTTTGGAAAAGAGCCTATTCCGGTTCGAGGTGGTGGCAGTATTCCTATTTGTTCTTTGTTTGAAAAAGAATTAGGAGTCAAAATTGTATTCATGGGATTTGGATTAGATAGCGACAACTTGCATAGCCCTAATGAAAAATATGATATTGTTAATTTTTACAAAGGCATTGAAACCATACCTTACTTCCATCAATTTTTTGCAGAAAAAAAAGCCTAAGCATGAAAGCTGTGGATATTATTAAAACGGAAAAGAAAAAAGTTCGCTTAGATAAGTACTTATGGTCTATTCGTATTTTTAAAACAAGATCTCAAGCCACGGAAGCCATTGATAAAGGCCGTGTTAAAATAAAAGGCGAGCAAGTAAAAGCTTCGCGTAATGTAGTAGTTGGTGATGAGTATGAGGCCAGAACAGAACATAAAAACTGGGTGATTAAAGTTACTCAATTATTAGAAGGAAGACTAGCCTATGCAGAAGCCATTAAATATTATGAAGACCTTACTCCTATTGAAGAATTAGAAAGAGTTAATCAAGTAGCCGCCTCTTTTCATACAGGTAAACGCTTAAGTAAAATAGGTAGGCCTACAAAAAAAGACAGACGCGATTTAGGAAATTTATTAGATTAAACAAAGTCCTTAGGATTCTTTTATCTTTACAATATGACCATTGAAATTTTAACAGTACTACCAGAACTTTTAGCGAGCCCCTTTGAACATAGCATGATGAAAAGGGCACAGGAGAAAGGTTTGCTTACAATAAAATTACATAACCTCAGAGACTGGGCAATTAATAAACATGGTCAGGTGGACGACTACCAATATGGAGGAGGTGCTGGCATGGTAATGCTTTGTGAACCGCTAGCAAATGCTATTGACCAATTACAAGAAGAGGGCAAGTTTGATGAAATTATTTTTATGACACCCGACGGAGCCCGTTTCGATCAAAAACAAGCCAACACACTTTCCTTGCAAAATAGAATTTTAATTATTTGTGGGCATTATAAAGGCATCGATCAAAGAATTAGAGACTTATATGTTACCAAAGAAATTTCCATTGGAGATTATGTTTTAAGTGGCGGTGAATTAGCTGCAGCAGTGGTAGTAGATGCCATTGGAAGACTTATTCCAGGTGTACTAAACGATGAAACTTCTGCCTTAACCGATTCATTTCAAGATAATTTATTGGCCCCTCCTGTGTATTCAAGACCTAGTGAATTCAGGGGCTTGGCCGTGCCGCCCATTTTACTTACAGGAGACCCTAAAAAAGTAGATCAATGGAGGCAGGAACAGGCCATTATACGCACAAAAGAAAGAAGACCAGATTTATTTGACAAAGACTAGCCCGTTTATCCTTTTTTTTATTGAATTATGGCAACATATTAAGGCTGTTTTAATTACATGTCAGATATTTGCACCCTAATGAAATATACAAAGCTGAGCCTTCCTTTATTCCTACAATCATTCAAAAAGTTGAGTTTACTTTTAGGCTTAATATTTATTGTCAGCTATCTCCAAGCTCAAAATATTTCAGAATTTCAAAAAGGGTTTCAGTTACATATACAACCCACTACGGATAAAATTAAAATAGATGGCATTTTAGACGAGCCAGTTTGGGCCACAACGGAAGTCGCTAAAAATTTTAAGAAAAAGTTTCCAAATGATATTGGAGAGGCAAAACGTCAAACTGAAGTAAGATTTACTTACGATAATGAAAATATTTATTTTGGATTTAAAGTATATGATAGCGGAACCGCTATCTCAAGAAGTTTAAAAAGAGATATTGGCAATGAAGGAAATGATGGTATTGGTATAATGTTGGACCCCTTAAATAAAAAAACAAATGGATTTTTCTTTTTATTAAGCGCTTTAAACGTCCAATCTGAAGATCAATTAAATTTAAGTTTTCAAGAAAAGCCTTCTTGGAGTTGGGATACAAAATGGTTTTCTGCCACCAAGGATTATGGTAGTTATTGGATAGCAGAGATAATGATTCCCTTAAAATCTATTAGGTATGATCCCAAACAATTACAATGGGGTATAAATTTTTTAAGAGCGGATGCAAAAAATAATGAGTATAGTACCTTTACCAAAGTACCCCCTATTTTCAAAGCCTATGATTTAGGCTATATGGGTTTATTAAATTGGCCTGCAGCCACGCCAAGTTCAAAAAATAATATTATTTTTCTACCTTTTATTTCTGGTGCTAGCGGGGAAGATCAAGAAAATGGGAAAACGCTGAACACCAATGCTACCGGAGGTTTTGATGCAAAAGTAGCTTTAAACGCTTCATTGAATTTAGATTTAACCGTCAACCCCGATTTCTCTCAAGTTGAAGTTGACGAACAAGTTACAAACCTTACCAGATTCAATATTTTTCTTCCAGAAAAAAGAGGTTTCTTTTTAGAAAATTCAGACTTGTTTTCCAATTTTGGTATGCCCTTCATACGTCCCTTTTACTCCAGAACCATTGGACTTGATAAAGACGGTAATAAAATTCCCATTTTATTTGGTGCAAGAATGTCTGGAAATTTAAATCCCGCGACACGTATTGGTGTGATGAATATGCAAACTGGTAAACAAGGAAATTATTCAGCCGAAAATTTCACTGCCTTTACTTTGCAAAGAAGTGTATTGAAACGCTCCATTATAAAAACTTACTTTTTAAATAGAGAAAATTTTATTTCAGAAGCAGATGCCAAAAAAAATCCACTAGATAAATTTGGTAGAAATGCGGGGCTTACTTTTGAATATTCTAATACAGCTGGTACATTTAGTAGTTGGACTGACATACATAAATCTTTTAAGTCAGGTATTAATGACGATGATATTTATGCAACCACTGGCTTTATGACAAATTCAAAACACTGGTCTTATGTTACACTAATTGGTAGCCTAGGTAAAAACTACTATACCGATATGGGCTATGTGCAAGGTATTGATAATTATGATGCCATAAGAGATACGACTATACGTATTGGTTTTAAAAACTTATTCAATTCATTGAGTTATAGAATATTTCCCGAAAATGGACCCATTGGTAAAATGGTTTTAAAAGCTGAAAGTTTCACTACCCTACATCCCGATAATTCAATTAATCAAGCCGATAATAAATTAGGATCTGACTTTCAATTTAAAAATACCTCTCTTTTCAGTCTTGATTTAAAAAATACGATTGTTAACTTGTTATACCCTATTTCTTTTACCGACGGCGTTCCTTTGCCGGTTGGGAATTATAGCTTCAATCAGATTCAGGTAAAGTATACATCTGATTTGAGAAAGACTTTTGGAATAGAGAGTATATTGAATATTGGTCAGTTTTACAATGGCGAAGTAAAAGGAATTTCCATGGGTATTACCTACAGAAATCAGCCTCACTTTAAAGTATTATTAAGCGCTCAATTTAATAATATCGTATTTCCAAACCCTTATGGTAGTACCAATTTAGTATTGTTACAACCTAGAGTAGAGTGGAATTTTAGTACAAAACTTTTCTGGACCACTTTTGTACAATATAATACACAGAGTAATAACTTCAATATTAATAGTCGTTTGCAATATAGGTTCAAACCAATGAGTGACTTCTTCTTGGTTTACACCGATAACTACTTTACCGACCCTATGCTTAAAAATAAAAACAGGGC